>CALFAK010000167.1 GCA_937948985.1 uncultured Neomegalonema sp. | reverse complement strand
TTGCGCTGTTCGATGCGCGCAAATCTTTCAAGGCGCGTTCGTCTGTGAAGGGACGAAAGCCTGTGCCGCGCATCCGGTTCTTTGACGAAGTGCAGGTGTTTGAGCCTGTTGTCGTGATCTCGCCGGATGATGCGGTGAACGCGGCGCATCTGATGCGGCGCTTGAAGGCGCTGCATTTAGCGCTGGCAGATGTGCCGAAACAGGCGCGGAGGCTTGCGCGCTGGGAAGCGAAGCGTCAGGCTGTCAGGGCTGAGACAGGCAAGTACATTGCGCCGATGCGGCCCGGAAAACCGCCCGGTCACAGAGATCGCGGGCGGCATCCGGTGGATTTCGCGTTGAAAGAGTGTCACGAAATGGCGCTTTATGCGCTGCATGATCCGCCGGATATGGGCGGCAAATCAGGTGTTTAACGACCGCCGGACGGGTTCCGGCGGACCTGTTGTTGTACGGTTTGACACTGCAAATGCTTCAAGGGATTGCCTTGGGTGCCGATATCTCCACTTTCGATTATCCCGGTACGAGGCTATCAGAGGAAATGGCTGTCACTGATGCAGACCAGACTCGATGACAGGAGCGCACGATGACCGCCGATACGCGACCTATGATCGCCATCACAGGGCTTACAAAATCGTTCAGCGGCAACAATGTCCTGAATGGTGTCGATCTGGAGATTGCGACGGGGCGCAAATCGGTGCTGATCGGGGCGGCGGCTTCCGGCAAAACGGTGTTGATGAAATGCCTTTCCGGCATTCATCAGGCGGATACCGGGCGGATCGAAATCGCAGGCCAGCCTGTTGCAAAAGCAGGTAGCCGCGAGCACACGAAGCTGATGGCCGCTGTCGGGGTCTTGTTCCAGCAGGGTGGGCTGTTCGACGGTCTGCCCGTCTGGCGCAACATCGCGTTTCGTCTGCTCCAAAATCGGGGCACTTCGGTGCGAGAAGCCCGGCGTATTGCGATCGAGACACTCGCTAAAGTCAATCTGCCAGCCGATACCGCCGACCTCTTCCCCGCCGAGCTGTCCGGCGGGATGCAAAAGCGTGTCGGCCTTGCGCGGGCGATGGCCGGATCGCCAAAGCTCCTGTTGCTCGACGAGCCAACAGCGGGGTTGGACCCGATTACAACAACCATCATCAACGACCTGATCGACGAAATTATCCGCGAAACCGGGGCAAGCGTGCTGTCGATCACCAGTGACATGACTTCAGCGCGCGAAGCCTATGACGACCTTTACATGCTGCATGGAGGCAAAATCGTCTGGGGCGGATCGACCGGAGCGGCAACGAAAGCGGACAGCCCCCATGTGCGCCAAATGATCGAAGGCCGCGCCGACGGGCCGATGCGCATCGTCACAGAAGCCTCCGCGTAGGCGTACTCCATTCAGGTGTGCGCTCTGTAAAGCGACAGAATTCCATCGTTTATCAGAAGATAAAGTCACTATTGTCGATGTCAGCAGATGAAAGCCCGTTCAGTTTGATCGAGTCTGATCCGAAGCTGAGCAAAACACCGCCCGCAACATTGGTGATCGTGAAATCTGATACGGAGTTAAGCCCCGCAATTGTGCGCACGTCGAGCTTCTCAAGTCCGTTATTGGCAAAATCTGTAACGGTGTCATCCCCCGTTCCCAACCGGAAATCGAACCGGTCAGTTCCACTACCACCTGTCAGCACGTCATTGCCTTGCTCACCTCTGAGCAAATCGTTTCCGGCATCACCAACAAGGCTATCATCGCCAATACCACCGAACAGAGTATCGTTGCCAGAACCGCCAGCGATGCTGTCATCCCCGGCGAAGCCACGTATGTCATCTTCATCCGCACCACCATCCATCGTGTCGCGGCCATCACCACCATTCAGGTTGTCATCGCCCGCGCCTCCCTGAATGGAATCATTGCCCAGAGAACCTTCGAGGCGGTCATTGCCGTTACCGCCACTGATAGAGTCATTCGCCGTGCCACCATTCACGGTGTCATTCCCATCACCGCCGAGCAGTGTATCGCTACCACCACTACCGAAAATGCGGTCATTGCCGGTGTCGCCATCAATTGAGTCGTTACCTGAACCACCGTTCAACAGATCAGCACCAACACCACCTTCAATGATATCGTCATGGCCCTGCCCGAAAATGCTGTCATTACCAGACCCTCCCGTCAGGATGTCGTCATTCAGACCACCGAAAAGACGATCCGCACCGAGGTCGCCGGAGATCGTGTCGACGCCTCCATTACCGCTGAGCAAATCATCACCATCGCCGCCGATAACGGTATCATTACCGGAACCTGACCTGATATTATCATCGCCGACACCACTGATAATCAGATCATTCCCGGCGCCACCGAGCACACGGTCATTACCGATACCGGTGTCGATGGTATCATTACCACCACGGCCATCAATCGTATCTGCGCCAAGACCGCCGATAATATCGTTTGCGCCCGGATTTCCGACCAGAGAATCGTTGTGGTCAGAGCCGATCAGATTTTCAATCCCAACCAGTGTATCCCCAAAAGCTGCACCGTTGTTGCGGGTTGCATCCATCATATCGACACGGAATGCTGTCGGTGCAGTAGAGTAACTGGCTGTGTCGATGCCCGCACCGCCATCTATGGCGTCTGCGCCCAAGCCACCCTCAATGGTATCATTGCCTGCACCACCGCTAATGCTGTCATTGCCATTGCGACCATCGATAATATCATCACCACCGCCACCGGCCAGCGTATTAGAGCCGCCCGATCCCAAAAGCGTATCTGCATGACTTGAACCAAGGAATTGCTCGACAGCGATCAAAACATCGCCTGCCGCATCACCCGTATTCAGCGACGGCGTTTGAAGGTCTATCAACAGGCCAATGCTAGAATCCTCATAACTGACGGTATCAGAACCGGTGCCACCGCTGATCGTATCAGCGCCCGCACCACCCACGAGTAAGTCATCCCCTGCGCCACCCTGCAGATCGTCATCACCACCACGCCCTATCAGCGTATCGTTGCCTGCAAAGCCTTTGAACAGGTTATCTTCTGCACCACCGCCTAACCGGTCATTGAAATCGGAGCCATCGATTTGCTCAATGCCGCTGATGACATCACCCAATGCGCTGCCGCCATTATTTGACGGATCAAGTTCATCAACAAGAATGCCGATTGTTGCGCCTGCATAGATCAGTCTGTCAAACCCCGCGCCTCCATCGATGCTGTCTGCACCGGCACCGCCTTCGAGGGTATCATCGCCCGCACCACCGCGCAGCGTGTCATCGCCGTCGCCGCCGCCGATTGAATCTGCACCGGAACCGCCATCAATGCTGTCATTACCATCGCCACCTGTGATACGGTCGTTGCCGTTGCCAGAAATGATCGTATCGTTCCCCGCTTCACCAAAAAGGGTGTCATTGCCATCGCCGGAGTTAATGCTGTCATTGCCGGAATCACCAAGCACCCGGTCCGCCCCGGCACCACTAAGCAAGACGTCATGACCGCCACCGCCATTGACGGTATTGTTGCCCTCACCAGCGTCAATCACGTTGGCCCCGGCATTGCCGACAATAGAGTCGTTGAATTGCGATCCATTCACGTTTTCAATGCTCAAGAAAACATCGCCTAATGCATAACCGTTGCCGCGCGTTGGATCGGTAAGGTCAACACGGAACGCTCCTGTCGCTGTCGTATAATTCGCGGTATCCGTTCCCGCACCGCCATTAAGCGTATCTGCACCCGCACCGCCATCCAGCGTATCATTCCCGCTGCCACCGCTGATGCTGTCATTTCCACCCCGACCACTGAGGAAATCATCGCCATTTCCGCCGATGAGCGTATTGACAAAGGATGTTCCATACAGCCCGTCATCGTGATCAGATCCAACAACCTTTTCGATCAAGTTGAAACTATCCCCCGCAGCGATGCCTGTGCTGCGGCTTGTGATGTTAATATCAACGATCAGCCCTGTGGTGCTGTCTTCATAGCTGACAACATCAATGCCTGCGTTGCCGTTCAGAGAGTCGGCTCCCGCACCACCGATGAGCGTGTCATTGCCCTCACCACCGCTGAGCGTATCGTCACCTGCACGTCCGTTGATCGTATCATTACCTTCGAAGGCAGTGATCAGGTTGCCAAGCGCATTGCCGCGCAGATCGTCATCATGGCGAGACCCGTCAATATCCTCAATGCTGAAGAACGTATCCCCCAGTGCAGCATTGGTATTGGCACCTGAAGCAACCAAATCAACCGTTACGCCCTGTGTTGCAGCAAGATAGGCAACGGTATCCGTACCACCGCCACCATTAAGGCTGTCGGCACCAAGGCCGCCCTCCAGATAATCGTCGCCAGTACCACCATCGATGACGTCATCGCCCGCATCACCAAACAGACTGTCTATTCCATCATCGCCGTTCAGTGTGTCGTTTCCGGTGCCGCCCGTCGCACGATCATTGCCGGAGCCGGCATTAACCGTATCATCTCCACCGCCGGCAAGGATAGTATCGTTACTGCCACCGCCGTCGATAGTGTCATTCCCGGTGCCGCCGTTAAGCAGATCATTTCCATCACCGCCATCAAGCGAGTCATCGCCAGCTGCGGCGATCAGGCTGTCCGCCCCTTGAGCGCCTATCAAAGTATCATCGCCCGAACCGCTGCTCAGGAAATCATTTCCCGACCCGCCGTCGAGGATATCAATGCCAATGCCACCGAACAGGCTGTCTGCCCCGCTGCCACCTGAAATCGAGTCGTCGCCGTTGAGGCCGCTAAGCGAGTCATTTCCGGTGCCGCCCGTGATGGTGTCGTCCCCATCCTGGCCCACAAGGCTGTCATTACCCCCATCACCGTGAATGGTATCGTTCCCGTCACGGCCATCAAAAACATCATTGCCCGCCCTGCCAATCATAGTATCAGCGGCGACAGTCCCCAGAATACTGTCATTGCCGGAGGTTCCGGTGATGCTGCTTATGGCGGAGGGACCACTCAGGCGCTCACTGTCAGCGAATTCGCCGATCGGGATCTGATTGTTACCGTAGTCAGGATAGACGATGTCACCGGGAAGATAAGAAGCGTTGGATACGAAAAGTCCGTAATGTGTCGCAACACCACCCGCACCATCATCACGCCCTATGCCACCGGCGGTTCCGCTGACGAAAATATTGTCGGCCTGTTGAATGAAAACCGAGGAAAAGGCGGTCAAGCTGCCATTGGAATCCAGCGTGCTGCCATGATTGAGCCCGTTTCCGGTCGATGTGATATTCTGTAGCGTAATGTTTTCAGTACGTTGAACATCGGTAATTGTGGGATTTACGCTTGGGCTGCCTACTACATTGAGCCTATCGCCTGCTTGAAAACGCGCGCCTTCGGCGTCCTTAATCCAAATCCGGGTCGCGAAAATATCGGTGACTTCACCGAAAGCGCCGCTTGCGGCGCCTGTCACCGGATCGACAGCAACGACAATATCACCAACCGAGAGACCTGCCGTATTGGTCAGATCAATTGCAAAAGCGCTGCTGCCGATATTAAAACCGTGCCCGTCCGCACCGGATGCCGTGCTGTCAGAGACAACGATATCGCGTGAGCCACGCGAAATGGTTATGCCAACCTCGCCACCGTTTATAGAGGTGACATTTGTAAGTGTCCCGCCACGAACGCCATGTAACGATATCTGATCAGCGGTAAATTGATTAGTTTCGCTGAACTCACCGCCCGTTTTAGGCGCTCCCGGAGATGCGACTTCACCACCATCCACGATGAGACCGTCAATCGTGATTCCTTCGATCCATTGCCCGTTAATGCTCGAACGACTGTTCATCCAGAAGGGCAAAACCACGTCTGATGTATGCGGATCTGTGATTTCGAGGTTTCTGACTTCGATGTCTTTGGCCGCTGTTGTCGCATTCGACTCAATTACGACGGCATACTGCCAACCGACGATTTTCAGGTAATCCGGATTCGCACCTGTTCCGTCAACATTGCCCAATATCGGATTGTCCGGCGCGGAACCATAAACACCGTACCGCACATTGCCGTTCACATCGAATGTTCCCGACCCCGTTAAGCCCGCATTTTCAGTGCCTGAAATATCATAAGCACTCGCTGCGACGCCCGGAATCGCGGAATCCAGTTTCAAGGTAACGCCGCTGTTGATGTTTAGCGTGACGTTATCTTTACCGATGATTGTGTCAGAGAAAGTCGTACTCGCGGTGATATTCACGACGCCCGATGTGGCCGAAGGATTAGCCGCCATATAGTCCTCGAGACACTGCATGGCCGCATTGATATCAGCACCATTCGTTAGGTCGATTGAAACGACGTTACCAGACTGATTGGGTGTAAAGCTGGACATGTTAATCTCCGCATTTCAAGGGGCTATGGATTAATAGAAACGGACTATCTCAAGTGTTTCCCGATCAACTTGAGCCAGAATTTTCGCGAATCCTTGCGTTAATTCTGACACTTTATGGCTCAACCTGATCACGGATTACTCAAAACGAATCAATTTAAAGAAGATAACCTCTATCATGAACGCCCATGAAGCGATGTAATATACATCACACACACAAATTCAAGCCTTGAGCAAATACATTCAGCAGCACTTCAAAATGAAGCTTATTTGATAAGCGCTTTGTTTATGCACGCTTAATAGCGTTATGTGCTCTGTAGGGCGCTGTTGCATGGATGGGCTAGGGGTCGAATTTTCCCCTTACCACGGTGATTTTTATGTTCTCTGGACGGCGATGGTTTCGGGCGTTCCAAGCGCGGTGAAGCGGTTGAGTATGCTGGTACGGATTTGCAGTTCGGCGACCTGTCTACCGAACTCGCGGGCCATTATGCCCTGACCGAGCCGTTTGACGCAGTTCATCTTGGTCTCGGCAAGGGATCGTCGATGATACTCGCTCCAGCGTTTCCACACCGACCGACTGAAGCGCTTGCAGGCCCGCAGAGCCTCGTTCCTGACGATAGCTCCCTGCGTGGTCGGCTTCCACGGCTTGGCATTTTTACGAGGCGGTATGACGGCATCGGCTCCACGGTCAGCGATGGTATCATGGCATCTGCGCGTGTCGTAAGCGCCGTCTGCCGTGACTGAACCGATATCCTGATCGGACGGAATCTGCGCCAGCAGTTCGGGGAGCATGGTGGGGTCACTAACGCCTGCACCCGTGACCTCGACCGCCTGAACCTCCAGCGTTTCCGCGTCGACAGCGAGGTGGAGCTTGACCCAACGACGGCGTTTGGAGGGGCCATGCTTGCGAGCATGCCACTCGCCATCCCCCTCGACCTTGATGCCGGTACTATCGATCAGAAGATGCATCGGCTCGGTCGAAGCGCGGCGAGGCAGGACAACAGCGAGATCCTTTTGACGACGGCTGAGCGTGCTGAAATCGGGAACCGACCATCGAGCCCAGCCAGCTTCAGGAGGCTTGCGACGAACCCCGTCGTCTGTCGCAGCGCCATTCCAAACACCACCTTGAGCGTGAGGCACGCCTGAATGGCGGCATCGCTATAGACCTGCCGACCACCGCGTTTGCCCGATGGGGCAGCTTCCCATACCATCCCAGGATCAAACCAGATCGTCAGCGATCCGCGACGCTTCAGCGCCGCGTTGTAGGAGGCCCAGTTCGTCGTCTTGTAGCGCGGCGGGATTGGTTTGCTCATCCAACACAGCTACCACACTGGATTCTCAACCGGAATCATAGATGATCCGTGCAACAACGCCGCTCTGTAGTTGTGTTTAAAAGCATTTTTGAGGCGAAGACTTATCGGCTTTTCTAGAAACGACTCTAGACTCATTCGCGCTCAATTTGGGTCAATCTAATCGCGAATGCCTCTAAACGCTCCGCAATTCCGCCAGCCGATCCGCCGCTGAATTGCTGCGCGGATTCCACAATCCACGCTCCATCGCTTCCGCAAACTTGTCCGACATTTCGCGCAAGGCGACGGGGTTCGCGTCTTCGATAAACATTCGCGTGGCGTCGTCCTCGATAAACGCCTCATAGACCAAATCGAAATGACGGCTGCGCACGGCTTTCGTCGTGGCCGAGAAAGCGAACAGGTAATCGACCGTCGCCGCAATCTCGAAAGCACCTTTGTAGCCGTGGCGTTTCACTCCATCGATCCATTTGGGATTGACCACACGGCTGTGAATCACCCGCCCGATTTCATCCTCCAACGTGCGGATAACGGGGCGTTCGGGGCGGGAGTGGTCGTTGTGATAGATTGCCGGCTCCGTACCGGACAAGCTGGCAATCGCCGAAGTCACGCCGCCCTCGAATTGGTAATAATCATCGGAATCGAGCAAATCATGCTCGCGGTTATCCTGATTTTGCACCACGGCTTGCGCGCCTGACAGCCGCGTCTCAAAAGCCTTACGCGCCCCCTGCCCCGTCGCGCCGCCGCCATAGGCATAGCTGCCCCATTCGAGATACGCCTCGCCCAGATCACTGCGATCCGCCCAGATTTTCTCATCAATCATCGCTTGCAGACCCGCACCATAAGCGCCCGGTTTCGAGCCGAATACCCGATACCCCGCCTCGTCGCTCGCCCCTTCACTCTGCCAGCGTGCGGCGGCGGGGTTCTGATCTTCCCGCTCGTCCAGCGCCATGACCGCGCGCGCGGCGCTATCAAACAAATCCATCTGCGCCGGAAACGCATCGCGGAAAAAGCCCGACACCCGCAATGTCACATCCACACGCGGACGGCCCAGCATATCGGCGGGAATAATCTCAAACCCGGTGACACGGCGGCTCGCCCCGTCCCATTGGGGCCGCACACCCATCAGCGCCAACCCTTGCGCGATGTCATCACCGCCCGTGCGCATATTTGCGGTTCCCCATGCCGTCAGCACCATATTGCGCGGCCAGTCGCCGTGATCTTGCAAATAACGCTCGACCAGCAGCGACGCTGATTTCCACCCCAGTGCATAGGCGGCGGGTGTCGGCACGGCGCGGCTGTCAACGGAGAAGAAATTGCGCCCCGTCGGCAGCACATCAGGACGCCCCCGTGTCGGCGCACCGGACGGCCCCGGCGGCACAAACCGGGCGTTTAAACCGTCTAGCAAGCGGGCGCTCTCCGCATGGCCACAACTGCGCAGTACAGGACGCATGGTGGTTTCGATCCAGTCGAGAACCGCTTTCGCATTCCCCCACGCACCATCACAAGCCGTCTCACCCGCAACCAGCGCATTCGCCAGCAGTTCAAGCCGCTCAACCGTATCGCCATTGCTGCGCCATGTATCATCGGTCAGCGCAGCAAACGGATCCGGCTTCGCGCCGCGCCAAGCCGCGCCCATATCGCAATCCAGCGGGTCGAAATCCTCGCCAAACATCCCGAAATCCTTCGCCAGCGCACGGATAAGCGAGGCATCCGCCCCCTTACCCTTGCCACGCGGCACACGGGCCAGCGCGACCAGCAAATCCGTCTCCAACCGCCCCTCCGGCGACCCGCCAAAGATGTGCAGGCCATCCCTGATTTGCGCCTCCTTCAGATCACAAAGATACGCGTCCAGCTTGGCCAGCGCTTCATCCTCATCATCCGCCGCGATCAGCCCCGCATCCTCATCAATCCCCGCCGTCGCTGTCAGCGCCCGGATTTCACCGCGTAACAGGTCCAGCCGTCGCGGATCAACGCCGCTGGCCTCATAATACTCATCGACCAGCGCTTCCAGATCTTTGAGCGGGCCATAGGTTTCGGCGCGGGTCAGGGGCGGAGTCAGATGATCGATAATCACCGCCGCCGTGCGCCGTTTTGCTTGCGTGCCTTCGCCCGGATCATTCACGATGAATGGATAAAAATGCGGCGTCGGACCGATCACCGCTTCGGGGAAGCATTCCTGAGATAACGCCAACGCCTTGCCCGGCAGCCATTCCGCATTGCCGTGCTTGCCCAAGTGGATCAGCGCATCCGCCGCAAACGGCCCGCGCAACCATGCGTAAAACGCGAGATAATTATGCGGCGGCACGAGATCGGGCGCGTGGTAAGTCTCCTTGGGATCAACATTATAGCCTCGCGCGGGCTGTATTCCGACAACCGCATTGCCGAACCGCAGGATGGACAGCGCAAACGCCCCGTCCGTAACAAACGGATCATCCGCAGGCTTGCCCCAACGGTCTTCGATCTTCAGCCGCATATCCCACGGCAGCGCGGCGTAGAAAGTCTGATATTCCTCCAATGACAACCGCTCGCCGCCCTCGCGCCGTACACGGTCGGTCAGCCAGTTCGTCGGCCCCGCCTGTACCCGCGTCATCAGATCGGCGCTATCCTGCGGCGCATTCGCGACACCATAACCCGCCCCGTCGAGTGTGTTCAGCAGATCAACGCAGCTTTGCGGCGTATCAAGCCCGACGCCGTTCGCGAGCCGGCCGTCGCGGTTGGGATAGTTGGCAAGGATGATGGCAATATGCTTCTCCGCATTGCTTTTTCGCCCCAGCCGCGCCCATGCAGCGGCCAGTGATGCGGTGAACGCCACGCGGTCCCCTTGCGCGCGATAGGCGGCGATCCGGCACTCTGTGGCCTCGTCAAAATACGCCTCGCCCTTAAAGCTGACCGCGCGGGTCAGGATGCGGCCATCCACTTCGGGCAGCGCCACATTCATCGCAATATCCCGCGCGCCGAGGCCGTTCAGCCCTGTGGCCCACGCTTCCTCCGTTCCGCCGGAGAAAACCGCTTGCAGCACAGGCACGCCCGGCGCATCCAGCGGGGTCGGCTCATGCGTGGCCGATTGCGGCGAGGAAACCGCGAATCCGGTCGCATTCAGGATCACAGCCGGAGCCGCCTCCCCGAATATCTGCGCCAAGGTCGCCGCCGAGACAGGATCTTTCAGCGAGGCGACGAAGATCGGCAGCGGGTTCACCCCCTCCTGCATCAACGCTCGAACGAAGCGGTTCACAGGGTTCAGCCCCGCCCCTTGCAGCAGCGCGCGGTAGAAGACAATCGGGACCACGGGCGCATCATCACGCCAGTGCGGTTTCAGATCATCCAGCGACGCGATCCCCGCGCCGGGCCAGTAAATCCCCGCCCTGAGCAGGGGCCGCGCCGGATCGGGTCGCGCGACATCCCCCGCCACCATCGCCCGCGCCATGTGCAGCAGGTTCACCGCATTCTCAGGTCCGCCCTCGACAAAATACGCCCACAGCGCGTGCCAATCCTCTTCGGACACAGACGATGCCTTACGCAACGCCTCGTCCGGCTTGTCATCACCGGGCAATGCGGCGAACTGCACGCCTGCTTCGCGCAAGCGGGTCGAGAACTGCTCTAACCCATAGGTCCAATACCCCTCACCCCCCAAAACCCGCGCAATCACCAACTTGGATTTCAATGCGGTTTGATCGAGATAGAGATCGACCGACATCGGGTGGTTCAGGTGCATCAGCGACGCCAACCGCAGGGGCGGCGCGTCCTCCCCAAGCGTCCCGCGCGCCTCTGACAAGGCGGCGAGTTCGGTGTCGGCTGCCGAGATAATGATAACATCGGCGGGCGTCTGGCCGAGGTCTACCGCCTCTGACCCATCCGAAATCTCACCGGGTTGCGCGAGTAGGAGGTGCATTCACCGGCCAATCCACAGAGCGGGCATCACGCTGGAACGCTCGCCGCAGTTTTTAGTGATGCTGCCCAAAACAGCCGGAAATTCCGGATTTTCACCCGCATGGATCGCATTGAGATACGTGACGATAGAGGCCACCTTCTCCTCCGGCGTATCGCCCTCGCTTTGCGGTGAGACGCCGATCACATGCAGGAAGCACGGGCAAACCTTGCGCGCCTTTTGTGCCCCGCCCTCGCGCAAATCAGCCTCGCTCAGAGTCGCGGCAAAATCAGGCGCTTTTTCCTTGAGCAAGGCCACGCGCGAGTCTGTCACATCATTCAGGCAATGCCGGATAAACGCGGTTCCCGCCTCGGACACGGGCGCTTCATCAGCGATTGCGAATGCGGGGATCAACGCCGCAGCAAATACCAGCGTCCTCATACCAACGCGTCCCTTATCGCCGCCTCGTCCAGCCCGTGCATTCCGATTACAACCAGCGCGCTCTCACGCGGGTCCGTGCCGAAGGGGCGGTCGAAATAGGTTTCGATACGCGGCCCGACCGCTTGGAGAACCATGCGCAGCGGTTTGCCCGTGACAGCGAGGAAGCCCTTCACCCGCAGCACATCATGCGCGCGGATAACGGCCTCGACTTTGGCTTTGAAAGCCTCAGGGTCTTTGATCTCGCCCATACCAACGACGAAGCTGTCGAACTCGTCATGGCCATGTTCATGTTCGTGGTGATGATCGTCGTCATGATGGTCGTCGTCCTCATCATGGTGGTGGTGATGGTGGTGGATTTCGTGGCGCGCGGAAATATCGTCCTCCGCCCCCGCGACCAGCCCCAACAGCACATCCGGCGACAACCCGCCCATGCCCGAACGGATCAACTGCACACCGGCACGGGTGCGGGTTTGCAGCTTTCCGACGGTCTCATCCGCACTGCCCTGTTCCATCGCGTCGGTTTTCGAGACCACCACGATATCGGCACAGGTCAGTTGATCCTCGAACAATTCAGACAACGGCGTTTCGTGGTCGATGCTGTCATCGGCCTCCCGCTGGCGGGTCACGCGATCCTCGTCCGCAGCAAAGCGCCCGTCCGCCAGCGCGGGGCCGTCAACGACTGTGACCACCCCGTCAATCGTCGTCCGCGTGCGGATTTCCGGCCAGTTGAACGCGCGCACCAACGGCTGCGGCAATGCCAGACCTGATGTCTCGATCACGATATGATCGGGCGGATTTTCACGCCCCAAAAGCTTTTCGATCGCCGGCACGAAATCATCGGCCACGGTGCAGCAGATGCAGCCGTTCGACAGCTCGATCACATCATCCTCGGTACAGGTCGCGTCCCCACACCCTTTCAGCAACTCGCCATCCACGCCAATATCGCCAAACTCGTTGATGATAAGCGCGATGCGTTTTCCGTCGGCTTGTTGAAGCATGTTGCGGATCAGCGTTGTCTTGCCCGCGCCAAGAAAGCCCGTGATGACGGTTGCCGGGATCTTCTGGTTCATATCGCTACCTCGTGAGTATTCGTCCGGCGAGGCGAAGGCGGTCTTCCCACCCTGCCCGCTCCAATTCGCAATCGGTGTGTTCTTCTTCGGGCCATCCGATACACAGGTAAGCGATCAGGGACCAGCTGTCCGGTGCCTCAAGGTCGCGGCTCAGATGTGCCGGATCAAGGATTGAAACCCAGCCCATACCAAGCCCCATCGCCCGAGCCGCCAGCCACATCTGCATAACCGCGCATACCACTGAATAACGTCGCATTTCCGGCATCGTCAGCGCGCCGAGGCCATGCCCTTGCTCTCCGTCCTCATCGCAGAAAACCGCCAAATGCACTGGCGCATCGCGCAATCCCGCCAATTTGAGCGAGGCATAAAGCGGCTGGCGGTCATCGGGTTGCCCGGCCAACGCATCCGCATTGCAGCGCTCGAAATTGGCGATCACATCCGCCCGCGCCGCTACCGATTCAACACGGATAAACCGCCACGGCTCCGACAACCCGACCGATGGCGCAGATGCCGCCGCCGCCAGGACTGCGCGCGTCAAATCATCGGGTACAGGATCGGTCAGAAACCGGCGCACATCCCGCCGCCACTGAAAAAGCGCGTCCAACTCGTGCCGGAATCCGGCAGAGAAGACGCGCCCATTCTCAGAGGCGGGAGCCTGGGCCCCCGCGTTTTTCATCGATCAACCAAGGCCGAGAGCAGCAAACGCCGCGCCTTCGACATGCTCCAACATGAAGGTCATGCCAACGCCCGCAACCACTGCGCCCGCAAGACGGGGACGGAAGCTCTCAACCGCCGCCGTGCCTTTGCCGAGCAGTGCGCCCGCAACATAAGCAACCGCGTATTGAACAGCGACGAGGCCGAGCAGGTAACCAGCCAGAACTGATGCGCCCATGCCGCCCTCTTGTCCAACGATCGTGCCGCCAAAGGCCCAGCCGTGGAAGAGGCCAGCGGCTGCGAACAGCGCCATCACAGGCATCGCGCGCAGCGAAGCGCCCGAAGCGATCAGGCCACCGAGAACGACCAGTGAAGCCGCAATCATAACTTCAACGGCGGGCAGGGCAACGCCAGCCGTAACAAGCGCAACGCCGCCCAACATGCCCGCGAGATAGCCCAGCGGTGCGGTAGACAGACGGCCAACAAGGGCAGCTGCAACACCGACAGCGATGATAAAGAACATGTGGTCAAAGCCCAGAATCGGGTGGCCTATGCCGGAAAAAACGCCATGTGCGAATGTTTCCATCGGCGCGCCCGCTAGCGGGTGGTGAGCCAAAGCGGGGGTCGCGAAAGCGGCGAACAGAGCCGAGAGGCCCGCGTAATTTTTCATCTTCAATGCTCCTTCCCGTCCCACCGACGGGGGTTTGAGTGGGTCGTCACACGGCAGGTCTCCTGACTCGCAACGCATCGCTCTCCCCGCCTTCCCGGCAAATGCCAGTGGCCGTGAGGATCGCGCGCCGCTTACAGTCGCGGGGGCGGTTGCGGCTTGCGGCCCCCGGTTTGGGTAGGCTGCCTCCACATTCCCTATTAATCCAGCGGCCCTCCTCGCGGAGCGCCATGCGGAACCGTGAGTCACGTTTGTGCCATTGCGTCGCACCTGTCAATCACCAAGAACAGCGCCCAGCCAAGACAGCGCGGATTCGACGGTTGAGACACTATTTGCGGCGGGCAGCGCAGGACGCGCGATCATCAAAATCGGCAGATCAAGCGCGCGGGCCGCATCGAGTCGCGCGCGGGCGCTGCCACCGGAATTACGCAGTAGAAGATGTGTGACCTTGTGCGCCCGCATCAGCGCGATCTCATCATCCAAGCGAAACGGCGGACGGGCGGTGATGGTTGTGACGTTCGCGGGCGGATCAACCAGCGTCTCAATACTGCGCATGATGAAATGCACATCGGGTCGTGTTGCAAGCGTTTGAGCTGCCCCCTGTCCCGGCGTTGCAAACACCTTGGCGTTTGCGGGGAGGTTATTGAGCGCTGCGTTGAGCGAGTCGCAAGCGGTCCATTTCCCCTCCCATGCGGGGCGGAGCAGACGCAGCAGCGGGGTTTGAGTGATCTCGCAAGCGTTTGTCGCGTTGGCGCTGATCTTTGTGGCGAAGGGGTGCGTGGCGTCGACGAGGGCGGTGATCTTTTCAGTCTGAAGGTACGCGGCAAGGCCGTCCGCGCCCCCGAAACCACCCTGTATGACTTCGCAGGGATAGGCGAGCGGTTTGCCCGTCACCCCTGCCAACGATGCGATAACGCGTATATTGGTATTGCAGCGACCAGCAAATTCCCGTGCCTCCGCCGTTCCGGCCAGCAGCAGAACCACTGCCCCGCTCATTCAAACGGACATCGCGCGAGCAACGCCCCCGCACGATCAACGATAATTGTCTCCACCGCAATATCCGTCCCGCGCAGCGTCTCCCGCACCGTCTCCCGCGCCCGCTCACAAACCGCATGTGCCAGCGGGGCACCGCCAATGCCGAACGCCTCAAGGGCCGTGTTCGCCCCGACAATCTCAGGCCGCACCGCCAATGCGGCCAGCATCTCCAAATCGACTTGCGAGCGTTTGGAGTGCAGGTCAAGCGCGCCTTGGGCCAGTTTGGTCATCTTCCCCGGACCTCCGGCAATGGTGATGCGCGGGACCGGATTGCGGCGCAGGTATTTCAGCAACCCACCGACGAAATCGCCCATGTCGAGATAAGCAATCTCCGGCAAATCATACAACGTCTGCACAAACGCCTCCGAAGTCGCGCCCGTGGCCCCGACGACATGTGGAACACCGTTTGCCCGCGACACATCAATTCCCCGATGGATCGACGCTATCCAAGCAGAACAGGAGAAAGGCCGCACGATGCCCGTCGTGCCGAGTATGCTGATCCCGCCGATAATACCCAGACGCGGGTTCCACGTCTTCAGCGCCAGCACCGCGCCGTTCTCGACCGAGACGGTCACGCGGGCGTTCGGAGTGACGCCGTGTTCGGCGCTGACCTCCGCGATGGCCTCGTCGATCATGCGGCGGGGAACGGGGTTGATGGCCGGGTCGCCGACAGGGATCGGCAGGCCCGGCTTCGTGACCGTGCCAACGCCTTCCCCGCCATGAAAGCTGACCCCCTGCCCGCCCCGCTCGGTCCGCACCGTGATAAGCGCGCCGTGGGTGACATCGGGGTCATCGCCCGCATCCTTTTCAATCGTCGCCTCCGCCCATCCGTCGCCACTTTGCGGGTTGAGGACAGCGAATGTCGGCGTTTGACCCTTGGGCAAGGTGATGGTGATCTCGTCAGGCATGCGCCCACTGCAAACGCCCGTCCACGCCGCCTTCGCCGCCGCCGTCGCGCAAGCGCCTGTGGTCCAGCCGAAGCGGAGTTTGGGGGTATTCTCATCCATCGCGGTGACTATAAGCGATGATGTCTCTCAGAGCGATATTTCCATACCGTCAAAAGCAATTTCCCACCCGCTCGCCTCCGTCTCCGCACGTTGGGGTGAGTCGGGCAGCAGCACGGGATTGGTGTTGTTTAAATGCACAAAGACGCGGCGGCCAATATCCGTACCCGCGAACGTGGCGATGCTACCGTGATCGCCCGACAGCGACATATGCCCCATCCGCGCGCCCGTTTTATGGCCGACGCCCTCGCGTTGCATCTCGTCATCCACCCATAGCGTGCCGTCGAACATCAGCAAATCCGTGCCATCAATGCGGGCTTTCAGGTCATCAGGTACCGCCGCACAGCCGGGGATATACATCACGCGCTTCCCGTTGGCCGTAATCTCCGCCCCCACAGTTTGCTCACCGACCAGTTGCGTCTCAACCGTGTCGCCCTCCATATAAAGCGGCACTTTGCCGGGAACGGCGATAAGGCGGACGGAGACGCCGGGCACAGGCTCAAAAGGCGCGTCCAGCGCGATGCGATTGCGCTTCACAAAGGCCGGATCGAGGGCGGCGAAAACGGGGTTTGCGTCGAGGACATTGGCGATTTCGCCTGTCGCATAGAGGCCGAGGGGATGTTTTTCGCGCAGACTCAGAAGGCCCGCGATATGATCAAGGTCGCCATTGGTCAGCACAACGCTCGAAATAGGACTGTCGCGTAAGCCCCGCTCAGCGCGCGGGTGCATCTGTTTCAGCGCAATAATCTGCTCGCGCATATCCGGCGAGGCATTGAAAACCGCCCATTGCTCCCCGTCCGCACTGACGGCGATTGATGATTGGGTGCGGGCCGTCACCCCTTCTTCCCCCCGCCAAAACGCGGCACATGTTGAGCAATTACAATTCCACTGCGGAAAGCCACCGCCAGCGGCAGCGCCTAGGATCAGGATGCGCATGGGTTAACTTTCGCGTTCTGGCAAAAAGGTCCGCTCTAAAGCCTGCTCCACGTCGAATGAAGGTGTCGAGGGCAACTCTAGTTTATACGTCTCATAACGATCACGTTCATATATCGAGAAACTGTTCAAAGCATCATTAAGCCCAACTTTCCACGCCTCTTCAAAAAAACTTTCAAGCAGTGGCATTAAACTGGGACTGTCTTTGATCTGCTGGCCGATCATGTAACGCTCACGATTGATCGTACTCAGCCAGCCGTGCGAAGGATCCCGCTGGATTCCGTATTCGTATTTTAGAAGGTGCTCAATCAATGTGGCGAGCCGGTTCCGTAGTTCAGCTTTCTGTGAGCGTCCCAAAGACTCAACCTCATCGACCAAATTCGCAATGTCGAGTTCAGCGAACCGCCCTTCTTCAATAAGACGCGCTTGCTTTAATGCCCAAAGGGCGAAATCGGTTTCGTAGCCGTCTTCGCCCTTCGGGTTTTGGATTTTGGTTTGAACATTCATGGTCACATCTTAGCACAAACGCCGCCAGCCTCAAACAAGGGCGGCGGCGCGTGGGTCAGATCGACAACTGCTTGAGGATCGCGTCGATGCTGTCTTTGGCATCGCCGTACATCATGCGGCTGTTTTCCTTGAAGAACAGCGGGTTTTCGACGCCGGAATACCCGCGCCCCTGACCGCGTTTCGAGATAACGACGTTCTTCGCCTTCCACACTTCGAGGACCGGCATCCCGGCAATCGGGGAGTTCGGATCGTCTTGTGCGGATGGGTTCACGATGTCGTTCGCGCCGATAATCATCACGAAATCGGTCTGGGGGAAGTCGTCGTTGATCTCCTCCATCTCCAGCACGATATCGTAAGGCACTTTCGCTTCGGCCAGCAGCACGTTCATGTGGCCGGGCAAACGGCCCGCGACGGGGTGGATGGCGAAGCGGACTTCTTTGCCCGCACCGCGCAAACGCTTGGTCAGTTCGGAAACCGAGCCTTGCGCCTGTGCCACCGCCATGCCGTAGCCGGGAACGAAGACAACGCTGTCGGCGTCTTCAAGCTGTTGCACGACATTGTCGATGGTGGTCGGGACCATTTCGCCGTCGACTTCCTGCTGTTCACCAGCCGCCGCGCCGCCCCAACCGCCCAAGATGACGGATGCGAAGCTGCGGTTCATGCCTTTACACATGATGTAGCTGAGAATCGCGCCCGATGCGCCGACCAGCGCGCCGACCACGATCAAGAGATCGTTGCCAAGCGTAAAGCCAATCGCCGCCGCCGCCCAACCGGAATAGGAGTTGAGCATCGACACAACAACCGGCATATCCGCGCCGCCGATGGCCATGATGAGATGACAGCCGATCAGGCCGGAGATGATCGCGACAAGGATCATACTCCACAGGCCCGCGCCCGACAGGTACATGAAGCCGAGAATGAAGCAGACGGCAAACGCGCCGAGGTTCAGCATGTGACGGCCCGGCAGAGTCAGCGCGTTCGAGCTGATTTTACCCGACAGCTTGCCATAGGCGATGATCGATCCTGTGAAGGTGATTGCACCGATCAAAATGCCAAGAAACAGTTCGACCTTTAAGATGCCGAGCTCAACGCCGCTCTTCTTCGCAATCGTGCCCGCGAAGCCAACCAAATCACCCGCTGTGCCGTCGGCAACAGCCGCCAGCGCGCGTTCCATCTCAAGATGGGCGTTGATGCCGATGAAAACCGCAGCCAGACCCACAAGGCTGTGAAAGCCTGCCACAAGCTCCGGCATTTCGGTCATTTGCACTTTTTTGGCAACGAACCAGCCGCCCACGCCGCCGATAGCGATCATGACGATGATGAGCAGTTGGTTGCTGACCCCCGGACCGCCGACCGTCGCTACGACGGCCAGTGTCATGCCGATGATACCATACCAGATGGCGCGCTTGGCTTTTTCCTGATTGGATAGCCCGCCGAGAGCGAGGATGAATAGAATTGCCGCTACCACATAGGCGGCTGTTACAAGTCCGATACTCATTGATACAGCCTCCTATCAGCTTTTCTGGAACATCGCGAGCATACGCCGCGTAACGAGGAAGCCGCCGAAGATATTGACGGAGGCCATGAGAACCGAGAGTGCGGCTAGAATTGTGACCAGCGTGTTTGTGGATCCAATCTGGAGCAACGCGCCGACGATGATGATCGAGGATACCGCGTTGGTGATTGCCATAAGGGGCGTGTGCAACGAGTGCGCAACGTTCCAGATGACGTAGAAACCGACGAAACAGGACAGCACGAAAACGATAAAGTGCTGCATAAAACTGGCCGGTGCGACCGTGCCGAGCAACAACAGCAACGCACCGCCCGCGAGCAGCAGCATCGTCGTGCGGCTGCCCGCCTTGCGAAGCTCTTCAGCCTCGCGCGCGGCGATTTGTTCGGGGGTTTCCTCCACCTTCTTGGGCGCAGCGGCTTTGGGTGCGACCGAGGTGGCAACGGCGGGGGGCGGATAAGTGATGTCGCCGTCTTTGATAACCGTACATCCGCGCAGCACCACGTCTTCCATATTGACGACAGGCTGGCCGTCTTTCTCAGGAGTCATGTCGTCGAGCATGTGGCGCAGGTTTGTACCGTAAAGCTGGCTGGATTGCGCGGCCATGCGGCTGACAAGATCAGTGTAGCCGATGACGACCACGTCATTTTCGGTGACAATCCGCTCGCCTTTGACGGTAGCGTCACAGTTGCCGCCCTGCTCTGCCGCGAGATCGACCACGACGGAGCCGGGCTTCATCGCTTTGACCATATCGTCGAGCCACAGCTTTGGCGCGGGACGCCCGGGGATAAGGGCCGTGGTGATGACGATGTCAACGTCGGAGGCCTGTGCGCGGAAAAGTTCAAGCTGTTTTTCGCGGAATTCAGGGGAGGACGGCTTGGCATAGCCGCCTGCTGTGCCGGAATCCTCATTGTCGAAATCGAGGAACAGGAATTCCGCGCCCATCGACTCGATCTGCTCGGCCACTTCGGGGCGGATGTCGAAGGAACGGACGATTGCGCCCATGCTGCGCGCGGCACCGATGGCTGCGAGGCCCGCAACACCAGCGCCGATGACGAGGACTTTTGCGGGAGGCACCTTACCCGCTGCCGTCACCTGGCCCGTGAAGAAGCGTCCGAAATTGTTCGCCGCCTCGACCACAGCGCGATAGCCCGCGATATTGGCCATTGAGGACAGTGCGTCGAGCTTTTGCGCGCGGGAAATACGCGGCACCTGATCCATCGCGAGCACGGCATGGGGTTTTTGTTCTTTGAGCGTGTTGAGCAGGTCTTCATTCTGCGCGGGCCAGAGGAAGCTGATGAGTGTTTTGCCCTCGCCCAGCATTTTCGCTTCATCGGTAGAGGGTTGTTGCACCTTCATCACGATGTCCGATTGGCCCCAGACCGCGCCCGCGTCGGGAAGCACTTCGACACCGGCGTCGCGATAGGCATCATCGGAAAAGTTCGCAGCCTCGCCCGCGCCGCTTTCGATTTGCAGCGCATAGCCGAGTTTTTGGATGCGACCCGCCGTTTCAGGCGTTAGCGCAACGCGCTGTTCGCCGTCAGCAATCTCCTTCGGGATGCCAATTTTCATTCCCATACGAAACAATCCCCCTCAAAATTCACAAACCGCGCAACAAAAGAACGGCTATGACGCGATGGTATACCAAAAAATTTCGTCACTACTATTCTTTAAACTACATCTGCGTCCAGATTTCGCACTGGCAAGGTCGCCTTCGCAAAATAACCTGATGCCTGCACAGTATTTCTCCAGTCAGAAACACGGCTGTCGAGCAGGCGGTTGAACCTGCCGCCAAAATTTTTCTCGACACGACGCTTCCAAAATTTGACGAAATTCGCTCTCGCCGCCCATTTTCCGCGCAATGGAAACAGGGTCACATCATCGAAATCCCGCAGCATGTAGGCCATTCCGTCACGGCTAAGCCGTTGGTAATCCTGAAACAACAGGTTCTTCGGCCCGTGATAACGCCACATCCAAGGGACATATAAAAACAACGTTCCGCCGGGTTTCAGAGCGAATTCAAAGTTACGGATCGCTGCCGCCGGATCATAGACATGCTCCAGAACAGCGAGTGCGATGATGGTGTCGTAGCGATTTTCCATATCTGACGGAAAGGGCGAGCACACATCGCCGAGAATGTCCGGGTAATCGCCGAAATCGTTGATGTCCATCGTTTCGGTCCGCCCCGCGATGGCCGCAAGGTGATCGCGCATTGATGCGCCCACATCTAGAATACGAGCCGCATCGCGCACCTCATCCACGATGAAATCGCGGGTGCCGTCATCATGCAAAAACCTCAGATCAACCGTTGCGCGCCGGGTTATGGCGCGCATTTCGTCAGAAATTTTCTCTACGTCGTGGATCGCCCGCTTCGTCGGCTGTGGTTGCGTCACATATCTTCTCCGGAAGAGGCGATGATATTCACGCCGCCAACAACATTCTCACCGTGCCCCATGCGCCCGCTCTATTTCCGCTTGGGCGGCATCAGATCTGTGATCGTGCCGTCGAACATCTCCGTCGCCATTGCCACCGTCTCTGACAGGGTCGGGTGCGGGTGAATGGACAGCGCAATGTCTTCGGCATCCGCGCCCATCTCAATGGCCAGCACTGCTTCAGAGATCAGATCTCCCGCAGAGGAGCCGACGATACCCGCGCCAATAATACGGTTTGTGTCGGGGTCGAACAGCACTTTGGTGATGCCCTCGTCGCGGCCATTGGCGAGTGAGCGGCCAGAGGCGGCCCACGGGAACACGCCCTTACCGACCTTGATGCCTTGCTTCTTCGCTTCGGTTTCGGTCAGGCCCACCCATGCGACTTCGGGATCGGTATAAGCGACCGAGGGAATGACTTTGGCGTCAAACGCAGATTTGTGACCCGCGCAAACCTCTGCGGCGACCTTGCCTTCGTGCACCGCTTTGTGGGCGAGCATCGGTTGGCCGACGAGGTCGCCGATGGCAAAGATATGCGGCACGTTGGTGCGCATCTGCTTATCGACATTGATAAATCCGCGCTCATCCACTGCCACGCCCGCCGCTTCGGCGTTGATTTTCTTGCCGTTGGGCGTGCGACCGACGGAGACGAGGATTTTGTCGAATACGTCAGTAAATTCACCTTCCGGCCCTTCAAACGTGGCTTTCAGACCCGTTTTCATCGCCTCGACTTTGGTGACTTTGGTTTTGAGGAAGATGTCCTCAAACTTCGGTGCCATTCGTTTTTGCCAAGGCTTGACGAGATCAGGATCAGCGCCCGCCATCAATCCGTCCATCAACTCGACAACGGTGATCTTAGAGCCAAGCGCCTCGTATACGGTGGCCATCTCAAGACCGATGATGCCGCCGCCCAGAACCAGCAGACGTTTTGGAATATCTTCCAGTTCAAGCGCGCCCGTGGAGTCGATCACGCGCGGGTCGTCATGCGGGATGAAGGGCAGTTGCACGGGTTCGGAACCCGCCGCGATGATCGCTTTGTCGAAGGTAATCGTCTTCGCCTTGCCGCTGTCAGGCGTCACGCGCAGCATGTTCGCACCGTCAAACGTGCCAACACCATGCACGACGGTGACTTTGCGCGCTTTGGCGAGGCCGGAGAGGCCGCCGACCAGTTTGCTGACAATGCCGTCTTTCCAGCCACGCAGGGCTTTTATGTCAACTTTCGGCTTGGAGAATTTAATGCCGTGATCGGCCATTTCTTCGGTTTCAGCGATGACTTTTGCCGAGTGCAGCAAGGCTTTGGACGGGATACAGCCGACATTCAGGCACACGCCGCCCAGCGTTTCCCAACGCTCGATCAGGATGACTTTCAGGCCCAGATCAGCGGCACGGAACGCTGCAGTATACCCGCCAGGACCGGCGCCCAGCACGACCACATCCGCGTGCATATCGCCTTGCGCTTTTGCGCCGCCCGCGACCGAGTTTTCTTTCGGGATCGAGGCCACAGAGGGAGCGCCCGCTTCTTCGGCGAGTTCGACTTCCAGCAAGACAGATCCTTCGGCGACCTTGTCATCGACATTGACTTTCAGCGATTTGACGATGCCCGATACCGGAGAGGGCACGTCCATCGCCGCCTTGTCACTTTCGAGAGTGACGAGCGGGTCTTCGGTGCTGACCGCATCGCCCACGGCGACGTGGATTTCGATGATCGGTACGGAGTCGAAATCGCCGATGTCGGGAACTTTTACTTCTTCAAGAGCCATGATGCTTCCCCCTTACAACAGCAGATTACGGGGGTCGGACAGCAGACCCTTTAATGTGGCGCAGAAACGCGCGGCGAGTGCGCCATCAATGGCGCGGTGATCGTAGCTGAGCGAAAGCGGCAGCATGTTGCGCGGCACGAAGGCTTCACCGTCCCAGACAGGAGCCATTTTCGAGCGGGCTACGCCAAGGATTGCGACCTCCGGTGCGTTGACGATGGGGGTAAAGCTGGTCCCGCCGATGCCGCCGAGGGACGAAATCGTGAAGGTTGCGCCCTGCATATCCGGGCCTTTCAGTGCGCCGTCGCGCGCTTTGGCGGACAAGTCGCCAAGCTCTTTTGAGATTTCGACGATGCCTTTACGGTCCGCGTCTTTGACAACCGGAACCATCAAGCCGTTCGGTGTATCGGCGGCGAAACCGATATTGTAGAAATGCTTCTGGATCAGTTTATCGCCATCGGGATGGATCGAGGAATTAACCTCCCAATGGGATTTGAGCGCCGACACGGATGCTTTAATCAGGAATGACAACAGCGTGACGCGGTAATCTTGGGTCTTGGCTTTTGTGTCGAGTTCCTTGCGGAATTTGTCGAGGTCGGTGATGTCCGCCTCTTCGTTATGGGTAACATGCGGAATGTTGAGCCATGAACGGTGCAGCGCGGGGCCGGAGATTTTCTTGATGCGCGGCATCTCGATTTCGTCGATCTTGCCGAATTTCGAGAAATCGACTTTCGGGATCGGCGGGATGCCCATGCCACCGCTTGCGGGTGCGCCGCCGCCCGTTGATGTGCCGCCTGAGAGGAAGGATTTTACATCCTCCTTGGTGATGCGGCCCTTTTCGCCCGTGCCGGTGACTTTGTTCAGATCAATGTCCAGCTCACGCGCGGCGCGGCGGACGGAGGGGGAGGCGTGAACGCCCGCGAAATCAGCCAACGCCGGGGTTGGTGTGTCTGAGCCGAGAGCCGTGCCGTCGGCGGAGTGAAGAGCGCCGGATTCGTCAACATAGGCTCCGGCGGGCAGGCCGGAGGGTTGGTCGGCGGCGCGGCCTGTTGATGCAGGCGCTGCGGGGCTGGCGGCTGCAGGTTTTTCCGCAGGTGGTGGCGGGGCGGAGGAGCCTTGGCTTTCGTTGGCGGGAGCGCTATCGGCGGAACCGGATTCGACCAGCAGAATGACCGAACCTTCACCGACTTTGTCATCGAGCGAGACGAGAATTTCTTTTACGACGCCACTGGTGGGGGATGGTACGTCCATCGCCGCCTTATCGCTTTCGAGCGTGACGAGCGGGTCTTCCGCCTGAATGGTATCGCCGACCGCAACGTGGATTTCGATCACGGGAACCGACTCGAAATCGCCGATGTCAGGTACTTTTACTTCCGTCGCCATATCCGCTTGCCCTCTTAATATCGTCGTCTGAATTTTGGTGGATGCGCAGGGGTTCAGCTGCGCATGGGATTGAGCTTTTCGGTGTCGATTTCATATTTCTTGATCGCTTGCGCCACCGTTTTGCTATCGCCCTTGTTCTCGTCAGCCAACGCCTTGAGCGCTGCAACGGCGATGAAGCGGCGGTCGACCTCGAAAAACTCGCGCAGTTTCTTGCGATAGTCCGAGCGGCCAAAGCCGTCAGTGCCAAGCACGCGGTAGTTGCCCGGCACGAAGGCGCGGACCTGATCGGCATAGCTTTTCATGTAGTCGGTCGAGGCAATCACCGGATCATCGCCACGGCTCTTGATGCACTCGGTCACATATGGAACGCGCTGCTCCTCCAGCGGATGCAACATGTTCCAGCGTTCGCAGTCCAGCGCATCGCGGCGCAGCTCTGTAAAGCTGGTGACGCTCCACACATCGACGCGCAGGCCGAAATCCTGCTCCAACATATCGGCAGCGGCGAGGACTTCGCGCAGGATCGCGCCGGACCCCATCAGCTGAACCTTTTTGCCCTTGCGGCCCGTGCTTTTGCGCAGGAGGTACATGCCCTTCCGGATGCCCTCCTCCGCGCCTTCGGGCATGGCCGGATGCTCGTAGTTTTCGTTGAGCGTGGTCATGTAGTAGAACACATCTTCCTGTTCCTGGAACATGCGGCGCAGGCCGTCTTGCACGATCACGGCGACCTCGAACTGGAAGGTCGGGTCGTAGGATATGCAATTCGGGATGGTGGCCGAGATCAGGTGGCTGTGGCCGTCCTCGTGCTGCAAACCCTCGCCGTTCAACGTGGTGCGGCCCGATGTGCCGCCAATCAGGAAGCCGCGTGCGCGTATGTCTCCGGCGGCCCATGCGAGGTCGCCGATACGTTGGAAACCGAACATCGAGTAGTAGATGTAGAACGGGATCATCGGCGTGTTCGAGGTGGAATAGGAAGTTCCCGCCGCGATCCAGCTGGCCATCGCGCCTGCCTCGTTGATGCCCTCTTGGAGCATCTGGCCGTCCTGGCTTTCCTTATAGAACATCAATTGGTCGGCGTCTTCGGGGCGGTAAAGCTGGCCCACTTGGGAGTAGATGCCGAACTGGCGGAACATGCCCTCCATCCCGAAAGTGCGGGATTCGTCCGGGACGATAGGGACGACGTGTTTGCCGATTTTCTTGTCGCGCAGCAACGTATTGAGCGCGCGGACGAAAGCCATTGTGGTCGAGATTTTGCGCTCACCCGATGTGCCGAGTAGCGCGCCGAATTTCTCAAGCGGCGGGATTTCGAGCGCGTCGGATTTTGAGCGGCGCGATGGCAGGTAACCGCCGAGTTTACGACGGTGTTCGTGAAGGTAACGGGCTTCGGGGCTGTCATCCGGAAATTTGATCATTTCCAGATCAGCCACCTGCTTGTTTGTCAGGTCAAGCGTGAAGCGGTCGCGGAATTGGATGAGGTCATCGACGCCCATACTCTTTTGCTGGTGCGTGATGTTTTGCGCTTCACCCGCCGCGCCCATGCCATAGCCTTTGACGGTCTTGGCGAGGATCAGTGTCGGCTGGCCTTTGTGGTTGATGGCGGCGTGATAGGCGGCGAAGACTTTGCGCGGGTCGTGGCCGCCACGGGTCAGCTTCCAGATTTGGTCATCGGACCAATCGGCAACCATCGCAGCGGTTTCTTCGTAACGTCCGAAGAAGTTTTTACGGATATACGCGCCGTCTTTGGATTTGAAATCCTGATATTCGCCATCGACGCATTCTTCCATCAACTGACGCAAGCGGCCCGAATGATCTTGGGCGAGGAGTGCGTCCCAACCCGTGCCCCAAAGGCATTTGATGACATTCCAGCCCGCACCACGGAAGCCGCCCTCAAGTTCTTGCACGATCTTGGCGTTGCCGCGCACGGGGCCGTCGAGGCGCTGCAGATTGCAGTTGATAACGAAGACGAGGTTGTCGAGTTTCTCACGGCCCGCCAGCGAAATCGCGCCGAGGCTTTCCGGCTCGTCCATTTCGCCGTCACCCATGAAAGCCCAGACTTTGCGATTGTCGGTTTTGGCGAGGCTGCGGCCTTGGAGGTATTTCAGGAAACGCGCTTGATAGATTGCCATCAGCGGGCCGAGGCCCATCGAGACGGTCGGGAACTGCCAGAAATCGGGCATCAACCACGGGTGCGGGTAGGATGAAATGCCCTCGCCGTCGGCTTCTTGGCGGAAATTGTCAATCTGCTCCTGTGTCATGCGGCCTTCAAGAAAGGCGCGGGCATAAATGCCGGGGGCGGAGTGGCCCTGAACGAAAACAAGATCACCGCCGTGGCCCTCATGTTCGGCATTCCAGAAATGCATAAAGCCGGTGTCGTAGAGCGTTGCGGCGGATTGGAAGCTGGCGATGTGGCCGCCGAGTTCGGAGCTTTCTTTGTTGGCGCGCAACACGACCATTGCGGCGTTCCAGCGGATCGCGGAGCGGATGCGTTTTTCGATGTGGCGGTCGCCCGGATGGTCCGGCTGTGCATCCGCCGAAATCGTGTTCACGTAAGACGAGTTCCACGCGAAGGGTAGTTTTGCGCCGTTGCGGCGGGCGACGGCGACGGCCTCGCTCAACAGGCTGTCCGCACGGTTGGTGCCCTCAAAAGCGATGACGGATTCAACCGCGTCGCGCCATTCTTCGGTTTCTATCGGGTCCGTGTCTTGGCGGTC
>CALFAK010000166.1 GCA_937948985.1 uncultured Neomegalonema sp. | reverse complement strand
TTGATTTCAAACCGGAAGTCACCCCACGACTTGTTCGCGGGGTCCATCGTGCAAGGCGTGTGGACAAATGGATACCGCGAACAAGTCGCGGTAAGACAAGGCTTTATAAAATCAGCATATTACCGGACACGCGTGGGCTTTGCCTGATAATCCAGCGCAGCATTTCCGCCGGAACTGGACCTTCGGAACAAGTCCGAAGGTGACCATAATTACTATTAGCGAAAGTTGAGAGCTATTTGGGTGTGCGTTGAACCGTCCGCACGAAAATTGATCTTATCCGCTCGCGGATCCATCACTCCCCCATAAAAGCCGGAAACCAACCCTCATGCGCCTCGCGCAGTGCAGCCAGCGATACCGTGCCATCGCCAAGCACGATGTCTTCGCCGCCCGTCTCTCCGATCCAGACGGAGGAGACGCCCGCATCGTCGGCGGCGCGGAAGACGGGTTCCATGTCAGTCTCGACGGTGACGAGGTAGCGGCCTTGGTCTTCGCCGAAGAAGGTCGCGTCGTCGCGGCCTCCCGGTGAGCGGACGGTGCAGCCGATGCCGCCCGCCAGTGCCATCTCGGCCAATGCAACGCCGATGCCGCCGTCTTGCACGGCGTGAACCGCTGTCACCATGCCCTGCCCGATCAGGCCGCGCACGACCTCTCCGGCGGCGCGTTCGGCGGCGAGGTCCACGGGGGGTGGTGCGCCCTCCTCCTTGCCGTGCAGCTCTCGCAGGTAAAGCGAGCGGCCCAGCCAGCCCTCCGTGCGGCCCAGCAGGATGATCGCTTGACCGTGCGATTTGAACGCCAGCGTCGCCATTTGCGCAACGTCCGGCAACAGGCCGACAGCGCCGATGGTGGGCGTGGGCAGGATCGCCGTGCCCTCGGTCTCATTGTAAAGACTGACATTGCCGCTGACGATGGGCGTATCAAGCGCGGAGCAAGCCGCGCCGATCCCTTTGATACAGCCGACAAGCTGGCCCATAATGCGGGGTTTTTCGGGATTTCCGAAGTTGAGGTTATCGGTCGCGGCCAGCGGCGTCGCGCCCACCGCGCTGAGATTACGATAGCCCTTGGCGACGGCTTGCTTGCCGCCCTCCTCAGGGTCGGCAAAGCAATAGCGCGGGGTGACATCGGAGGTGAGCGCCAGCCCCTTTTGCGTGCCATGCACCCGCACCACCGCCGCCGCGCCGCCGGGACGCTGGACCGTATCCGCCATGACCATGTGGTCGTATTGCTCCCACACCCAGCGGCGGGAGGCGAGATCGGGGCTGCCCATCAGGGAGAGCAGCGCTTTGTCGGTCGGGATTTGCGGCACATCGCTGACGGCGCTTGGGGGCGGGGTCGGCTCCCATGGGCGATCATATTCGGGGGCTGTGCCGGAGAGGGCTTTGAGGGGAAGATCGGCTTTGATTTCGCCATTCAGTTTTACGAGAAAACGGTCCTCAGCAATCGTCTCACCGACGATCGCGAAATCGAGATCCCATTTATCAAAAATCGCACGCGCCTCGTCTTCTTTGGCAGGGAGCAGCACCATAAGCATACGTTCCTGGCTCTCGGACAGCATCATTTCGTAGGCGCTCATGTACTGTTCGCGCACCGGAACGTTCTCAAGATTCAGGACAACGCCGAGGTCGCCCTTGTCGCCCATCTCGACCGCAGAACAGGTCAGGCCCGCCGCGCCCATGTCCTGGATCGAAATAACCGCACCGGAGGCCATCAGCTCAAGGGTCGCTTCGAGCAAGCGTTTCTCGGTAAACGGGTCACCAACCTGCACGGTGGGGCGCTTTTCTTCGGCGTCCGCGCCGAATTCATCCGAGGCCATTGTCGCGCCACCAACGCCGTCTCGCCCTGTTTTTGCTCCCAAATATACGATTGGCATCCCCACACCGGAGGCCGCCGAGTAGAAAATCTTATCCGCATCCGCAAGGCCCACCGCCATCGCGTTGACCAGCGGGTTGCCGTTATAGGCGGCGTGAAACTCAACCTCACCGCCCACCGTCGGCACGCCGAAGCAGTTGCCGTAGCCGCCGACGCCCGCGACAACACCGCTGACGATGCGCTTGGTCTTGGGGTGGTCGGGCGCGCCGAAACGCAGGGCATTGAGCGCCGCCACGGGCCGCGCACCCATCGTGAACACATCGCGCAAGATGCCACCCACACCCGTCGCAGCGCCTTGATATGGCTCGATAAAACTGGGGTGGTTGTGGCTTTCCATCTTGAAAACGCAAGCCTGACCGTCCCCGATGTCGATGATCCCCGCGTTCTCACCGGGCCCACAGATGACTTGCGGGCCTGTGGTGGGCAGCGTGCGCAGCCAGCGTTTGGAGGATTTGTAGGAACAATGCTCGTTCCACATCGCCGAGAAGATGCCCAGCTCCGTAAAGGACGGCGCACGGCCCAGAAGATCAAGAATGCGCTGATATTCATCCGGCTTGAGGCCGTGTTCAGCGATCAGGGTGTCTGTGATCTGTGGTTCTGACATTGGTACGCCCGTCCAAGGTTGAGTTGACGGCGTTGTAACGATTTGGTCCTGTGCGGGGAAGGGTGGAAAATCACATCGTCTTGAACATCTCGACCCGGCGAACATGCCGCCCTATGATAGGATGCATGAAACAGCTTATTTTTGCCCTAGCGCTGCTGTTTGCGGCGCCCGCTCACGCGCAAGATTCCGCGCGTGCGGAAATCAGAATGTCCCTGTTCGATGCTTTGCAATCAGCTTCCAGCCAAGGTGTCGCGCGGGCCGCAGAGGCGGCGATCTGGGAATACTGGAACGAAGCCCCCGATGCCGATGCGCAAGCGTTGCTTGATCTGGCTCATCAAAGGCTACGCGTTTTTGACAATGTCGGCGCGATTGAGGTTCTGGACAAACTGATCGCTTATGCGCCCGATTACGCGGAAGGCTGGAATCAGCGGGCCTTTGCGCATTTCCGGATGGAAAAATACGATGAGTCACTCGATGATATTCGCTCCACGCTGGCGCGCGAACCCTATCATTTCGGAGCACTGTCCGGGCGGGTGCGCATCCTGCTGCATCAAGGCAGAGCCTTGCTGGCCCGCAAAACAATGATTGAAGCGCTTAAGGTCAACCCGTGGCTGCGCGAGCAACGGTTTTTCCCGGGCCTGAAGATCGAGTGAACCATGCAAGTTGAATACACCGTCACTTACCTTGAAATGGATGCGCGTCCCGATTGGACACAAAGTCCCGCACCGGAGGGCGTGACTGTGATACGGGCGCATAATCCGGCCGTTCATTTCTTTTTCTACCTCTATGACACCGTCGGAGCCGCCTATGAGTGGACCGACATGCACGAATGGGCCGCCGATGACCTGCGGGCCTTTGTGCAGGATGAGGCGATGCATGTTTATGTCGCTTATAAGCATGGGACGCCAGCGGGTTTCGTGATGCTGGATTTCCGCAAGGCTAACGTTTGCGATGTCGCCTATTTCGGACTGATCCCCGAATTCGTGGGCGGCGGTCTGGGCGGATGGCTGCTGCGCGAGGGGGTTGGCATAGCTTGGGATGCTGGCATCAGCAAAGTGACCGTTAACACCTGCACACTCGACCACCCCAGCGCCCTGCCGCTGTATCGCAAGGTCGGTTTCGTTCCTGTGCGCAATGAGGAGCATGTGCGGGACGTGGCATCAGCATGAAAATCGCCGTCATCGGTGCGGGTATTGTAGGCGTTTCGACTGCGCTGTGGCTGGTGCGGGACGGGCATGAAGTAACGGTTTTTGACCGCGTTGATCCCGGCGACCCAACACAGGCGAGCTATGGCAATGCGGGGTTGCTGGCGCGGTCGATGATTATTCAGGTTCCGACACCCGGCTTACTACGCGAGGTTCCGGGAATGCTGTTTCGCAAGGACGGGCCGTTATTCTTGAAATGGTGGTATTTGCCGCGCTTGCTGCCTTGGTTGGTCCCGTTTCTGCGAAGGGCCAATGAGGCGGCGGTGCGGAGTACGGCGGCGGCGCTGACGGATGTTTTGACTGACGCGGTCGATGCGCATCATGAAATCGCGCGGGGGACGGCGGCCGAGCAATATATCGAGAACGGCGTTTATACGTTTCTTTACAAAGACAAAGCGGCATTCGAGAAGGAAGCGCTGGATTTTGCGATCAGGCGCGAACACGGGTTTACGTGGGAAGAATTGGACCGCGCGGCCCTGCTGGAGCGCGATCCGCATTTGGGGACGAAAGCGGGATTTGGAGCGTCGATGTTTGACCACGGCTGGATCAGTGATCCGGGGGCGTATGTGGCAGCGCTGTTTGATGAATTCCGCACGTTGGGCGGTGCGTTTACACGTGCTGAGGTGCGGTCTGTGGTTCCCGCTGAGGCTGGCGTTATCGTGACAGCGGATGTGGCGCAGGAGTTCGACCGTGCTGTGATCGCGTCCGGCGCATGGTCGCGCAAGCTGGCCGAGGGGCTTGGCCATCATGTGCCGTTGGAGACGGAGCGCGGGTATCACCTGATGCTCAAAAACCCAAATATCAAGCCGCCGAACCCCTATCTGCTGGGCGCGGCCAAGTTCGGGGTGTCGGGCATGACGCACGGCTTGCGCTGCGCGGGATTGGTGGAGTTGGGCGGGCTGGAAGCGGCGGCGTCAACCAAACCGCTCGACCTGTTCAGGCGCAACATCCGCACGCTTTACCCGGCCATTGAATGGGAGGGTGAGGAGACGTGGATGGGGCATCGCCCGACGCTGACGGATAGCTTGCCGGTGATCGGCGAAAGCACGCGGGCCAAGGGCATCTATTTCGCCTTCGGCGCGCAGCATATCGGGATGACTTCAGGGCCGAAAACCGGGCGGCTGATCGCGGATATGATCGCCGGGCGCACACCGAATATAGATATGTCGCCGTTCAGGACGGATCGGTTTGATTCCTGATTAGCCCAGCGCAGCAACACCAGGCAGGGTCTTGCCCTCAAGCCATTCCAAGAACGCACCGCCCGCCGTGGAGACGTAAGAGAATTTCTTGCCCGCGCCGGAGGCATTGAGGGCCGCAACGGTATCACCGCCCCCTGCGACGGAGAGGACTTTTCCAGCTGTGGTCAATTCTGCGGCCACGAGTGCCGCCGCGTTGGTGGCGCGGTTGAAGGGTTCAATCTCGAATGCGCCCAAGGGGCCGTTCCAGACGATGGTTTTCGCGCTCTCGAAGCTCGCTTTGATCGTCGCCGTCGTCTCGTCCCCCGCATCCAGGATCATCATATCGTCGGGGCAGGCATCGGCGGGGACGGTTTTGTTGGGCGAGTGAGCGGCGAAGCCTTCGGCCACCACGACATCGCTTGGCAGGATCAGATCGCACCCGACGGTTTTGGCGCGGGCGGCGATCTCGCGGGCGGTGTCGAGCATGTCATGCTCGCACAGGGATTTGCCGATGGGTTTGCCTTCGGCTGCGAGAAAGGTGTTGGCCATGCCGCCACCGATGACGATGGCATCGACTTTTTCCAGCAGGTTGCCGATCAGGTCGAGCTTGGTCGAGACTTTCGCGCCGCCCACGACCGCCACAACAGGGCGCTCCGGTGAGGAGAGGGCTTTTTCGAGCGCGTCCAGCTCGGTCTGCATATTGCGACCCGCACAGCTTGGCAGGATGCGGGCGATGGCTTCGGTCGAGGCATGGGCACGGTGGGCGGCAGAAAAAGCGTCATTGACGTAGACATCGCCGTTCCCGGCCAGGGCGGCGGCGAAATCGCTGTCATTCTTTTCTTCGCCAGCGTGGAAGCGGGTGTTTTCGAGGAGAACGATCTCGCCCGCGCCCTGCTGTGCGATGACTTTGGCCGCCGTTTCGCCAATGCAATCGGGGGCGAAATGGACCATGCGGCCTGAGAGACTGGCGAGCGCATCGGAGATAAAACCGAGGGACATTTCGGGGTTGGCTTTGCCCTTGGGGCGACCGAAATGCGAGAGCAGTATAGGTTTGCCACCCTTGGCAACAACCGCCTCGATTGTGGGCAGAATGCGGCGGATGCGGGTGTCGTCTGTGATCGCACCGTTATCGGCGGGGACGTTGAGATCAACGCGGATGAGAGCGCGTTTATTGTTCAGGTCGATGTCATCCAGCGTTTTATAGCCCACGTCTTTACTCCACTACCACTTCGATTTGTGCCGCATGATCTTGTTCGGTTTGCTGCCATTTTTGCAGCAGCGCTTCAGCCTCGGCCCGCGCTTGGCTGTCAGATTGTTCCAGGCAAGCGAGATAGACGTTCATCGCGGCGATGTAAGCGTCCAGCTGGTCCGGCACAGCGGACATTTGCGCGCCATTTGCTGTTGTGCCTTCAGGAATCACAGGTTGTGCGGGTTTTACGCAATTGGCCGCGTGTGCCATTGTCGCTGACCCGGCGATTGCAGCCGCAATAAAACCTGATGATATGATTTTGTTTAATGCTGTCATGGTTCTGCCACCCGTCGCTTTCCCGCTTCATACGGGATTATTGCTTCAGAAGACCTTTCTGTCACGTAAGAGGGTGACGATTTTTAGGCCATGCCGAAAAGCGGCGGGATTCCTTGCCGTGCCAGTACACGATACGAGCACGGCAAGAGTTTAGTGCATTGTTAGAGCAGCTTGGCCATTGCAACCGCCGTATCTGACATGCGGTTGGAGAAGCCCCATTCGTTGTCATACCAAGACATGACGCGGCACAAACGGCTGTCCATCACCTTGGTTTGATCCAGCGCGAAAGAAGACGAGTGGGCATCGTGGTTGAAGTCCATCGATACGAGCGGCTCGTCAACGATGCCGAGGACGCCTTTGAGCGGGCCTTGGCTGGCGGCGATCATGGCTTCGTTAATCTGGTCAACGCTGATATCTTTCGAGGCGACGATTTTCAGGTCAACGACCGAGACGTTTGCGGTTGGAACGCGGATCGCGGTGCCGTCGAGCTTACCATTCAGTTCCGGCAGCACAAGGCCAACGGCTTTGGCCGCACCCGTGGAGGTCGGGATCATCGACATCGCCGCCGCACGGCCGCGATAGAGATCACTGTGCATCGTGTCGAGAGTCGGCTGGTCGCCCGTGTAAGCGTGGATCGTGGTCATAAACCCAAGCTCGATGCCAACGGTGTCGTTCAGCACTTTCGCAACAGGGGCGAGACAGTTGGTTGTGCAAGACGCGTTCGAGACGATCAGATCATCAGCAGTCAACGTTTCGTGGTTCACACCGTACACGATGGTTTTCGACGCACCCTTCGAAGGGGCCGAGACCAGAACGCGGCGTGCGCCCGCTTTCAGGTGCATCGCGGCTTTGTCCGCATCCGTGAAGATGCCCGTGCATTCCAGAGCGATATCAACGTTATGTTCTTTCCAAGGCAGTTCTTCAGGATTGCGCACGGCGGTTACCTTGATCGGCCCACTGCCGATATCAATCGTATCGCCGTCGACTTTGACCTTGCCGGGGAAGCGGCCATGTACCGAGTCGTAACGCAGCAGGTGCGCGTTTGTCTCGACAGGTCCGAGGTCGTTGATCGCGACCACTTCGATATCCGTGCGGCCACTTTCACTGATGGCGCGAAGCACGTTTCTACCAATTCTACCAAAGCCATTAATCGCGACGCGAACGGTCATTTTTCTCTCCAGCATTGTCTTAGGATGTGGCGGTCTGAAATGACCGCGATATTCTCGTGTGGCCCGTTAGCACGTAAGTGACGCTTATGCAAAGCCATGAAGCCCGCGTAAGTGGCAGAAGGTATCGATCTTGTGATACTCCTGAAATGAGACAATGATTCGCGGTACGGAGACGATGTATGTATGCGAGCGAGCTTGAGGCCGCAGTTGAGCGGTTCAATACCTCACTTTCCGGCCTCCAAGTGGCGGCGGAACGCCTGAAGGCGACAAAACCGCTGGATGAACAAGAGCGCGCGATGGCGGTCACGCGAATCGATCAGGCCATTGTCGCCTTGCGCCGTGTTCTGGGGGAGGAAGGCACGAATGCCACAGGTAACCGTTGAAGTTGGCGGGCGCGCCTATCGCTTGAGCTGTGGTGATGGCGAGCAAGAGCATGTGATTGCCCTCGCGCGGCGGATCGACAAATTCGCTTCTCAAGTTCAGGGAAGCAAATCGCCCACGAATGAGGGGCGCAACATGCTTATGGCGGCCCTGATGGTCGCCGATGAGCTGCATGACCGCGACGAGCGCCTTACTGCGCTTGAGAAAGAAGTTGCGGACCTCAAAGCCTCCGGCGCGGGCGGTGCGCCTGACGAGCGGATTGCAGAGATGGAAACCGCCGTGGCCGAGATGCTGGACCGCGCGGCGGCACAGATTGAAAGCGCGACAGCAGAGATTGAAGCTGTTTCCTGATCCGATTGCGAATTGATTGGAAGTACAGCGTATTTTCGCGCTAATGTCTGCCAAACATACGCAATCAAACGGGCAGGTAGGCATGGTGAAACAACGCTCCCGCGGGGCGTTTTTCCGTTCAGCAATGATCGGCGCGCTTGTTCTTGGCACTTCCGGCTGTGCTGTCGTCAAAAAAGCACCCGGCCTCAATATGTTGTTCCCGGATGACGAACCGCAGTTGGGCGTTGATCCGACCGCGAACGCCGGGGTGGACTACACGATTGATGTGTCCGGGCTTGGTGTGGCGGAAACGCCGGAGGAAACCGCCGAAAATACCCGGATGCTGGGCGTTATCGAGGGTGCCGCGCGGATTTATAAGCTGCAAGACAAACCCCCGCCGAATATCGCCCTGCTGAAGCGGCGGGCGGCGTCGGACGTGAACATCGTCGAGCGCGCCTTGAAGTCTGAGGGCTATTACGAGGGCGAGGCGACGATTAAGGTCAGCGGCACCGATGAAGCGCCTATCGTCAATGTCGATGTCCGCAAAGGCCCGCGATACGCGCTGGCCCGGCAGCAAATCACTTTTGACACGCCGGTCAGCCCGCAGATTGCGGAAATCGCCCAAGACGCCGCAAGCATCAATGTCGGCGGTCCGGCACAAGGGCGCGCCGTCGTCAATGCCGAGCGTGAAGTGGTGCGTATCCTCAATCGCAGCGGGTGGCCATATAACGAAAAGGGCAAGCGGCGCGCGGAAGCCAATTTTGACGAGAACACTTTAGATGTGCGCACGCCCTATGCGCCCGGTCCCTATACGACTTACGGCCCCATCCGGATCGAAGGTCTTTCAAGCGTTGAACAAAAATACGTAGAGACCTTCATCACATGGAAGCCGGGTGATCCGGTCTCGAACGAGCAAATCGCAAAGGTCCAGCGAGAGTTGTCAGCCACGCGCCTGTTCGACACTGTGGCAATCACCCTGCCGGAAGAACCGCCTGAAGGATGGGAAACGACGGGACGCTTTGAAGCGCCTGTCAAGATCACCTTCGAGGAATCAAAACATCGCAAGATCAAACTGGCGCTGAATTATTCCACAACAGACGGTCCCGGCGGCATCGCCGATTGGGAGCACCGGAATCTGTTCGGACAGAATGAAACGCTCCGCGCGCTGGCGAATATATCGCTGGAAGAACAGTCTTTGCGATTCGATTATCGCAAACCGCGTTACCAGCATCCCGATCGCGATTTTATCGCGGGTATTGAGTTCTTTCACGAAGATCGCGACGCCTTTGAAGCGTTTGGTGTGGATGGGCTTGTCGGGTTGGAAGAGCGGTTCTCAGAAAACCTGACCGGGACACTCGGCATCGGCTTTGAGGCCGCGCAAATCCGGGAGAGCGGTTCACGCAGGGACAGCTTTTTGCTTGGCGTGCCGGGGACATTGCAGTTCGATGATACGGATGATTTGCTGAACCCGACCGAGGGATTTCGTGTCTCTGCCGAGGTTACACCGTGGGTAGGGGCGTTTGATGAGGAACCTGTGGGGTTTGTGCAAACAGACTTCGAGGGATCGACTTATCTCGCGCTCGACTATGATGCGAACTATATCCTTGCGCTGCGGGCGCGTGTTGCGGCGGTTCTAACGGATGACGCTGACAATGTGCCGGCGAACAGGCAGGTGTTCTCCGGCGGCGGCGGGTCCGTGCGGGCTTACAGCACCCAGCATGTCAACGACCTGGATGTGAACGGCGACCCGGACGGCGCGCTTTCCGCGTATGAACTGGGTGCGGAAATGCGCATTCGTTTCGGATCGTTCGGGGTTGTACCATTCGTTGACGCGGGAGCTGTCGCGAACGAATTCTTCCAAGACTTCAGCGAGTTGCGCTGGGGCGGAGGCTTGGGCTTGCGCTATTTCAGCCCGGTTGGACCCATTCGGGTCGATGTGGCCGTGCCGTTTAACAAGCGCAGACAAGACGATCCTTTTCAACTTTACCTCAGCATCGGGCAGGCGTTTTAATGATCGGCCAAATGACCAGCAAGGCAGCCAAGAAATTCCGTAACGCGGCGGGTGGCCTGTTCGTCGCCACATCGTTGGCTCTTGCCCCCGCTCCGGCACACGCTTTTTGGGATACGAAAAAGGCGTGGAACGACCTGCTGCAATTCGCGGTAAGTCGGGTGAATGCGCCGGGCGAGTTTGAGATTGAACTGGGCGAGGTTAGCAAACCCGAAGAGGGCTTCGCGCTGATCTCGACACTGAAAATCCGTGACGGGGACGGGGTTTGGCTGGACGCAAAAAACCTGTTGGTTGATTGGAGTCCCTCGGCCCTGCTGCGCGGACGGTTCACATTTGAGACGCTGGGAGCGGAAGAGATTGCGATCCTGCGCGCGCCGATTACGCGCGGCGATCCCCCGGCGGAAGAGGCCGAAGGCGTTGCCTTCGCATGGCCGCGCCCGCCCGTCGGGATCAAGATCGACAAGCTGAAAATTGACCGCTTGCGCATTGAGGGCGGATTGCTGCCGCAAGACCTTGAGGCCGAAATTGACGGCGCGTTCGAGGATTTGAACGATGTGCAAATCGCCAAGCTGAACGTCAAACGCACAGATCGCCCTGAGGATCAGATCAATCTCGATGCCAAAATTGATTTTAATGACCTCGATATCGCCCTGAAACTGCGGGCGAATGAGGAGCCGGGCGGCTTGGTCGCGCAAATGGCGGGACTACCGCCGGAAGAATCGCTGAAACTGACATTGTCAACGAATGGCACACCGGATGCGCTGCCGTTTGAAGTGTTCGCGGATATCGGCCAGATTGGTGTGGCTGAGGGCACAGGGGAGGCGCGCTGGGGCAAGCTGATCGCCGCAAAGTTTGACGGGACCGTCAAACCCGGCTCGGAAACCTCCGTCAAATGGAAAGAGGCGCTGGGGGAATCCGCGAAGATCAAGCTGGATCTGGTTGAGGAGAGCAAAGGCACATATGCCCTCAAGCTGCTCGATATTGACAGTCAAGCCTTTGAAATGGCGGGAAAAGGTGTTGTTGATACCGCCGGAAACAAGATTGACCTGTCCCTTGATTGGCTGGCCAAGGATATTGAGGCGTTTAACACTGTAATTGCCCCTGCGCGGGTGTCTGACCTGTCGGGCAAGGCGCGGGCGGTGGGGCGGTTGACCGCGCCGAAGCTGGATATTGATGCCAGAGTGGCGGATCTGGAAGCGGGGTTTGGAGACGCGGAAACACTGCTGGTGCAGATTCAATCCGAGCCAAGTGCCGAGGGCGATGTTGGCAATATTCAGAAATTTACCTTTGAAGCCCGCGCGAAGGGCTTGGCGCTGAACGATGCCGGATTACAGGACGCGCTGGGTGCTGATCCGGCATTGACGGGGAATGGTGCGTTTTATGGCGCGGAAAACCGCGTGGCGCTGGAGACGCTGAAGATTGATGCGAAGTCCCTGACGCTGGAGGGCAATGCCGGATATGATATCACGGCGGGTACAACTAATGCGCAGCTGTCCGGGCAAGCGACTGAATTGGGGCCTTTTTTCCGCGCGGCGGGGATTCCCGTCGATGGCATGGCGACACTGGCTTTCAAACTGGACGGGCTGAAAGGCGGCACATTGGAGCGGTTGTTCCTGAACGCGCAGATGTCTGATCTGTCCTCGGATGATCCCGATCTCGCGGCGGCACTTGGTGAACAGGCGGTCGTTGAGCTTCTGCTGACCGAAAGCTCGGCGGATACGATACAGGTCGAGCGCGGCTTTATCGAAAGCGCAGTTGTGAAAGCAACGGCGAGCGGGACGGTGTCACCGCCCCTGGATACGGCGGATTTGTCGCTGGATTGGGCGTTGGTTGATCCCTCGGCCATCAAGGGAATCATCGCGCCAGCCACCATTGGCGCGGCGTCGGGCAAGGCGCGGCTGCTGGGACCGCTGTCGGAACCGAGCGTTCAAGTTGAGGCGGATACGCAAGACCTGCGTTATCTCGATTATGCTTTTGCCAAGGGCAAAATCATTGCGTCGGGGCAGATGCGCAAGGATCGGCGTGCGCCCTTTGCCGTGGATGCTGTGCTGGCGGGTGTTGAGACCGGTGACGCGGATTTGGACGCGGTGATCGGGGCGGAACCGAAGCTGGATATTGAGGGGCTGTTCGATACGGCCACGGGTCTGCTGACGATCAACGAGGGCGTGATTGATTTGGCCGATGCTGATGTTGATGTATCCGGCAAGGTGCAGTTGACCAAGCAAACGCTGGACGTGGATTATGCGTTGAGGGCGGGGAATTTGGAGGCGTTCAGCGCGCTGGCGGGTAAGAAGCTGGGCGGATCGGTTGATCTGACCGGACGGCTGGAGGGGCCGTTCGCCCTGCCCTTCGTCACGGCCAAGGGAGTCGGACGTAATCTGGTGTTTGATACCTACCGCGCCGAAGTGGTCGATCTGGATATTGAAACCCGCTCCGGCGAGACGGGAACATCGCCGTTTGTGGTCGATGTTGCTGCGGCGGGGATTTTGACGGGCGATCCGGCGCTGGATGCGTTTTTGGGCGATACGCCGACGATTCAGGCGGCGGGTGTTCTTACGCAAAAAGGACCGCTGCTGGTGTTGGAGCGGTTTGATGCGAAGCTGGCCGCCGCAACCGCCTCGGCCACAGGGCGCGTTGACATGGGTGAGCGGGAACTCGACATCGAATTTGACGTGAATGCGAAGAACCTGTCGGGCCTGAAATCGCTGGTGGGCAAGACTGTCAGCGGGTCGGTCATCACCCAAGGCCGCGCGTCGGGATCGTTCAGCGCGCCGGAAGTGGACGCGGTGATTTCGGGCCAAAAGCTGCGCTATGACAGCTATTCCATCGGCTCGATTGATGGCGATATTGATATTCAGCAAGCCGCGACGGGTTTTGCACCGTTCAATGTTGCGCTGGATGCGCGGGATATCGTGACGGGTGACAAGGAACTCGACAAGCTGTTGTCGGGTGCGTCGAAAGTCACCGCGAAGGGCGCGTTTAACCAATCCAAGCAAGTGCTGCGTATTACCGATGCTGATATTCGGGCCGCGAAAGCGCGGGCGATGCTGAACGGCACGGTTGATCTGGGGGCCAAGCGGGTTGATGTGGCGTTCGATGTTGACGCGCCAGCGCTCGCGCCGTTTTCCGGGTTGGTCGGGTCGCCGCTGGATGGCGGAATTCGGGCGAGGGGCAAGGCCAAGGGACCGTTTGCCGCGCCGGGGCTGGATGTGACTTTAGATGGGTCAAATCTGGCGTATCAGGACTACCGCGCTGAAACGCTGGCGGGTTCTTTGACATTTGAGCGCAAGGCAAAGGGCTATTCGCCGTTTGATGTTGATTTGCGCGGGTCCGGCCTGTCGCTGGGCGATCCGGCGCTGGACGAGGCGTTGGGCGATACTGTCACGATTGACGCCAAGGGCGGGTTCGATATCGCGGCCAAGCGGGTCCGGTTGGACGGTGCGAATGTTGTCTCGGACGCTGCGACGATTGAGGCTTCGGGGTCGGTTGATCTGGCGGCGAAGACGCTCGACCTGAGTTACGATTTGGATGCGAAGCGGTTGGCGGCGTTCGGGCCGCTGGTAAAGGCTGATCTGGGTGGCAAGCTGAAGGCCAAAGGCACGGCGAAGGGTGATTTCGTCATTCCCGCCGTGAAAACCACCATCGACGGCGAGGCGATCACGTTTAACCAATTCGCGGTCGGGCGGATCAATGGCGCGGTTGATATTGGTGCGGAGAAAAACGGCAAGATGCCGTTCGATGTTGATCTGACCGCGCTGGGCCTTGCCACGGGAGATCCGGCGTTGGATGCCGCGCTGACGGGAGGCATTAAGATTGCCTCGCGCGGGGAATTTGAGAAAGACAAACCCGCCGTGCAACTGGCGTTCGCGCGCCTTGACGCGGAATTTGCGAAGGTCAGCGCGGACGGGCGGATTGATATTGGCGGGCAGACACTCGACCTGAATTTTGATGTCGATGCGGGCGATCTGTCGCCCATCGGCGCGGTAACGGGAGCGTCTGTCTCCGGCAAACTGGCAGCGAAGGGGACCGCGAAGGGACCGTTTAACCTGCCGGCGGTCAACGCGACGCTCTCCGGCCAAGGGGTTCAGTATAACCAGTATAGCGTCGGACGGATTGACGGGCGGGCGACGCTGGGGACGGCTGAGAATGGCGCGTTGCCATTTGATGTGGACCTGACAGCGGCGGCGATCACCACGGGCGATCCGACGCTCGACTTTGCCCTGCGGGAAGATGCGAAAGTCGTGGCGCGCGGGACGTTTGATCAGGCCGAGCAAACGCTGACACTGGATAGTGCCAATGTGAAGTTGGCGGACTCAACAGCGAATGTGAGCGGGTCGGTTGATCTGAAAGCCAAGCAGTTGAACGTCGCTTATGATGTGAACGCGGTTGATCTGTCGCCGTTTGCGGGGATTGCGAAAGCTGATCTTGCGGGTTCATTGGCGCTGAAAGGCACGGCGTCAGGGGATTTTGTGATCCCGGCGGTGGATGCGACTCTGTCGGGCCGCGGGTTGCGCTATGCGGCGTATCAAGTGGGCGCGATTGACGGGACGGTTTCTGTGGGCCGCGCCGTGGACGGGTTTGCGCCGTTTGATGTGGATATTACGGGCGACGGCATTTCGCTGGGCGATGCGACGCTGGATAATGCGCTGGGCGGACGGCTGCGGCTGAATGCTGCGGGGGCGTTTAATCAGGCGGGACAGTCGATCCGGCTGGATCGGGCCAACGCGGTCACGGCAAACGCGACGGCGGATCTGCGCGGCGCGATTGATCTGATGGCCAAACGCCTTGATGTGGCATTCGATGTCGATGCGGCGCAACTGGCCGCGTTTGCGGGGCTGGCCAAAGCCGATGTGGCGGGATCGCTGGCGATTAAGGGCACGGCGTCGGGGGACTTCGTTATTCCGGCGGTGGATGCGACTCTGTCCGGGCAAAACCTGCGCTATAACCAGTATCTTGTAGGCCGGATTGACGGGCGGGCGAAGGTTGGCGTGGAGCTGAACGGTGCGCTGCCTTTCGACGTGGACCTGACGGCGTCGGCGATCAGCACGGGTGATCCTAATCTGGATTACGCGCTCGGCGGTGAGGCGACTGTGGTGGCGAGGGGGTCGTTTAATCAGACGGCCAAGGCACTGCAACTGGACGTTTTGAATGCGCGGGCGGGGTTTGCGTCGGTCAATGCGGACGGGCTGGTCGATATCGGCGGGTCGCGTCTTGACCTGCGCTTTGATGTGGACGCGAACGATCTGTCGCCACTGAGCGGATTTGTCGGCAAGCCCGTCGGCGGATTGCTGCGGGCGAGCGGGACGGCTGTTGGACCGTTCAACTTGCCGAATGTGAATGTCTCCGCGCAAGGCGGCGGTCTGTATTATGATCTGTACTCGCTGGGCGGGTTGAATCTTGATCTGGCGATGCCGAACGATCCGAACGGCGCGCTGCCGTTTACGTTGAGCGGGACGGCGACGCAGCCGCGCCTAGACAATCCGGCCATCGAGAGCGTGATTGGCGAGACCGTGTCGGTCTATGCGGTTGGGGTATTCGATCAGCGCAGCCAACGCCTGACCCTGCAAGATGCCAGCATTGAAGCGGCGATCGGGCGGGCGCGGGTGGCGGGTGATGTTGATCTGGCGGCCAAGATGCTGGGGCTGGATTATCAGGTCGATGTTGCCGATTTGGGGCTGGCGCAATCGCTAGCGGGCAAGCCCCTGGCGGGGGCCGCGTTTATATCCGGTCGGGCGAGCGGGCCGTTTTCTGACCCCTCAACCAGTGGCCAACTGACGGCGAGCAGCCTGCTCTATGACACCTATCAACTCGGCAATCTGTCGGCGCAGTATGATCTGCAACGGCTGATCTCCGGTCCGGCGGGCGCGGTTTCGCTGGATGCGCAGACGGGTTCCGGCCCACTGACAGCGAATACGCGCTTTGACCTGACGGGTGGAGCGTTGAACATTGAGTCGGTGAACGTCAATGGCCTTGGCCTGAATCTGCAAGGCGGGTTCCGGTCGGGTCCGGGCGGTGTGCTGGACGGAATGGCGACGCTGAACGCGACTGATCTGAGCCAGTTGGGCGGGTTTGTCGGACAGGAGATTGCGGGCATCGCCGATGGGAATGTCACCCTGACCAACGATCAGGGACGGCAGAATGTGGTGTTTGATCTGCGCGGCACAGGCTTGCGTTACAGCCAACAGGGCACGCTGGTCGCGGCGATGGGGGCGTTCGAGGCGCGCGGGAATGTCAGTGATGCGCGGGGACAAAACCCGTTTATCGATGCCACTTTCGGCGGCTCCAACGGCGAGGTGAAGGGCTTTCCGGTCCAGCGGATTGATGCGACCGCGCGGGGGGCGCTGTCGTCGCTGGACACGGTTGTGTCGGGCAATGGCGGGATCACGGGGTCGGAACGGATTGATGCGGCGGCGCTGCTGAATCTGGCCAATCCGCCGCGTTCAGCCAATATCTCGCGCCTGTCGCTGAGTTATCAGGGGCGGCAGTTGGCGATTGTGCAGCCGTTGATAATCGAAGAAATCGTTCCCGGCGGTTTTCGTATGACAGGCCTCGACGTGCGGGCCGAGGATGGTGAGATTCGCGGCGATATCGAGTATCAGCAAAGCGGCGTGGTCGCGAAACTGAACATCCGTAATTTGCCGATGCAGCTGGCCGCGCTTTCGGGGGTGGATTTGATCCGCTCAGGCCGTCTGGACGGGACGGTGGATATTGATACGCGCGGCGGGGCGCGGGGGAATTTTGATCTGCAAGCGACAACGCTGCGCCTGAAAGGCGCGCAGATTGATGACCCGTTCGACCTGATTGCGCGCGGCACGCTGGACGGCACGGCGCTGAACGTAACCGCCGAGATGAGCGGCGCGCAGTTGGTGCAGCCGCTGGTCGCAACGGCGCGGATACCGCTGATCTCCGTGGCGGGATCACCGCTGCCAACACCCGACAACAATGCACCGTTCAATGCGGCGGTGGATTGGTCCGGCGATGTGGGCGAGATCTGGTCGTTTGTGCCCCTGCCCGATCATATCCTGAGCGGGCCTGTGGTTATCAACGGACGGGCCACCGGTACGCTGGCATCGCCCACGTTGTCGGGTGGCGCCACGCTGACCGGGGGCAGTTACTCGAATTTGGAGTTCGGGACACAGCTGAACAATATGAACGCAAAGGCCGATTTCACCAGTGACGGACGCGTGGTGTTTGACCTGACCTCGAATGACGGGGTTACAGGGCAGATATCGGCATCCGGTTCTTATGTCGTCAGTTCGTCAATGCTTGATGCCCGCATGGCGTTGGTGAATGCCGCGCTGGTTCGGCGCGATGATCTGACGGCGGTGATCTCAGGCGAGGCAACGGCGCGCTCGCAGGGTAAGGACATCGCCATAAACGGCGATTTTCGCACCAACTATGTCGAACTGCGCCTGATCGGCGGGTTTGGCGGGTCACTGGTTGTGGTGGATGCGATTCCGGTCGGGAAATCGGCACCAATCTATACGCCCCCCGACGAGTCGGGCGGTGCGGGGCCGGAGATTTTGCTGAATGTTGCGCTGAGCTTTCCGCAGCAGGTGTTTGTGCGCGGGCGGGGGCTGGACTCCGAATGGGGCGGGCGGCTGGATGTAACAGGGTCGGCGTCAAAGCCGCGCGTTGTCGGGCTGATTGAAAAGCGGCGCGGCGGGCTGGACCTGCTGGGCAAGCGGTTTGAACTGTCCATCGGCACGGTGCGGTTCTCCGGCGATACCAATCCTTATGTGCAAGTGCGCCTGCAACGGACGGCGAATGACATTACCGGATGGGTCGAAGTGATCGGCACCGTACCGGATGTGGAACTGGAGTTCGGCTCGATCCCCGCGCTGCCCGAAGGTGAGATTTTGCCGCGCTTGCTGTTCGGACGCTCAAAGCAATCGCTGACGGCGCTGGAGGCGGCGCAACTGGCGGCAGGGGTGGCGACACTGTTAAGCGGCAAGGCGGGTGTGCTGGACAGTGTGCGTGATGCGGTTGGCGTCGATGTGCTGCGCGTGGAAGGTGATGACGATGGCGGCACCAGCGTGATTACAGGCAAATACCTGCGTGACGAGGTGTTCGTTGGCGCCAAGCAAAACCTGTCCACAGGGGCGACTTCGGGGCTGGTCGAAGTGGATGTGTTCGAGAACTTTGAGCTTGAGGCGGAGTTGGGTTCTGAGGAGTCCAAGGCATCGGTCGGGTGGGAGATCGAGTATTGATCGCGAATGCCTACAGGGCGCTGTCATTCCCTGCGAAGGCCGGGAATCCAGACACGATTGACTGAGAGACAGTCTTTGAAGACGCGAGGCTGGATTATCCGCCTTGGCGGATGATGACAGTGTTTTTGTTTGAAGAGTGCGTCCCCGACTATCCAAGCCACCCCACCGCGCCGTTCGCGGCGGCGGCTCCGGTTGCGAAGCTGGCTTGGAGCAGATAACCGCCGGTTGGGGCTTCCCAGTCGAGCATTTCTCCCGCCGCGAAAGTTCCGGAGCGGGCCTTCAGCATGAGCGTATCGTCCAGTGATCCGGCGGTGATGCCGCCCGCGCTGGAGATAGCGCGGTCCAGTCCGGTGATGGCGCGCACGGAAAGCGGGACGGATTTGACGGCATTCGCGAGCGCGCCCGCTTCGCGCGGCGGCTGGCCGTTTTCGCGCAGCAAGGCGATGGCGGCGGGGTCGAGTTTGGCGGCTTTGCGCAGCAGGTTCGAGAGGCTTTCGCCCTTGCGGGATTTGGCGAGGCGGGTGGTGAGGTCTTCGGCGCTGAGGCCGGGTTTGAGGTCGAGTGTGAGTATCACACCCTGCTCCAAAGCATCGCGGATCGGGCCGGAGAGTGCGTAGACCGCGCCGCCCTCCAACCCCGTGCGGGTCAGGATGCACTCGCCGGTGATGCGCTGGCCGTTGAAGGTGAGGGCGATGTTTTTAAGCGGCGTTCCGGCAAAACGGTCCTGCAAATGCGCGCTCCAGTCGATCAGGATACCGCAGTTTGAGGGACGCAGGGGCGAGACTTCCACGCCCTGAGCGGCAATGGGCGCAACCCATGCGCCGTCCGCGCCCAGCTTTGGCCAACTGGCCCCGCCCAGCGCGAGGATGGCGGCGGCGGGTTCGACGGTGAGCGGGCCGACGGGGGTATCGAACATCAGCGCGTTGCCTTGCCAGCCCCGCCAAACATGCCGCATCGCAAAGCGGACGCCCTGCCCTTCCAAGCGCCGCAGCCATGCGCGCAGAAGGGGGGAGGCTTTCATGGCTTTGGGGAAGACGCGGTTGGAGGAGCCTGTGAAAGTATCCGCGCCCAGATCATCGGCCCATGCGCGCAGGTTTTGGGGTGACAGCGCCTCAAGATGCGGGGCGAGCCAAGGAGCCGCTTCGCGGTAGCGGGTGAGGAACATCTCGAACGGCTCATCATGGGTCAGGTTCAAGCCGCCGACTCCCGCCATCAGAAACCGCCGCCCCGGTGTGGGCATTTTCTCGTAAACGGTGACGGCATGGCCCGCGCGGGCGGCGGTTTCGGCGGCCATCAATCCGGCGGGACCGGAGCCGATGACGGCAATCTCACGCGACGCGGCGCTTGCTATTTCCAACGATCTATCCTCAAAGAATGGCGGCAGCAGCGAACCCTATAACAGACTACGCGCGGAACGTATCACTCCCCCTCACGAGGCCACCATGTCAATATCGACCATCCGCAGTCACCTGAAACAAGCGCTGGATGCGCTGGATGGGCTGGAGAATGAAGCGCCGCGCCCGCGTTTGCAGCATGTCAGCGCCCGCGCGGCGGGGGCGGAGGCGACGGATCAACCGCTTGGGATTGCGCTGGATATGAGCCGTGCGACCCGCTCTGCTCGGCTGCCTGAGCATCATGCGGAAGGGCCAACCTCCGATACCGACGCGCCCTCCAGCTATGTGCTGATCGGGGCGGATATGCCGCTGGAATATCAGGGGTCAATACTGACCGCGACAGAGCATGGCGGCGGGACGCTGGTGCATCCGCGCTATGTGCTGACGGCGGCGCATGTGGTGTGTTCGGCGGACGGGCGCGGCGGATTTACGAGTGAATTAACAGAGTTACGATGCTCGGTTGCGGCGGCGTGCCGGGCGGTGCAGACGGAGCGGTTTGCCTCGAACGAGGTATGGATTCACCCCTATTATGAGGGCGTGCATACGAATTTGCGGTTTGATCTGGCGTTGATCCGTCTGCCCCACGCCTCGCGGCATCAGCCGATCCGGCGCGAAAACCTCGCCGCCCATGCGGTCGAGCCGAACGAGGTGCTGCGCTACTATGGCATGGGATCGCGCGAGCCGCAGGGGCAGCTGCACGAGACGATCCATTCGGGCACGATGGTGGCCACCGACAACATCCGCTCTCAGATTGTTGAGCTGCACGCGGGATCGGACACGTTCGAGCAAGGTTTCTCCGGCGGGCCGATGTATGACAATGATGAGCAAAAGCTGTGGGCGGGCACGATCTCCGGCTATTTACCCGCCGTTGAGGGCGGCGAGCGGGTGTCGCATATCATTCCCGCCACGCTGTCACTGCCTTGGGTCAAAGCGATGATCAACGCGCTGGAAGCAGAGCGACGAGCGGAGGAAATGCTGATGGTGTTCGGGCCTGATGAGGGCGTGACTTCGGTGTAAGACAAACCTGCGCAGCCGCGACCGGTTCAAGATTTTTCGTGCGCTTCGTAATAAGAGCGCAGCACCGCATTGATACGGGTCTGATACCCCGCGCCCTGATCCTTGAACCAGCGCAGCACATCGGGGTCGAGGCGGATGGTGACTTGGGTTTTTCGGTCTTCGGGCATGACGACGGTGGCGTTTTTCCAGAAGTCTTCACCGAGAGGCGGGATGTCAGACGTATCAATTTGCTCATCCGGCATCGCGGCCAGTTCTTCGGGGGTCATTGGCCTAGAAAATGGTGGCTTCAAACTGCCTGCGCTCATGTTTTAATGCCTTTCTTGCAGAGATAATCCGGGTAACGGTGTCCCGCTCCGTATGAATAACGACCACGCACTGCACCCCTCGCAAAAAGCCGATGGTCGCAATGCGCGTCTCTCCATAATCAAAGCGATCATCAACCCACGCCAGCGTGGGCCCATCGAAAACAGCTTGAGCATCTTCAAATGCAATACCGTGATTTCGGATGTTCGCGCGGTTCTTTTCCTCGTCCCATTCAAACGTCAATGTAGTTACACCTTGTCGTTACAGCAAATCTCACCCCGCAGCAACCTGCTCTTCCTCCGCCACTTTCGCCAAGTCGCGGCAGATGGCGAAGGCGCCTTTCATTTTTTGGTCGTCACGGGACCAGTTGCGGCGGATGACGAGTTTTGTGCCTTTGACGCTTGCAAGGTTGTTTTGGCCTGCGAGCCATTTAGCCAGCCCCGCCGGATTGGCAAAAGTATCGTTGCGGAACTGGATCGTCGCGCCTTTCGGGCCGCCGTCGAGTTTGGCGATGCCCGCGCGGCGGCACATGGATTTGACGCGCATGATACTGAGGAGGCTTTCGACCTCGGCGGGGGGCTTACCGAAGCGGTCGTGCAGTTCTGCCGCAAAGCCCTCAAGCTCCTGCCGTGTATCGAGTGACGAGAGGCGGCGGTAGAGGCCGAGGCGCACGTCGAGGTCGGCGATGTAGCTTTCGGGCAGCAGGACCGGGACGCCGAGGTTGATTTGCGGGGACCAACCGCCGTCGTCATCGGGCGCATCGATCTCGCCCGCGCGCATTTTGGCCAACGCCTCTTCGAGCATGTCTTGGTACAACTCGAACCCGACTTCTTTGATCTGGCCCGATTGCTCCTCGCCCAGCAGATTACCCGCGCCCCGAATGTCGAGGTCGTGGCTGGCCAGGTTAAAGCCCGCGCCCAGCGTGTCGAGGGAAGCCAGCACTTTGAGGCGTTTTTCGGCGGCGGGCGTAAGGGGCTTGCGCGGTTTGGTGGTCATGTAGGCATAGGCGCGGGTTTTGGAGCGCCCTACCCGCCCACGAATCTGGTACAGCTGCGCGAGGCCGAACATATCGGCGCGGTGGACGATCAGCGTGTTGGCGGTCGGGATGTCGAGGCCGCTTTCGACGATGGTTGTGGCGAGAAGGATGTCGAACTGGCCGTCGTAGAAAGCGTTCATCACATCATCCAATCCGCCGGGGGCCATCTGGCCGTGGGCGGTGGCGAATTTCAACTCCGGCAGTTGGGTGCGCAGGAATTCTTCTATGTCAGCAAGATCAGAGATGCGGGGGACGACGTAGAAACTCTGCCCGCCGCGATAATGTTCGCGCAGCAAGGCTTCGCGGATGGTGACGGCGTCGAAGGGTGCGACATAGGTGCGGATGGTCAGGCGATCCACGGGCGGGGTCGCGATCAGGCTCATCTCGCGCACGCCCGTCATGGCGAGTTGCAGGGTGCGGGGGATCGGGGTCGCGGTCATGGTAAGGACGTGAACGTCGGATTTCAGGGCTTTCAGCGATTCTTTGTGGCGGACGCCGAAATGCTGTTCCTCATCAACGATCAACAGGCCGAGTTGTTTGAATTTTATCGATTTAGCCAACAGGGCGTGGGTGCCGATAACGATATCGACGGAGCCGTCGGTCAATCCTTCTCGTGTGGCGTTGGCTTCTTTGGCGGTCACGAAACGCGACAGTTGGCGGACATTGACGGGAAGGCCGCGAAAGCGTTCGGTGAAGTTTTTGGCGTGCTGGCGGGCGAGCAAGGTGGTCGGCGCGATGACGGCGACTTGCAACCCCTCCATCGCCGTCGCAAACGCCGCGCGGATGGCGACCTCGGTTTTGCCGAAGCCCACATCGCCAACAACGAGACGGTCCATCGGGCGGCCTGAGCCGATGTCTTCGATCACATCCTCAATGGCCGACATTTGGTCGTCGGTTTCAGTGTAGGGGAAGCGGGCGCAGAATTCTTCCCATGCACCTTGCGGCGGGATGATGACGGCGGATTTGCGCAGGTGGCGTTCGGCGGCAACGCGGATGAGGCGCTCGGCCATGTCCTTGATGCGGTTCTTCATCCGCGCTTTGCGAGCCTGCCACGCGCCGCCGCCCAAGCGGTCAAGCTGTGCCGTTTCACTGTCGCCATAGCGGGAGAGCAACTCGATGTTCTCTACGGGCAGGTAGAGCCGCGCGTTGTCGGCGTATTCGATGGCAAGGCAGTCATGGGGTGCGCCCAGCGCCTCAATCGTCTGGAGACCCTGATAGCGGCCAAGGCCGTGTTCGACATGAACAACAAGATCGCCTGTGGCGAGGGTGGCGGCTTCGGTGAGGAAGTTTTCCGCCTTCTTGCGCTTGCGGGTCTGGCGGACAAGGCGGTCGCCGAGGATGTCTTGTTCTGCGATGACGGCGAGCTTGTCCGTCTCGAACCCCTCCTCCAACCGCCAGACAATGAGGGCGGCGGTGTCGGGGGGGAGTTTAGCGATCTCTGACCAGCGGGAGACGGTGGCGGTTTCGCCGAGGCCGTGGTCTTTGAGCAGGGTTCCCATGCGGTCGCGCGAGCCGTCGGAGTAGGACGCGATGATGATGCGTTTTTTATCAGCTGCACGGGCCTTGATGTGGGTAACGACCGCGTCGAAAAGGTTCAGTCCTTCGGTCTGGCGTTCGGTCGCAAAGCTGCGACCCATCTTGCCGCCCGCGTCGATTGTGCCGGGCCCGCTGCCTGTGGGGATGGCCGAGAAGGCACGGACGGGGCGGCCAACGAGGGCTTCGGCCCATGCCTGATCGTCGAGATAAAGCAGTTCGGGTTTGGCGGGTTTGTAGACGGGCGCGCCCATCGCGCGGTCATTGCGGGCGGCGTCGCGGGTCTCGAAATGGTCTTGGATCGCATCCCAGCGGGCCGTGCGGGTGAGTTCAATATTGCCATCAAGGCTGACAGCGGCATCGGGAAGGTAGTCGAACAGGGTGTCGAGGCTTTCATGGAACAGAGGCAGCCAATGCTCCATACCCTGATGACGACCCCCGCGTGAAACGGCCTCGTAAAGCGCGTCATCGGTTCCGGCGGCTCCGAACATATCGCGGTAGGTGCGGCGGAAACGTTCGATTGCATCGGGGTCGAGCGGGGTTTCAGAGACGGGGGCCAGTGCGAGGCGGTCTACGCGGTCGGCGGACAGCTGGGTCGCGGGGTCGAAGCGTTTAATTGTCTCCAGCACATCGCCGAAGAAATCGAGGCGTAAGGGTTTGGCACGACCGGGGGGAAAGATATCGATAATGCCGCCGCGCACGGCGAAATCGCCCGGTTCGACCACGGTGGAGGAGCGGGTGTAGCCGTTGCGGGCCAAATATTGCATCAGGTCTTCGGGAACGATGCGTGTTCCGGCTTTGGCTGTGAAGCTGGCGTTGCGGATCACCTCGCGAGGGGGAATACGCTGCGTGGCGGCGTTGATGGATGTCAAAATGACCGACGGGCGTGTCCATTTGCGGGACAGCGCGGCCAATGTCGCGAGTCGGGTCGCGCAGATTTCGGTGTTCGGTGACACGCGGTCGTAGGGCAGACAGTCCCATGCGGGAAAACGCAGGATCGGCACGTCAGGGGCAAAGATCCGCAGCGCATCAACCATCGCGGCCATGCGGGCATCATCATTGGCAACGTGGATAACGGGGCCATCCGCGCGTTTGACAAGATCGGCCAGCAAGGATGCGTCGAAACCTTCGGGTGCGCCGCCAACGCGAACAAGCCCCGATTCCAAGGCAGCTATGGTGGTGTTTCGTTCTGTCATGCAAGGCGAGGTATCGCGCCAAAGATCATCTGGCAAGCGACGTGCATCGTCACCCGCAAATTAACCAGATCATGACCTGTTATCCGTACTGTATCGCAACACGAAAATCGACGGTCACAGGATTGCTGTCATTATAGGGAAGCCAAATGGGCGAACTTAAATTCCAGCTGCAACACTACATCGCAGAGCTTTGGAAGCTGCGGTGGAGCATTTTGGTCGTCACGTGGATCGTGGGGGCGATAGGCGGTGTTTTCGCGATGAAAGCGAAGGATGTCTATACCTCAAAAGCCACGGTTTTCGTGGATACCGGCTCGCTTATGCGCAAGCTGGTCGGGCGTGAATTGCAGGTGTCCGACCCCGGCGCACAGATTGATAATGTGCGTAAATCGATGTATGCGCGACCCAACATCGAAGAGGTTATCCGCCGTACCGATCTGGACCTGACATTGAATGACAAACGCGACTGGGAAGCGTTGGTCGAATCGCTCAGCAAGAAGATGGAGCTGAAACGTCAGGGGCGTGATTTTTATAATATCGAATTCAGTTCCTCGAATCCTGAAAAGTCGCGTGACGTTGTGCAAGCGCTGCTCGACCTGTTTCTTGAAGAGGGTTTGATCCGCTCCGGTGTCGACAGTTCTGACAGCGAATCGACCCGTCGTTATATCGAAGGCCAACTCGAGACGGCGACAGAGCGCTTGAAAGCTGTTGAAGACCGGATGGCCGCGCATGAGCGTCAGTACCGCGATGAGCTGGCCGGAGCGCCGGCCGTTGCCGGGGAAAAACGCAGCATGGATGCGGAGCTGTCGCGGTTGCAGTCGGATCGCTTGCTGTTCCAACAGGAAATCTCCAGCTTGCGTTCACGTCTTGCATCGACACCGCCGCAGGTGATTGATCGCTACATCACCAGACCGCAGGCACAGCGGCCTTATGTGCCACCGCCGACGAGCCAGAAAGTACCTGTACCGACGGGGCCGACGCCGGAAGAACAACGTTATCAGGCGTTTTCCGCACAAGCCGGGACTGTCGAAGCCGAGGTTCAGCAATTGCTGCAACGCCTGACCCCGCAACACCCGGATGTGGCGTCGGCACAAGCGCGGGCGGCGAATGTGCGCGCGCAAGCGGCACAGCTGCAAGCGGCGGCGCAGCAGGCGAACGCGCAGCTTCAGCAACGCATCCAACAAGCGATCCAAATAAATGCCGCAGTGGATGCCGAATTCCGCAACTGGCAGATTCAGAGCAATGCGCCCGTGGCGGCGGCAGAACCCGAAGCGGTGTATAAACCAAATCCGGCGATCCCAGAATTGCGCGCGCAACTGGACCAGCGCCAGACACGGCTCGCGGTTACGGAACAACAAATTGGTGTCGTGCGGGGCAAACTGGCCGAACTGCAATCGACACTGACGCGTCAGCCGGAAATCATCCAAGTCTATGACAAGATGCGCAGCGAGCGTTCCAAACACGCAGCAGAAGTCGAGCAATTGTCGGAGAAGTTGGAAACGCTGATCACCATTGGTGATCCGAACCGCCTGAATCTGGTCGAGTTTCGTGTGATTGAGCCGCCTCAGGTTGCCGTCACACCCGCAGGGCCGAACAGGTTGATCCTGTTTATCGGTGCGGCGATGGCTGCGCTGGGCGCGGGTCTCGGTCTGGCGTTCCTGCGTATTCAATTGTCAGATAATATGCCGACGATTGCGCATCTTAAAAATGCTTTCGATCTGCCCGTCCTGGGCGGCATCTCGACTATCGCGGCGACGGGGCAAAATACGCGCAATGTGATGGGGACAACCGCTTATCTGACGGCGGTGGCCGCATCGGCGACGGTGTTTGCGTATGTGGCGTATCGCTATCACTTCCAACTCTGGCGACCCAATATCGAAGGTCTGATCGAGGCCACAGGTAAAACCCTTAGTTCGCTGATCTAGAACAGATTGCCCGTGACTGAAATTGGCGGGCAAGCGGAGAAAATGTATGAGCCTTATTGATCGCGTTTCGAGTAAGCAGGGGGGCAAACGCCCTGCCGGTCCAAAGCGGCTGGCACCTGCGCCTGTGAAAAAAGGGGCGATCCTCGATGATATCGAGGCCTGGGAAGCCGAGGCCCAAGGCGACGCAAAGCCGGGCGAAACACAGGCGGATATGTCTGCGCTGATGGATCGGTTCGCTCCGGCGCAATCCGATACGTCGAGTGCCGTGCTGTCGAAGGCCACCAAAAAGCAGCGGAAAGCCCAAGCGGCGGCAGCGGCAGCGGCAGCGGATGCACCGGAAGCGGCGGTCGCAGAACCCGAGGCGAAACCTGTCAAAAAGGCAAAACCCGCGCGCGTTGCGGAACCGAAGGCTGAGCCGAACACCCGCAAAAGCCGGGAATTCAGCTTTGATCATGAGCGCTTGCGTAAATTCGGCTTTATCACGCCGAAAGAACGCCGTTCGCGGATTTCGGAAGAGTTTCGTCTGGTCAAGCGCCGCCTGATGCAGCGGATGTCGCTGTCGGCGAAGAACAAAGAGAACAAAAGCAAGAGTGACCGGCAGCACGTGATTGTCGTGACCAGCGCCCGGCCCAGTGAGGGCAAGAGCTTTGTGGCGATGAATCTGGCGCTGTCGATCATTTTTGACGAGGGGCTGAACGTCCTGTTGGTCGATGGCGACGTTGCGCGGCCCAGCATGTCCAAGATTTTAGGCCTGCGCAATGATCTGCCCGGCTTGACCGACCTGTTGCTGGATGACGAGTCGGAATTGCAGGATGTCCTGTTACGGGAACACGAACACCCACTGTCCTATCTTGCGGCAGGTGCGGTTGTCGCATCCGCCACCGATTTGTTCGGCGGCGAAGCGATGCATACCCTCGTAACAGATTTGGCGGAACGGTACTCGGACCGCATCATCATATTCGATGCCCCGCCGTTGCTGGCCAGTACGGAGCCTGTGGCCCTCGCGGAACACGCGGGACAGGTCGTTTTAGTTGTTGATGCGGAAAGAACTTCGCGAAGTGCGGTCGACTCGGCATTGGATTTGCTTGAGTCCGATCAGAACGTAAACCTGGTGCTGAACAAGACAACTGTCAGGAACCGCACCGAGCAATTCGGAAGCTATTATGAAGCATACAACCAAGTTGCGCCGTAAGGCCCCCCGTTTCTCTGCCAAGCACAAGATGTTGGCCGCAGGGAGTGCGCTCGCGATTGCGGCAGTATCCAGTGCGCTGGTCGCGCAGACTGCGGGAGACCGGGTCTATTCAGGCGGGTACACCACAAGCGGCATTCCGGTAACCGATGATGCCTTTGGTGCCATTTCCGGGAATGAGACAATCGCACCGACCCAAGTTGGCGCGGCGCAGGGCCAAGCGGCCCGCAGCACTGTACCCGGTGAAACGACAACATTGCGCCGTGGCCGCTGGACCACATCAATCACGCCTTATGTTGAAGGTACGGCAACGTATTCGGACAACATCAACCTCGACCGTGCAGGTCAGGAAGAGGACGAGCTGGTCCTGAGCGCGACCGCAGGTGTCGATGTGGGCATACAAAGCGAGCGTTTGAGCGGTAGCCTGAGCTATGCGGCCAGCTATGACCACTATGTCAACAACACCAATGATGACGGGTTGCGGCATAACCTGAACACGGGCTGGTCGGCGGCGATTGTGCCGAACCTGCTGTACCTGGATGCGGGTGCCGGGGTCACTGAAGTGTTTATCGACTCCGATGACCGTTTCTCAGGCAACCCTGTCGCCAATGGTGATGATCGCACACGCGCCTATTTCGGCAGCATCAGCCCATCGATCCGCAAGAATATCGGCGGATGGGCGAATGCCGAATTGCGTTACGGTCTGAGCGGTGAGGCATATGAGGATGATGCGCTGGACAGCAGCTTCACCAACATCTACCGCGCGTCACTGACATCCGACCCGAACCGTTTCCGCAAATTCGGCTGGGCTGCGGTCAGCGAGTATGAGGATTTCCAACCCGATGCCGGGGACGATTTCCAACGCTGGAGTTCAAGTGTCAGCGTCGATGTGCCGGTTTCGCGCACACTCGCGCTTACCGCAGCGGTCGGGTATGATCAGTTCTCTGACAACCTGAGCTCGGATGACGATCTGGATGGCGTGTACGGTAACGTTGGTGTTCGTTATCAGGCGAACCAACGTCTGAACGGTCAGGCCTATGTCGGGTATCGTTATGGCGGTATCGATTATGGTGTCGCGGCAAACTATGCGCTGCGCAACAACATGGTCGCCTCGCTGACAGCGAACCGTGCGGTGGAGTTTGCAAACTTTGACCGTGCGGGATTTGAGCTTCAGGCCGCACAAGCGGGCCTTGTGGTCCCGGAACAGACATTCGCCCTGCTCGACGAGGATGGCGTGGTTGATACGGTGACGGCATCGCTGTCCGGGTCGGTCGGTAAGACAGGCTACAACGTGAACGCCAGCGCCCTGCGCCGTGATCTGGCACAGGATGAAACGGTTGTTTCGGCCAATCTCGGTCTGACACGGCAGCTGACGCCGCGTATCTCCGGTGAACTCGGAGCGGGCTACAGCCGCTTCAGCGTTGACGGCAGCAGCATCGATGATTTCGATGTTTTGGCCCTTGGTGCCGGACTTTCTTACCAGCTTACGGAAATTGTCAACGTTTTCGGGCGATACACATACACGGAGCGTTTCGCGGATGATTCGGCGGACGAGTTCAAAGAAAACGCCGGCATCGTCGGTGTAACGGCAAGTTTCTAAACGCGCAGTCACGAATACACTGCGACCAAAGGGTGACGAGATGTACGAAGAAGTCTACGGTCTTACCGCCAACCCTTTCCGCCTGACCCCGGACAGTAAATTCTTTTACGGTTCGGAAGGTCACCGGAAAGCGATGTCATACCTCAAGTATGGCCTCTACCAGGGCGAAGGCTTCATCGTCATCACCGGCGACGTCGGTACCGGTAAATCGACGCTGGTGGGGCAATTGTTCTCAGAGCTGGACGGTAACGACATAGTCGCCGCCCAGATCGGGAACACACAGGTTGATGCGGATGACTTTGTCCGCATGATCTGTAACGCTTTTGAACTGGATATCGAAAGCCGCGATAAGGCCGATCTGATTTCGGCCTTTGAGGAATTCCTCGTCGAGCAAAACCAAATGGGCAAGCGCGTCCTGCTGGTGGTTGACGAAGCGCAGAACATGCCGCTGCGGGCGATTGAAGAATTGCGGATGCTGTCGAACTTCAATGTCGGCGGGCAGCCGCTGTTCCAGAGCTTTTTGCTCGGTCAGCCGCAGTTCTTGCAGACGATTGCGCACAAGGATCTGGCGCAATTGCAGCAGCGGATTATCGCCTCCTATAAACTGGCATCGATGTCGGCTCAGGAGACGGAAGAATACATCACCCACCGCCTGAGCGCGGTTGGCTGGAACGGCACACCGGGCTTTACGCCGGAAGCCTTCGCCAAAGTGTTCGATCACACACAAGGCGTGCCGCGCCTGATCAACAACCTCGCGAACCGGATTATGCTGTTCGCGGCGCTTGAAGAAGCGGAAGTGATTGACGGTGCGATGGTTGAGACCGTGATCGAAGATCAGTCGAATGAGCAGGTCGGCGATGGTGGCGCCCCTGATGCCGCCGGTGGTGGCGGTGCGGTGAACGTATCAGGTGACCGTTTGGCCAAGATCGAACGGGCCATCACGGTGATCGCGAAGCGGCTCGAAAAACTGGAAGATCGTGTGACCGAGCATGATGAAGCGGTTCACGAGTTGATCGACCTCGCCATGAAAGCCTATGGCAGCGAGGATGACGAAGACGATGTGGGACAGTTGCGCGCGGGGTGAATGTCCGCACGAACTGACGCTATTCAAAGCCTCGCGTGTGACGCGGGGCTTTTTTGTGGGTGTTGAGCAGACGCGGCGGGAAACGGCCCAGCCCGACTATGCGGTGTTTCCCTGAACCATCTGTTATGAGTGAGACTGCAATTGACCGGGAGGCGATGGGCCGTCTCGCCAAGGCGCTGACATTCATCATCGGGGCCGCTCCTGATCACTTCATTGGGTCAATCAACCACCGTAATCTACGGCGTCGATCTCTTGTTCAAGGCGTGTTTTAAGTTGATCTATGATGCTTCGCGCGGTCGCGATTTCTTTTGGCTTCAGGCCATCGGCAAGGCCATTCACCCACGGTACCTGCAACGCACTGACAGCTTCAAACAGCGTTCGGCCTTTTGATGTCATGAAGACCAACTGTGCGCGTTTATGGTGCGGGTTGGGCTGGAATTCGACAATCCCTTCAGTCTTCAGCTCATTCACGATACGCTGAATGCCCTGCCGATGAAGCCCCATCGTCCGCGCGTGCCATGCGACGGATTCTGGCCGTTCAGCATAGGCAATAGCGCCCAGAACCTGCCATCGGGCACTTGTCAATCCGAGTTCGGCAACCAGTCGATCCCCGGCCACGAGAAGCCGACCGTTGAGCCGAAACACGTCCAGGATCAACTCTGTCACCGCGCCACCTGCCTCGGTCCATTGTGCTTCCGGCATTATAGGTCCTTTTATAATTGACAACATGTTGTCAATATGATTTTCATCTATTGTCAACACGACAAC
>CALFAK010000165.1 GCA_937948985.1 uncultured Neomegalonema sp. | reverse complement strand
AGATCAACTGGCTGGCGTTGGGCGTGGTTGCAGGGGTCACGGCGGCGTTTCTGGCGGCGGCGATTTACGCGTATGATCCGTCAAAAGGGCTGGTCGGGCGGAGACGGGGGTGATGTCATATGTCCACGACCTGCGTGTCGACCATCTTGCATTTCCACTTGCCGATGCGCCATTTCGGATGGCTTTCGGACCATTTGGCAAGTTCAGGCTGTGCGCCCATCATGCAAGTCATTGGTGACATGTTTTCAACAAAGGTAAGTTTGCGTTCTTCGCAGATATCTTCGTTGGTGAAAAGACAAACGGTAAAAAGCAGTTCGATCATGGGATTACTCCACAATACTCATGTCGCCCGAAAATCGGGCGGCTTCCTGTCTTCTCCCTCTTCATCAAGCTACCGACTGAATAATCGTGTTTCAGGCGTCGCGATTTGGTATCGCTTATTCACACTTCGCATTTTGAGCGTGACACAACAGGTTAAAGGAAAGCTGAATCCATGAATAAGACCTGCATTTTGACTTTTATGCTGGCGCTGACTGTGCCGTTTTCTTCACAGGCGGCGAATTTTAATGATCCGACATGGCCCTGCATTCAGCGTAAAGTACCGCGCCTTTCTATCGGGCAGATGTGGACCGGGAAAATACTTGAGGACAGTGTTGAGATTGACGCGGACACACGGGCGCTTGCCAATGCGATCTCTGTGCGGCGCACCACGATGGAGGATGCGCAAGCGCTGATCGCAAAGTATGCGGATGGGTTGAAAGGTGATCAGGCGACGCAACTTGCCATGCTGTTTAAGGCGGCATTCGAGAAGATTGACCGGGAGCGGAGTGAAATCGTCTCCGGCATCGCGCGGTATGCCGGCAAACAAACCGGATTGGCCGAGCGGATTGATATGCTGCAACAGGAAGTCGCCGCGCTGGAGATGAAAGAGGATAAGTCGGATGATGAGTTCGATAAGATGGAAGAATTGCAGGATATCGTCGCTTGGGATGCGCGCATATATAAAGAGCGGGCGCAATCGCTGACCTTTGTGTGCGAGACGCCCGTGATCCTCGAAAAACGCGCCTTTGCGCTGGCCCGCGCGATTATGGCCCATGCAAACGCCGAAAGCGCGGAGTGAGCCGCAAGATTTCTTGCATCCTGCACAGCCTTCGGTGCAATGTCCGGTGCATTGGATTAACCAGCCTTTAAGGAACGCGACAATGGCTTTGGCTGCATCGGCTCCCACGCTTTCACAGGCCCTATGGCCTTCCACCGCCGGCCCCGCAGGGCGCACGCTGCGCACGGTACTGCTGATTACGCTGGGCGTGTTGGCGCTGTTCGTGTCAGCGAAGATCAAGATTTTTATCGAGCCTGTGCCTGTGACAATGCAGGTTTTCGTGGTTCTGGCGCTGGGCCTTGCCTATGGCGCACGGATGGGGCTGGCCACGGTGCTGTCGTATCTGGCGGTCGGTATGGCGGGGCAGCCCGTGTTTACGGGGACGCCTGAGAAGGGTCTGGGCATGGCCTATATGATGGGGCCGACGGGCGGATATCTGATCGGCTTTGCGCTGGCGGCATTTGCGGTGGGCCTGATGGCGGAGCGCGGATGGGACCGTAAGTTCGTGCTGGCGGCGGTTGCGATGGTGATTGGTGTGGCACTGATCCATATTCCGGGCGCGCTGTGGCTGGCCTATGGCTCACCGTTCACCGCACCGGGTGCCAGCCCGTTCGGCGGCATCGGAATGGAGACCGTTGTTGCGCTGACGAAGACGTTCCTGCCGATTGACCTTATGAAAGCGGGGCTGGCCGTTCTGTTGTTTCCGGCGATCCGGTCGTTGTTGCGGTAAAACCTATAATTTAAATACAAATTGAGTAGAAAGCGGCGAAAGCCGCTTTTTTATTGTGACAAATTTTTAACCCTAACAAAAATAAATATAGTTTCGGACAAACGAATAAAAATCGATGCAATTTCAAAGTATTGTGTACCCCGAATAATGTTCGCTTTAAGAAATTCAAAAACGTTTCCCTGCATATTCATCTCAAGCCGCCACTCGGGGGAGTTAGCGCGGTTCTTGAAATGAAATGTCTTGGGGGACTTCAACAATGCCACGTAAGCCACTTACAGAAGACGAAAAATCAGTTGTCCGCGCTAAAGCTGCTGTTGCAGCACGTCGCATCATCGACGAGTACGGCACTGAAAAAGTAACAATTCGCGGTATCGCTAAAGAAGTCGGTATGAGCGCGATGAGCCTTTATACTTACTTTGAAAACAAGGCCGATATTCTTGCTTATCTTCAGGCGCAAGCAGTTGATGAGCTTGCGGCGGATCTGGCGGACGCGGCCACATCCAGCAAGTCGGCGGAAAAAATCGTCGCAGCGCTCGGTGAAGCCTATGTCGAGTTTGCCGAGAAGAAATCGGATGAATTCCGCCTCGCTTTCCGCACCGATGAAGGTCAAATGACCGGCGCGGCCCGCGAAAGCCTTGAGTTGGCGCTTCAGCCGCTGCGTGATGCGGTATCCAAATCGGTCAAAGAAGCCCGTTCGCCTGACGAAATCGAGCGCATTGTCACCGGAATCTGGTCCGGCTGGCACGGCTATGCCCTGCTTAAGCAAGCGGGTTGCGTGGGTGGTCAATCGCCAGTTTTTGACGCGAAAACCGCTGCCGCATCGTTCGGCCTCGGCAAGAAAAGCGCGAAAGCTGCGGCGGTTGCGCACTGAGATCCGGTTGACATAGAGCTACCCCCTGCCCCGAACACCGATGCGGGGCCTGTTGGAACGGCGTTCTTCGCTGAAATAGACCTCGCATCAAGTGTGAGGCGGGGGATAAAATTAAAATGCTAGACCTCAGACCAGCGCAAGACTGGCAGCAGGCAACTGAGTTTTGCTTCTTGGGGAGGAAGCAGGCAATGGAGTGTCGGAGCGTTGGCTCTGACACTCCTTTTTTTATTCCGCCTCAGGCGCATCCGGTGTGTCGGGCGCATCGGTTGCGGCTTCGGGTTCTTCGCCCTCGTCATCACCCGCTTGTTCGGCGAGGCGGGCGACGGAGACCACGCGCTCCTCATCCGCCGTGCGCAGCATCCAGACACCACCCGCCGAACGGCTGCGGGTGGGGACGCCTGACACGCCGCAGCGGATTGATTGGCCCGCATCGGTGACCAGCATTACCTGATCGCCCTCGTCCACGGGGAAGGAGGCGATGATTTTGGTCGGGCCGGAACGCCGTGAACCGGAGAGAGACATGGCTGTGACACCCTGCCCGCCCCTGCGCATCGGACGGTATTCAAAGGCGGATGCGCGTTTGCCGACGCCGTTTTCGGCGATGGTGAGGATTGTCTCCTCCTGCGCGCCGAGTTCGATGTAACGGTCTTGGGTGAGAAGCGGGGCTGCGCCCTCCTCCTCGTCAGCCGACTCGTCTTCGGTGCCGTCCACCTGATCTTCGCCAGCCATCGAGCGGCGCATTTTCAAGTATCCTCGCGCTTCCTCGACGGTGCAATCGACGCCGTTGAGGACAGCCATTGAGACAACCTCGTCGCCCTTGGCCAGCTTCATGCCGCGCACGCCGGTGGAATCGCGGCCTTTGAAGACGCGGACTTCCGAGATCGGGAAGCGGATTGCTTT
>CALFAK010000164.1 GCA_937948985.1 uncultured Neomegalonema sp. | reverse complement strand
CGCGATGAAGGCATAGGTATCGCGCCAGAAGAAATCCCGCGCCTGTTTAATCCCTATGAGCGCAGCGAAGCTCAGACCGCGCGGGCCCATCAGGGTACGGGTTTAGGGTTGGCTATCGCCCGTTCCCTGATTGAGGCGCATTGCGGCACATTGGCGATCCAAAGCACTTTGGATGTTGGAACGCTGGTCACGATTACCTTACCCGCCGAGCGTATCCTGAAGGTCGGCGACACGCAGATGCACCACGCTGTGTCTGCCTGAACGGCTTTTGAACACGCATCCCTCTTTCCTCCCCATACGCGGTGGGATACACCATCGCCATGACAGAGATTGGCCACAACAGCGGTTCCCCGCTCCCCCCCGAAATCGCCCGCAGGCGTACCTTTGCGATCATCTCGCACCCCGATGCGGGCAAGACGACGCTGACCGAGAAACTGCTCGTCTACGGCGGCGCGATCCAGACCGCAGGGGCAGTGCGTGCGCGGGGTGAGCAACGCCGTGCCACGTCTGACTTTCTGAAGATGGAGCAACAGCGCGGCATCTCCGTTTCCGCTTCCGCCATGTCGTTCGAGTATGCCGATTGCTGGTTCAACCTGCTCGATACGCCGGGTCACGAGGATTTTTCCGAGGACACCTACCGCACCCTCACCGCCGTCGATGCCGCTGTCATGGTGATCGATGCCGCGAAGGGCATTGAGCCGCAGACCCTCAAGTTGTTTGAAGTCTGTCGGATGCGCAACCTCCCTATCCTCACCTTCGTGAACAAGATGGACCGCGAGGCGCGGGATACGTTTGAGATCATCGACGAAATTCAGGAAAAACTCGCCCTTGATGTCACCCCTGCCAGCTGGCCCATCGGCATGGGTCGCGACTTCCTTGGCACATACGATCTGCTCCACGACCGCCTCGGCCTGATGGATCGCGCTGACCGCAACCGCAAAGCCGAAACGCTTGAAATGAAAGGGCTGGACGATCCTGATCTGGGTCAACACGTCCCCGAAAACCAACTCGGCGACTTGCGCGAGAATGTCGAGATGGCCCGCGAACTGCTGCCCGCCTTTGACCGTCAGAGCTTTGACGAGGGGCACATGACCCCCATCTGGTTCGGCTCGGCGATTAACTCGTTCGGCGTGGCGGAATTGCTGGCCGGATTGGCCGAATTCGCCCCCAAGCCCCAGCCCCGCGAGGCTCATATCGGCGAGATATCCCGCCTCGTCGAGCCGCAGGAAAAACCCGTCACCGGCTTTGTCTTCAAGGTTCAGGCTAATATGGACCCCAAACACCGCGACCGCGTGGCCTTCGTCCGGCTCTGCTCCGGCAAGTTCAAGCGTGGCATGAAAATGCACCATGTGCGCAGCGGCAAACCGATGGCGATCTCAAACCCCGTGCTCTTCCTCGCAAACGACCGCGAACTGGCCGAGGACGCATGGGCGGGCGACATCATCGGCATCCCCAACCACGGCCAACTGCGCATCGGTGACGCGCTGACCGAGGGCGAGAAACTGCGCTTTTCAGGTATTCCGTCATTCGCGCCGGAACTGCTGCAAAACTGCCGCGCGGGCGATCCGATGAAGGCCAAGCACCTCGACAAAGCGCTCACGCAATTCGCTGAAGAGGGCGCGGCGAAGCTGTTCAAACCGATGATCGGCTCCGGCTGGGTCGTCGGTGTCGTCGGCGCGCTGCAATTCGATGTGCTGTCCAGCCGTATCGAAACCGAATACGGCCTCCCCGTGCGCTTTGAAGTCACCCAATACCGCGAGGCCCGCTGGATCCACGGCGACCGCAAAGCCGTCGAGGCGTTCATGGACAAAGAAAAAGGCCAATGCGCCGAAGACCACGACGGCGACCCCGTCTACATGATCCGCATCCCCTGGGACGTGCAGCGCGTGGAGCGGGATTATCCGGAGGTGACTCTGTCGCGGACGAAGGAGATGATGGTTTAACTTATCGGAGGGACAAAGTCCCGACACGCGCCTGCCCGCCCGCATTTTTGTCTGGCGCGATTTCCAAGGAATCGCTTGCAACGGGCGCGCCCTGCGCGAAAGCGCAGAAAATTCCCCCTTCGGTCAGGCGCTCCGTGAAAGCCGAAAATGCCTCTGAACAGAGTCGGCACATACCACAATTATACCGGCGGCCTTTTGTACTGGCTCTGAAAAATATTCCCTTCCCCGCACTCAATGCGGGGTCTTCGTCAGCTACAGTCACCCCGCGACTTGTTCGCGGGGTCCATCTTGCAAGGCTTGTTGAAAAATGGCTACCGCGATCAAGTCGCGGTAAGACAAGGCTTTATAACATCGGCATACTGCCGGACACGCGTGGGTTTTGGCCTACCCCTCCAACAAAAAAAGCCCCGGACAACACCCGGAGCTTCTCAAACTTTCACGTCGACCGCAGATCTATTGCTGCGCCACCACCGTCTGTGGCCTGATCTCGGCAATCACCAGATTCGTCCGCGCGATTCCGGCCTTAAACTGTGCAAGCTCTGATCCCGTAAGGCTGCGAATCGGACCGAAATCACCAACCTTCATCGGGTTGACCCGTTTGCCGTTCTCCAACACTTCAAAATGCAGATGCGCTCCGGTCGATTTGCCTGTGCTGCCGACATAGCCGATGACTTCGCCCTGTTTGACGCGCTGACCGTTGGCCAGTCCCGTCTTATAGCGCGACAAGTGCGCATATGCGGTGCTGTAGCTGCCGTTATGCTTCAGGCGGATATACTTGCCATAGCTTCCGCGCCGCCCGACATAGCTGACAACGCCATTCCCCGCTGCCACAATCGGCGTTCCACGGCGCGCCGCGAAATCCACACCCTTATGCAGCTTACGATATCCATCCACCGGATGCCGGCGCATCCCGAACTTCGACGAAATCCGGCTGTATGCCAAAGGCGTGCGCATCAGCGACCGTTTATTGGTCTTACCTTCTGCATCGTAATATTCAAAATCGCCCAGCTCTGAGGGGCCGCGATACAGAGTCACCTGATTTCCGCGATTCTCGATCATCGCATACAAGATGTCACCGTAATCGCCGTTGTCTTTCTTCTCGAACAAAACCTCAAACCGATCCCCGACGCGCAGATCGCGCTCGAAATCGATCAGGTAGCGGAACATATCCGTCAATGTCTTCGCTTCACCCGGTGTCATGCCCGCATCATCGGCGGCATCGTAGAGGCTGCTCTTGATAATACCCTGAAGAAACACGCGCTCGCGCTCACCGAACTGCGTAGCCCGTTCGCCCAGTGCTTCTATGGTGCTGACGGGGCGGTACTGCTCTTCTGAAACCACTTGATCGGCCAGCGGCTGCCAAAGATCATAGATTTCGCCATCCCAACGCAGCTCAACCTCACGCCCCGCCTTCATGCGCAGGCGCATCCCGATCAGATGGTTTGTACCCATCTTACGATTCTCTTCAAAGGCAAGATCGATTTGATCGTCTTCTGAAAGCCTGTTTGAGATATTGTCAGCCCGCAGCGCAACAAGCGTCGCATGGCGGTCATCTTCATCAATCTGGAATTCCGAGAGCAGGCTCTCCAGCGTCTCTCCCCCGATCGCGCGCACGCTTTCAACCCGCTGGCGTGAGCGTGCCTCTGATATCGGGTCATGGTCAATCGTACCAAGAATAGAATCGCGCGAGGTTTGCCTGGTCAGCTCAGGCGGGATAATATCAACCGAGGCCACATCCGGCAGTCTGGGCAGCGCCAATCCGTCCAGATCGGATCGGTCGATACCGGGCAGGCTGAGATTGGCGAGACGCAATTGCACTTGCGGTTCTTGTGTGGTCTTGGATTTTTCACCGCTGAAAAGCGCATGATCCGAAAGCGTTTCATCCGGAAGGGGCCGCGCAATAAAGGTCGGATGCTCACTGGATAATGCGATTGGCGCTATCGTGCTTGAAACCACCGCGCCGGCTGAGATCAGAGAATCGGATAAAACGTTTGGGTTGACGGGTGCGATCGCCGCAATACTCGTTAAGCCACGGGGCAATGTATCATAAGAGACATCCGGTAAGGTCGCCTCGGCTCTTATATCGTATTTTGAATAACCCGAAGATGCTGCGAAAGCGGCAAAGGCCGTCAGACTGATCGCGAGGAGGGCTGGCTTCCCGGATAAGGCACGACGGGCGATAATCCCGAGTGCCTGATTTTTCGAGTGCGGCGCATAAAGCGTCATGCGAAGGCTCCAAGTTTAGATCATAGTCGCAATTTGTCAGAACACTGTCACAAACGGGCACATACGTGTAGCGTTAAGTTTCGATCATTATGCTATCAAAAATCAAAATGCCTGTTGGCGGCGCGACTGTCAATCTGAAATTTCTGTGCGATTCTGGTAGGTTAATCAGTGCGCTTGATGTCCTTCCTGCTTAATTAATAGCGCCGGAAATTTTCTGAATTTTTTCTCGTTTTTATATTTGACAGCTCATCGCGCGCTGAGTATACACCGCCTCCTCAGCAGACGTTGAGACGGACACGCAGTTCGTTGGATCGAATTTTGATCCATGCTCTTTGAAAAATAAATATCCAAATTGAAGGGATATGTGGGTGGCTTGCCTTGGTGGTGAGTTAGCTTTGTGTTTGGCATCTGCGACTTGTCGTGGTTGTTGGATGCAAGGTGTTATCACGCACATATCTGATTGACTGA
>CALFAK010000163.1 GCA_937948985.1 uncultured Neomegalonema sp. | reverse complement strand
CCGTCCTGGAAGTAGACCACGGTAATGACGATCAGCGCGCCCAGTGCCACCCACTGCCAACCCAGCAGATAGTTCCACGTCACTTCCTTAACGACATGGAACAGGATCGCCCCGATCACCGGACCCCACAGCGTCCCCTTGCCGCCCAGCAACACGCAGACGACCATGAAGATACCGAGGTTGATGGTTTGATACGCCGTCTCAAGCGGCTCAAAGTGGATCAGCTGAAAACCCGAAACCGCGCCCGCCAGCCCGACGAAAAACGCCGCGATCGACCACGTCACCAGCTTGTAGTGCAGCGTATGAATGCCCATCGCCTCGGCCTTTTCCTCATCATCGCGGATCGCGTTGATGGCGGCGGCAAAGCGCGTTGTGTAGAGCCAGCGCAGGAAGATGAACAACACGACGCCGATGGCCGCGAAAGTGTAGTAGAAGAAGAATTTCCCCGTCTCGAAATCACCGGGATAAACGGGCAGGGCGATGCCTTGACCGCCGCCAACCCACTCCCAGTTCGACACCAGCTCCCCGGCGGCAATCGCCACGCCCAACGTGCCAATGGCAAAATACGGGCCGCGAAAGCTGAACAGCAATTTGCCGAACACATAGGCCATTGCGGCGCAGAATATCCCCGCCACAATCGTGCCCAGCGTAAAGCCGCTGAAATATTGGAAGGTGCTGAAGTCAAACTTCCCGCCGCCCGACGCATCCGTGTACTCGCCCACATTATGCACCAGCGCAATCGCCACCACGGCGGCGACATACATCCCCGTCCCGTAGAACAGGATGTTGCCCAGCGAGTTATATCCCATCTGCCCGCCCGTCATATCCCATGTCAGCGCAAGGATAATCATCAGCCACAGCGTCGCGAGCTGCGTCTTAAACGCGGGGAACAGGAACGGCGCCGCGATAATCAGCGCCAGCAAAGCAAGGTAGAAGACCGGTCTTAAAACACGCATATCCGTTTTCTCCCTACTGCAAGACTTGGCGGTTGCGGCGTTGTTGCAGCAAGCGGATGAACAGCACGAGAATCAGCAGTAGAACCGCAATCGCCTGTTGATAGCCGATACCAAAGATGTGGCTGCCGTATTGCTCCAGCGCCCCGATGCCCAGACCCGCAGCGATAACACCGGGCAGGTTACCAAGGCCGGCGGCTGTCACGATCACAAACGCGCGGACCGAATACGTGATGCCGTAGAAGGGCTGAATCACCCAAGCCATCACAATAATCGCCCCCGCCGCCCCGCAAATCGCGGCATTCAGCGAGAAGGTGAAGGAGTAAACTTTGTCAGTATCAATCCCCAGAACACGGGCCGCACGCGCATCCTGCGCCGTTGCGCGGATCGCCTGCCCCATCCGGGATCGCTTCATAAACAGGATCACGCCAAAGGCCATCGCCAGCGCCATCGTCATCCCCAACAACTGCGCCATTGGCAGGTTGATGAGGCCGTCAGCGAAATCAAGGGTATCATAATCAAGCTGAATGCTCTGCGTATCCGACCCGAACATCAGGTTCATCAACTGCGCGAACATGATCGCCAGCCCGAATGTCGCCAGCAACGAGGTGAACAGGTCACGCTCGATCACCCGCTTGATAACCAGCTTGTAGGTCAGCCAGCCGATTCCCCACATCACGATAAACGCTATCGGTATGCCCAGCAGCGGCGGCAGGCCCATATTCGCCAGATACCAGGCGATATATCCGCCCGCGATGACAAAATCACCCTGTGCGAGGTTCTTGACGTTCATCACGCCCCAAACCAGTGCCAACCCGTAAGCGGCCAGCGCAAACAAAGCGCCGATCATAACGCCGTCGATGATGATCTTCAGATTGACGATCGGGAAATCGATCAGCAACCCGATATTGCTCATGATCTGATCCATAGGGAACAGCTTCCTCTTACAGGAGATTCAGGGGCGGATGAATAAAAGGCCGGACGCTAAGCGCCCGGCCTGAAGTCATCGGAATGACTGTCTTAGTTGCGCGGCCAGTTCAGCTTGTGCGAAGCGAACTCGGACGGGGCAACCACATTGTACTTGCCGTCCTGAATTTGGCGCAGAACCATCGGCTTGGCGATGTTGTTGCCGTTCTCCGAAAACTTGATGTTGCCGTAGAACGTAGCGAGCTCAGTTTCGGCAATAGCATCGCGCACAGCATCTTTGTCGAGGCTGTTCGCACGCTCGAACGCGTCCTTGAACACATAAACCGCAGCGGAAGCCTGTGCCACCTGATACGGAACGGTCTTGTTCGTGTATTCAGGGAACGCTTCTTTGAATTCTTTCTCATAGTTCGCTGCGCTGCCGAAGATCGGGTCTTCATAGGTCAGCGTCTCGGCCCATTGTGTCGAGCAAAGAATGTCATTCGCGAAATCGCCGAAGTTGCCCACAACATCCGCCGCTTCACAGTGTGTGACGGCGATCATTGGCACTTTAACTTTCTGCTCGCCAATCTGACGAACAGCCGTCGCCGCACCTTTGGAGTGACCTGAAACCACCAGCACGTCAGGGCGAATCAACTTAACTTTGGTCAGAATCGCGCTCATGTCAGACAGGTCACGCGGCAGTTTTTCGTCGAGGACGATCTTCATACCGTATTTCTCGGCATCTTCTTTAACCCCGGCGCGGATATCGAGCGAGAAAGGGTCGTTCTCAACGGCGATAGCAACTTTGACACTGCTGGCTTCTTTGCCGGATTCTTGCGCTTTTTCAGCAGCCAGCGTGACTGCGGATGCCAGATATTGCTCGGAGGTGGAAAGCACCGCGAACAGGTATTTGTAACCCTTGTTGAACAGCGAGCGCGACGCGCCCTCGGCCTCAACCATCGGGATGCCGTATTGCTCGGTCACGGGCGCAATCGCCTTGGTCAGACCGGAGGAGTACGGCCCCAGCATGTACTGAACGCCGTCTTGATTTATCAGGCGCTCTGCCAGTGTCGCGCCACGGTCGCCTTTAGACTCATCATCGTAGTAGATGACTGAAAAGTTGTAACACTTGTCACCCATCTTGATGCCGCCGTTTTCGTCGATCTTCTGAATGGCGAACTCATAACCGTTTTTCGCGTGAACACCGTTCGTCGCGTATTTACCGGTCAGCGAGATCGCCGAACCCAGCGTAATTGTCTCACATTCGGCTGCAAGTGCGGAACCTGCACCAACCGTCATTGTCGCGACCAGCGCCGCCCCAAGTGTCTTGAGTGTTTTCATTCGTCGTTTCCTCCCGAAACATTTTATGCGTTTTTTCATTTGAGCATTCACCCGTCATTGATCGCGGGTAATTTTTCCTGCGCAAGTCTAAACAGAGGTCTGCGGAGAATCCAAGGACTTAGTTCTCACGCTGCGCTGCGTTTCGTTTCATACCAGTGCCAACTTGAGAGCTTTTTTCATCACCGTGGGCAGCGCTTTCCCCCCCGTATCAGAAACCCAACGCCCCGTGTGCGGGGCCGTATCATGCCCGACATCCGCCCGCATCACTGTCATCTTCAGATGAAAATGGGTGAAAGTGTGCCGCACTTCGCCCCGCTCCGACCAATGCGCATCCAGGGGCGGTTTCTCCTCAGCGGGCTGCAACTCCCGCCATTCCCCGCCAGGCAGGCCCGTCATACCGCCCAGCAATCCGGTATCGGGCCGCTCCTCCAACAAGACCGCCCCGTCCGCCCGCACCGCGAGATAGCAAATCCCGAACCGCGTGGGCTTGGTCTTCTTCGGCGCCTTGCGCGGCAGATCAGCGGCGATCCCCGCCTTGCGCCCCTCGCACACCGCCATCACCGGACAAATCCCGCACGCCGGATTGCGCGGCGTGCAGATTGTCGCTCCCAAATCCATCACCGCTTGCGCATAGTCACCAGGCCGCTCCTGAGGGGTTTGCGAGGCCGCCAATTCGTAAAGCTGCGGTTTGATTCCCGGCAGCGTCTCTTCCACCGCAAAAACCCGCGCCATCACCCGCTCAACATTGCCGTCCATCACAGGGGCAGGGCGATCAAACGCGATCGAGGCCACCGCCGCCGCCGTATAGCGCCCGATTCCGGGCAATGTCAGCAGCGCTTCTTCTGTATCGGGAAACCGCCCGCCATGTTCGGTCACAACGGTTTGCGCGCAAGCATGAAGGTTTCGCGCGCGGGCATAATACCCCAGCCCGGCCCATTCCTGCAAAACCGCTTCACGCGGCGACGCGGCCAGCGCCTCCACATCCGGCCACCGCGCCGTGAATCGCTCAAAATAAGCCTTTACCGTCGCCACGGTCGTTTGCTGTAACATAATCTCTGACAGCCACACCCGGTACGGATCGGGCATCACACCTTGCCCGCGCACTGCCGGAGGCACCCGCCAGGGCAGGCTGCGCGCATGTTTGTCGTACCAATTCAGCAGATCGTCCCTTAACGCGATGTTCACAGTCGTGTTAGCCTCGTCTTTAAATTTAGATTCCGGCAAGGGTTCGCGTCATACTGCTTACCTTGTCAACTCAACAGATGAGCACATCGCCGCATGGCTGCCAGCCCGTATAAATCGCGTAAACCGCTAACCCGTTATGGTAAAAAGGGTTTTTCGCGTATGAGCGATGCCGCGAAGGGGTTGATCCGTCCGGCATTGTCGAAACGCGGCTTTGCGGAGACCCGGCTGATCGTCGAGTGGGACGCTGTTGTCGGGGCCGCGAATGCCGCCCTTTGCCGCCCGATCCGGCTCAGCTATGCCGCTAAGGAGGGGATCGGCGGCACACTCACCCTCGGCGTTCTGGGCGTAAATGCCTTGCAAATTCAACACCTTGAGCCGCAGTTGATCGAGCGGGTCAATGCCCATTACGGCTACCGCGCCATTTCCCGCATCCGCATCGCCCAATTGGGGCCGGAAGCGTTCGCGCGCGCTCGACAAACCGCCGAAACGCCACAACTTCGCCCGGAAGAGGTGCGAGAAGTCCGCCAAACCGTGGAGCCTGTGCAGGATGAAAGCCTGCGCACGGCCCTCGAAAAACTGGGCCGGAACATCGCCACGAAACGTGCAAAAGCTGCACAAACCACTGATAAACAAGTGCCATAAAACCGCACGACACCGCCATAGGAGCATGAGAGACCATGAAAAAGGGATTAGCCATCGGCGCCGTCGCGCTTGTTGCTGTAGCCGTCGCCGGATTCGGCGCGATGGGCTTTGGCACGAAATCGGTTGAGCCGACCACCACCACCCCGGCCACCCTCGTGGGCAGCACCGCCAGCGACCTCGCCCCCACAACGGTCTATGCGGGTACGACAACCGAAAGCGGCGGTTTTACCGGAGATGTGCTTGAGGGATCGCCTGACGCGCCCGTCATGATCATCGAATACGCGTCGCTGACCTGCCCGCACTGCGCGGCGTTTCATAATCAGACCTACAAGCAGCTCAAGACCAATTACATCGACACGGGCAAGGTCAAATTCATCTACCGCGATTTCCCGCTGAACGATCCGGCAATGGCCGCAACCCTCGTCGCCCGCTGTGGCGGTGAAGACAAATACCTCGCCTTCATCGACGTATTGTTGACGCAGCAGGCCCAGTGGACCCGCTCTGAAGACATGCGCCGTGAGTTGCTGGCAATGGCCAAATTCGGCGGTCTCAGCCTTGAGCGGGTTAACGCGTGCCTGTCCGATCAGGCGCTGGGTCAAAGCGTCGTAGACCGCACCCGCGCGGCATCCGAGGTGTTCAAAGTCAACTCGACCCCGACCCTCATCATCAACGGCATCAACCACAAGGGTGGCCGCGACTACAACAGCCTGTCAAAATACATCGATACGCTTTTATAAGGTTTGTACCGCAAACCCTATAAAAGCGGCGGACTTGAAGTAAAAACACTTCTCACGCGGCCGGTGTATTGCGCATAGCGCAATCACCGGGAGCTGACACATCTCTCACCCCATAACAATGTCATACCCCGCGAAGGCACGGCAATCGCTTGAAGAGGAAATCATGCTGTCCCGCACGCAATGCGACATGAAATGACGCTTTGCAGATGCGGGACCCCCTGCGATTTACGATAAATTCGCTGCATAAGAAGGCCCCGCATCAAGTGCGGGGCGGCGAAAACTCTTTC
>CALFAK010000162.1 GCA_937948985.1 uncultured Neomegalonema sp. | reverse complement strand
TCATGCTGTCCCGCACGCAATGCGACATGAAATGACGCTTTGCAGATGCGGGACCCCCTGCGATTTACGATAAATTCGCTGCATAAGAAGGCCCCGCATCAAGTGCGGGGCGGCGAAAACTCTTTCAAGCGATCACCCTGTCCTTACCCCGCGAACGGGTCCGTCACCAAAATCGTATCATCCCGCTCCGGCGAGGTGGACAGCAGCGCGACGGGACAGCCGATCAACTCCTCGACCCGCTTCACATACTTCACCGCCGCCGCCGGCAGATCAGCAAACCGCCGCGCGCCCTCGGTACTTTCCGACCAGCCCGGCATCGTTTCATACACAGGCGTCGCCTTGGCTTGCAACGCGGCGGCGGCGGGCAGGTGATCCATCGCGACCCCGTCCACCGTGTAGCCCGTGCAAATCTTCAACTCCTCAAACCCGTCCAGCACATCAAGCTTGGTCAGCGCCACGCCGTGCATCCCCGACTGCGCCGCCGTCTGCCGCACCAGCGCCGCATCGAACCAGCCACAGCGCCGTTTGCGCCCCGTGACCGTGCCGAACTCATGCCCCCGCTCGCCCAGGCGCTGGCCCACATCGTCATCCAACTCCGTCGGAAACGGCCCGGCCCCCACGCGCGTCGTGTAAGCCTTAACGATGCCCAGCACATAGCCGACCTGCCCCGGCCCGACGCCCGCGCCCGTGCCCGCTTGCCCCGCAACCACGTTTGACGAGGTCACATAGGGATACGTGCCGTAATCAATATCCAGCAACGCCCCCTGCGCGCCCTCAAACAGCACCCGCTTATTCGTATGCCGCGCCTGATCCAACTCACGCCAGACCGGGGCCGCGTAGGGCAAAATAACCTCCGCAATCTCCAGCAATTCCGCTTTGAGCGCGGCACGGTCAATCGGTTCCTCGCCCAGCCCCTTACGCAACGGATCATGATGCGCCAGCAACCGCGTCAACCGATCCTCAAGCGTCGCCTCATCGGCCAGATCAGCCAGCCGGATCGCGCGGCGACCCACTTTATCCTCATAGGCCGGACCAATGCCCCGCCCCGTCGTCCCGATCTTGCTCTTGCCCGCCGCTTCCTCACGCAAACGGTCCAGATCGCGGTGAACGGGCAGGATCAGCGGCACAGTCTCGGCCACTTTCAGGCTCGCGGGAGAGATTTCGACGCCCTTCTCGCGCAGCCGCCCGATCTCATCGACCAGCGCCCACGGGTCAAGCACCACGCCGGAACCGATCATCGACAGCTTGCCCTTGCGCACAATCCCCGACGGCAGCAGCGACAGTTTATAGACTTCGCCATCAATAACCAGCGTATGCCCCGCATTGTGGCCGCCCTGAAAGCGCACGACGACGTCGGCGCGCTCGCTCAGCCAATCGACGATTTTGCCTTTGCCCTCATCGCCCCACTGGGCGCCGATCACGGCCACGTTGCTCATAATAACAGTCTCCCCGCATCAAACCCGCGCAGGTCTAGCGCAGGGTTGATGCGGGGGGAAGAGAGAACCCGCCGAAAACGCAAAACCCCGACCAAAAGGCCGGGGTTTCACAAGATCACTATAGCAAAAATTTAGCCAGCCATCGCATCGAGTTGCTCCAGCATCGGCGTCACCACAGGCTCGATAATCGGCCCGACACCGGGCAAGCCCACCGCCGTCTCGATCATCGGACGCAGCGCCGCCAACGCTGTGCTGACCATGCCGCCAAACGCGCCTTTTGCGGGACCGGACAGGTTTTCAGCCATACCGCTCAGCCCTTCAACCTTGCCCGCCGCTTCCGTCAGACCGGGCAGCGCCGCCTGAGCCGACTCAACATCCGTAATCGACCCGAACGACGTTTTCAGATCATCCACCGTTCCACGAAAACTCTCGGCCACATTCACATCACCAACCGTCATGCTCTGCTCCAGCGCAGCGCCGGGCATCTCCGGCTTGGTCATATTGCCAAGGAAATACCACGCCAACGCGGCCAGCAGGATCAAAGGCAACAACCATTTCAGCCAGCCAAAGCCGGACCTCGTGGTCTGCTCAACACCCCGCGCGGTTGCGTGCCCGGCATCGCGTGCGGAATCATAAGCGTCACCCGCCGTATCGCGCACAGCAGAACCCGCATCACGCACACGCTCCGAAGCTCCGGCATAGGCCCGCTCCGCACCGTCACGCACCGATCCGGCCGCATCACCAACCGCGTCGCCCGCATCGGTCACAGCATCACGGGCAGACATCGCCGCGGCACCCGCCGCCGCAACGGCACCACCCGCCAGCGCACCCGCACCACTGATCCCACCGGATGCCGCGTCACGCGCCGCGCCGCCGATCTCACCGGCTATATCACCGACACCCGAAACAGCATCGCTTGCCGCGTCACCGATACCACCGGCAATATCGCCCACAGCACCGCCAACACCGGAAACAGCATCACGCGCCGCATCGCCGATACCACCAGCGACATCACCCACGGCACCGCCGACATCCGCCGCCGCATCGCGTGCCGACATCGCCACACCACCCGCAGCCGCAGCAGCGCCAGACGCCAAACCACCAAGGCCGCCCAGATTCCCCTTAATCGAGTCAAGCAACCCGGTGCCTTCCAATTGCGCGGCAAAATCATTCGGTATCGCTTCGGCGATATGCTCTTTCTGCCCCTCAAGGAATTGCGCCAAACCCGCCGGGTCCAGATTGTTCCGGCTGACTTCTTCACCCAACGAACCCAACGCGACCGGACCGACAAGACCCAGCAAAGATCGCGATGTTGCCTCGTTCATCCCGAGATTACCGCCCATAGCGTTACTCAAAGAACCAAGCGCATTATCGCCAAGCAAACCGGAAAGATTGTTCAGGCCGTTCTGTTGAATCAGGCCGCCATCCGTACCACTGATCGCGGATTCAAAATTATTCAACACTCCCTGATCCTGACCCTTGGCCATATTCAACAGGGATTGCGCACCCGACGGGCTTGACGCCCGGCCCGCGATAGCTGCCATAATAGCGGGCAACGCAGCGGCAATCGCGCGATTGGCAAGGGTGTTGTTGATACCCAGCATAGAAGCAATTTTGCTTACGACAGCGGGGCCGAGGAAACGCATGGCGGTGTTAACAATACTCATATCTTATCTCCCATCAGGCCGCGAAATTGAGGCCGATAAATGATCGACGGCAACGACTCCGAACGAGCCACTGGCTCCGTCGATATTCAAATGGTTAACACAAAATAAAAATACAAGTACCTGATATTTTATATTTGATATTTTTTATAAAATAATATCTTTACTTCAATTTTAAACTTAAAAAGATTCTCATTTTGCGAACAATCTCTTTTTGGATGTATTTTCAGTCTTTATTCAAAACACTATTCAGCCGGAAAATCGTTTTCACAAGTTAAAACAGCATAACACGTAAAAAGAGTTTCAAAATAGAAAAAACAACCTTTCAACGAACTAATGGTTCGCAAAGCCTCTCTGCCCGCGCTAGGGTCACATCAGATAACATATAAACGATTGCAAAAGGGGATGAGTGAGATGGCGACCGGAATTGGAAATGACACGCTGATCTACACACGCGACGGATCTACCGTCAGCGAAAGTGAATTTGGCACAATCTATTTCTCCGCACCGCTGGACGGCACGCAATCCGGCGTCACCACATCGGCTTCGGGCACGGCAACGGCAACATTGAACAAGGCGCAGACGCGTTTTGAACTGACCGCCTCAATATCGGGTTTGGATTTGGACGGTGCACAGACCGCCTCCACCGCAGACAACGTGACCGGAATCCACATCCACCGCGCGCCGGCTGGATCGGGGGGCGGCGTCGTCTTCGGCATTAAAGGCGGCGGCGGTGATCTGAACGGCGACAACATCGTCGATGGTCCCGGCAACAGCTTTTTTGCCGGATGGGACGAACTGGAGGGTAATGCGGGTACGACATTGACCGCAGAACTGCCAAATCTGCTCGCTGACGGCCTTTATGTGAACGTGCACACCACAACAAATCCGGGCGGAGAAATTCGCGGACAAATACTAAAGCTCGACGATGGCGATGACCGTATCGATGTCAGCGCACTCAACGTCACAACCTTCGACGCGTTGGAGCAAGTCATCTCAGACAACGGGTCGGGCGACGCGGTCCTCGAAACCTTCATGGACGGTGTGAGCACAAAACTCACTCTAACAGGTGTTTCGAGTGCAGACCTTGATGCCGGCGACTTCATCTTCGCTACGGCGGGAACTGGCGAGAAGACGAAAGGCGGCCTTCTGGACGACGATATGTTTGGCGGCGGCGGCAACGACGATCTGATCGGCAGGGCCGGAGACGACAGATTGTTTGGTGAAACAGGTAATGATACCCTCCGCGGCGGCGAGGGGGCCGACCACATTGACGGGGGCATCGGATCAGTCGATTACGTTGACTATCGCGGATCGCTGGCAGGTGTCACAGTCAACTTGAACACCAACGCCGTCTCCGGCGGTGATGCGACGGGCGACACAATCATCCGTGTCGAAGGCATCATTGGTTCCTCTGAGGATGACGACCTGACCGGAAACGCGGCGGCAAACCGCATCAATGGCGGCGCGGGCAATGACACGCTGAACGGCGAAGGCGGCAATGACATCATTGATGGCGGCGGCGGCGATGACACAATCGACGGCGGTGCTGGCAACAACGTGTTGCGGGGCCGTTCCGGTGACGACTCCATCATCGGGGGCAGCGGCGTCGATACGGTATCAGGCGGCACCGGAAACGACACAATCGATGCGGGCGGCGGCAACGATAATATCCTCGGCCAAGGCAACGACGACGTGTTGTCCGGCGGTGACGGTGCGGATACGCTCAGCGGTGGCGCGGGCAATGATACCCTGAATGGCGGCTCCGGCGCGGATACCCTGTTCGGCCAAGGCAATGACGATGTGCTGAACGGCGATGAGGGCAACGACCTGCTGCAAAGCGCGGCAGGAGCCGATGTTCTCAACGGCGGCAGCGGCAATGATACTCTGCGCGGCGGGGACGGCTTTGACACGCTCGACGGCGGCACGGGCGATGATGTTCTGGCGGGCGGCAGCGATGCGGACCGGTTTGTCTTTTTCGATGGCGGGAACGCGGACACAATCACCGATTTCGGCGATAACGAGGACACCCTTGCTCTCGATGAAATGCTCTGGTCAGGCAGTCTTACCGAAGCACAGGTGGTGGCGATGTTCGCTTCACAAGACGGAGCGAATGTGGTGTTCGATTTCGGCGGCGGAGACACGATTCAGGTGAACAATATCACCACCGCCGCAATCGAAAATGACATCGAATTTTTCACGATGTTCTGAGTGCACAAAAGAGACGAAGCCATCATTCCACGCCCTTTGTGGAATGATGGATCATGAGGTATTTATCCTCATCCGAAATAAGGTTGGTTCAAGCCTCCTTTAGCGCCGCCAAGCCCTTACGTCACCCACATCCACATGGATAAATGACGCACCGGAATATGTGCCGACGCCGCCCATCTCCAAACTCTTCGCCGCCTTGGCCAGTCGCGAACCCGAAACGCCGGGCAGTTTGAAATCCGCTGCCATGCCCTCGATATGCAGGCTGTTCTTCGCCGCCCAGCGCGTGCGCTTGCGCAGAGCGTCATTCGTCGCACGGGTGCGGTAGCCGGAGGTGATGCGCAGCGCCTCGGTCTTGTCCAGCGTCGTTTGCAGGCCCGCGAACAGATCGTAAAGCCGCACATCCATGATCGTCACTTCATCGGCGGTGTGGTCGCGCAACAGGCGATCCAGCACGGCCATCGCCTCCGGCTCATAGATCCCGTCGGCGTAATAGACGTCGTCAAAACGGTCATCGGTCCGCGCATTATGCAGCGAGAGCCGTCGCGTCCCCGCCACCCGTGCCTTGGCCAATGCCGGAGTCGCCAGCGTTGCCGCAAGCCCCAGCAATGCGGCGCGGCGCGTGAGTATCGGTTGTGCGAGTTTAACCATGAATTTTCCGTCCGTCCTTTTGTCAGTGCATCGACTATATCCGACGCGGCTTAAGATTTTCTCATTTACAAGGGTCTTGGAAAAGCGCTCCGCAGCCCCCACTTTTTGATAAAGCGCAAAGCCAATCGGCCAGCGCAGTTGCAATGAGGTGAAGCAATATTCGTGCCTGTGAAAAGTGTTCGCTGAACACTTAGGGCGAACCCGCTTCATGCTTGGGAGTATATGAATATGAATGTCGATAAACTCAGTGAACGGTCCAAAGGCTTCGTCCAATCCGCACAGGGCATGGCGCTGCGTGAGGGTCACCAGAATTTCAGCCCACTCCACTTGCTCAAAGTGCTGCTTGATGACGAGCAGGGTTTGGCACAAAACCTGATCCGCAAAGCGGGGGGCGACCCCGCCGCCGCGTTGCGCGATACCGAGCTTGGCCTTGGTAAAATGCCCAAAGTCGAAGGCAGCGGCGCAGGCCAGATTTACCTGACCCAGGAACTTGCCCGCGTGTTCGAGCAAGCCGAAAAACTCGCCGAAAAAGCGGGCGACAGCTACGTGACGGTCGAGCGTCTGCTGCAAGCGCTCTGCCTCGTGCAACGCTCCGACAGTGCGAAAATCCTCGCCGATGCGGGCGTCAACGCGCAATCGCTGAACCAAACAATCAACGAAATACGCAAAGGCCGCACGGCGGACAGCGCCAGCGCAGAAGACGGCTTTGATGCGCTGAAAAAATACGCCCGCGACCTGACCGAAGCCGCCCGTGAAGGCCGCATTGACCCGGTCATAGGCCGCGACGAGGAAATCCGCCGCGCCATGCAAGTCCTCTCGCGTCGTACCAAAAACAATCCCGTCATAATCGGCGAGCCGGGGGTCGGTAAAACCGCCATTGCCGAAGGGCTGGCCCGCCGCATCGTTGACGGCGATGTGCCCGAAAGCCTGCGCGATAAAAAGCTGATGTCCCTCGACATGGGCAGCCTGATCGCGGGCGCGAAATATCGCGGCGAGTTTGAGGAACGCCTCAAAGCCGTCCTCAACGAAGTCATGGCCGAAAACGGCGAGATCATCCTGTTCATCGACGAAATGCACACGCTGGTCGGCGCGGGCAAAGGCGACGGGGCGATGGATGCCTCAAACTTGCTCAAACCTGCCCTTGCGCGGGGCGAATTGCACTGCATCGGCGCGACCACGCTGGATGAGTACCGCAAGCATGTCGAGAAAGACGCCGCCCTGGCGCGTCGTTTCCAGCCGATTTTCGTGGCCGAGCCGACCGTGCCGGACACCATCTCGATCCTGCGCGGCCTCAAGGAGAAATACGAGGTTCATCACGGTGTGCGTATCTCGGATTCTGCGCTGGTGTCTGCGGCCACCCTCTCGCACCGCTATATCGCCGACCGCTTCCTGCCCGACAAAGCCATCGACCTGATGGACGAGGCCGCCTCGCGCCTGCGGATGGAGGTGGACTCCAAACCCGAAGAACTCGACGCCCTCGACCGTGAGATCATGCAAAAGCAGATCGAAGCCGAGGCGCTGAAGAAAGAAACCGACCAAGGCTCTATTGACCGCCTCGCCAACCTTGAGGAGGCGTTGGGTAAACTGCAAGAAAAGTCCACCTCACTGACGGCCCAATGGGAGGCCGAGCGCGATAAACTCGCGGGTGCGCGCGATATCAAGGAACAACTCGACCACGCCCGAAACGAACTGGACGATGCCAAAAGGCGCGGCGACCTCGCCAAAGCGGGCGAGCTATCCTACGGCCTGATCCCTCAGCTTGAGAAGCAACTCGCGGATGCCGAAGGCGCCGAAACCGACGTGCTGGTCGAGGAGGCTGTTGCTCCCGAGCACATCGCGGCAGTTGTCTCGCGCTGGACGGGGGTTCCGGTCGATAAGATGCTGGAAGGCGAACGCGAAAAGCTGCTGCGCATGGAGGATGAAATCGCCAAGCGCGTTATCGGTCAGGAAGAAGCGGTCTCCGCCGTTTCCAGCGCAGTGCGCCGAGCGCGGGCGGGCATCTCCGACCCGAACAAACCGCTGGGCAGCTTCCTGTTCCTCGGCCCGACAGGCGTGGGCAAGACCGAGCTGACCAAAGCGCTGGCCGACTTCCTGTTCGATGATGACACAGCGATGGCCCGGATTGACATGTCCGAGTTCATGGAGAAGCACTCCGTCGCCCGCCTGATCGGCGCCCCTCCCGGCTATGTCGGCTATGACGAGGGCGGTGTGCTGACCGAAGCCGTGCGGCGGCGGCCCTATCAGGTCGTACTGTTCGACGAGGTGGAAAAAGCGCACCCGGATGTGTTCAACGTGCTGTTGCAAGTGCTGGACGAGGGTCGTTTGACCGATGGCCAAGGCCGCACAGTCGATTTCCGCAACACGATCATTATCCTGACCTCCAACCTCGGCAGTCACGCGCTGACCGAAGTGGCGGAAGGGGCGGCGATGGGCGCGGCGCGTGATGCGGTGATGGAGGCGGTGAAGGCCCATTTCCGGCCCGAATTCCTCAACCGTCTCGACGAGATCGTCATCTTCGACCGCCTCGCCCGCGAGCATATGGCCGGGATCGTCGATATTCAGCTTGCACGGCTTGAAAAACGCCTTGCGGGCCGCAAGATCGGCATCACGCTGGACGAGGGCGCGCGGACATGGCTGGCCGGGCGCGGCTACGACCCCGCCTATGGCGCACGTCCGCTGAAACGGGTGATCCAAAAGGCGCTCGAAGACCCGCTGGCTGAGCAAATCCTCGGCGGCACAGTCAAAGACGGCGCAACTGTTACGGTGACAGCTAACGAAGACGGCCTCATCATGGGCGACGCCATCGTCGCCCCCACCCCGCCCCCGACGGATGCGGGCGAGGGACTGACGGTGCATTGATCGTAAGCCCCCATTTTCGGGGGACAACAGCGTCACTCATCTTTCCTTAGAGAACCTTAAACGACGATTTTGTTTCAAACGATTGCCGCGCCTTCGGGGGCGGCTTTTTCCTTATTGTATATACGCATTTCGCCAGCCCACGCTGGTATTTGATCCCGGCTTGGCGCATAAGCGGACGATGGAAAAGACGGATTTCAAACGTGCGCGTATGCGCCTGCAATCGGCTTTGGGGCACGGCAAGCAGGGGTTTTTCTCACCCTATCGCTATGCGGGGTCGGTGACGCCGTTGACCGCTTATCCTGAGATTGAAGCGGTGTTCAGGGCGCGGCGCGAGACGTTTGCGGGTTTGCTTGATGCCGCTGACGGTTATGCGGAGGAGATGACGGCGTTTGAGGGTGTGCCCCCTGCCCCGCGCTGGGATCAGGCATGGTTTCCGACGCTGGATGCGGTAGCGGCATATACGATGGTGCGTAAGAATGCGCCGATGCGGATTGTTGAGGTTGGCTCCGGTCATTCAACAAGGTTTCTGGCGCGGGGGGTGGCGGATGGCGGCAAGGCTTGTGCGATTACCTGTATCGATCCGCAGCCGCGTGCTACGATGGAGGGGCTTGCCGTCAACTGGGACCGCAGCCTTTTGAGCGAAACACATCTGCCGCTGTTCGATGCGCTGGAACCACGTGACATTGCGTTTTTTGATTCGAGCCATTTGCTGTGGCCCGGCTCGGATGTGGATATGATTTTCAACCGCATCCTTGCGCGCTTAAAGCCCGGTGTGATCGTGCATATCCATGATATTTTCTGGCCCGATGCGTATCCCGACCACTGGGAATGGCGCGGGTATACGGAACAGAACGGGTTGGGCGGGTGGTTGTTGAGCGGGGCGTATCGGGCCGTCTTTGCCAGCCAATACGCGGCGACACGGATGGGGGCGATGGAGCGGCCTTTGCTGCGTGGCTTGCCCCGTCATGAGGACGCGATTGATACGGGGTTGTGGTTGGTGCGGAACGGGTGAGGATGCCAGCGGCCCTTGCTGCTGACAGTTACTCTCTTGCCGGCTCCGCGCCTCAATGCGGCGCGGAATTAATCTTATATATTACATATGTTTACGCGTTTTGAGCGAGAATGAATTTCTTGCTGCAATAGCCGCAAACCGCTGTACCGTCGCTGCCGATTTCATAATAGGTCAGCGGGTGGCCGAGCGGGCCGCCGCCGCCGTCGCAAGCGACCATGCGGGTTTGGACTTCGATCACGGCGAGATCGCGTTGCTCGGTCGTGGTTTTGGTCAAGGCTCCGGCCATTGCGGTCTCCTGCGGGACTGACGCCGATTGCGGCGCTTGGATGGGAATGCTAGGTCCGAGTTTACAGCGGATACGCTTTCGATGCCCGCTTTTTTCTGATGGACGGCCCTATGTCAACTGATGCCCCCGATCTCGCCCTTGATATTCGTGACCTGCGCAAGACCTATGCGGGGCGCGGCGACGCGCCCGCGAAGGACGCGCTGAAGGGGGTGACGCTTGGGGTTCCTGTCGGGTCGATCTTTGGTTTACTCGGCCCGAATGGTGCGGGAAAATCCACACTTATCAATATCTTGGCCGGGTTGGTGAACAAGTCAAGCGGGTCGGTGCGGATATGGGGGTTCGATCAGGATGCGAACCCGCGCATGTCGCGTGCCTCCATCGGGGTTGTGCCGCAGGAGCTGCACCTCGATCCGTTCTTCACACCGCGCGAGGCGATGGAAATTCAAGCCGGGCTGTATGGCGTGGCCGCAGGGGAGCGGCGGACAGACGAGTTGCTGGCCGCGCTGGGACTGGGGGATAAGGCGACAGCACACGCACGCTCGCTGTCGGGCGGGATGAAGCGGCGGCTGCTGATCGGCAAGGCGCTGGCGCATTCACCGCCCGTGCTGATTCTGGATGAGCCGACGGCGGGTGTGGATATTGAGCTGCGGCAGCAGTTATGGGCCTATGTGCGGGAGCTGAACGCGCATGGGGTGACGATTATTCTGACGACGCACTACCTCGAAGAAGCCGAGGAAATGTGTGACCGGATCGCGATTATCAACCACGGTGAGGTGATCGCGAATGAGCCGAAAGCTGATTTGCTGGGGCGGCTGGACCGGAAGACGGTGACGATCACGCCCGCAGATGCGCTAACCGAGCTGCCCCCCGCGTTGTCGGAACATGAGGGCGTTGAGGCGGAAGTGACACGGCACGGGGCGCTGGCGCTGACCTATTCGCGCTCGAAGGCGAGCCTTGGCGGGCTGCTTGATCTGGTGCGGACCAGCGGGATTGACATCCGTGATGTCACGACGAGTGAGGCGGGACTTGAGACGGTATTCCTTGATCTGATCCACAGCAATGATGAAATACCAAAGGCTCTCAACACTGAGTTATAATAATTTTTCCTTCTCTGCATCCGATGTCATTGGGAATAAGTTACCCCCGTCACAGTCATTATCGGACTTATTCCGATAATCCAGAGCAGCATTTCAGTCGGGATTGGACCTTCGGAACAACTCCGAAGGTGACTGGATTAACTATTAACTCAGCGTTTCCTATCACCCATAACCCGCCGCAATCGTGGCAGGATGCGCAGGAAAATGCGGTAGAAACGCTCCAAAATCCAAACGCCCGCGCGGGTACGGCCCAGCTTGGCGGCCCAGTTCAGCGCGGGAAGCCGGGACCAGATCTCAACGAAGGCTTTGCCGCCACTGACCAGCGTTCCGGTCGCGTCGCGGACGTGGAATTTGCCCGTCGCCGTGGGCAAGTCGAGGCCCGGCCCCAGAGCGGCGGTGTCCTCACGGGTGATGTCGAACCAATGTATCCGCTCCGCCCCGCGCATCTTGGCATAGAGATCGATTTCCCAACCGCAGATCGGGCAGGAGCCGTCGTAGTAAACTGTGAGATCAGGTTTTTCGCTCATTCGGGCGGCGTATCATACGACCAAGGCCTCAACCACGGTCCTTAGAGCCGCAGGTAGCGGAACGGGGCGTTGGGTATAGCGATCGACATAGACGTGGATGAAGTGCCCGGCGGCGCTGGCGGTTTGCTCGTCATTGCGGAAGATACCAATGCCGTAGCGCACGGATGATGTGCCGATACGCTCGACCCGCAAGCCACCCGTTATCAGGTCCGGGTACGCGACGGAGGAGAAGTAGTTGCAACCCGACTCGACCACGAGACCGATGACTTCGCCTTCCGTCGGATGGAAGACGCCGTTTTTGACCAAGTGGGTGCAGACGGTAGTGTCGAAGAAAGAGTAGTAGTTGACATTGTTCACATGGCCGAACGCGTCGTTGTCGATCCAGCGCGTGGTGATCCGGCAAAATCCTCCATAATCGGCGCGTCGGGTCGGGGTTGGTTTATCAGCCATCGCTCAGTCCTTGCGAAGCATGGTAGGAGTGATGAACCAGCCGACGGCCAGGCCGCCGAAATGCGCCTCCCACGCCATCACGCCGCCCGTTGCGAAACCAACGGCGAAGTTCAGCACGCTGACCTGAAGCAGGAACATCAGGGCGTCGCGACGGATATCGTAACCCTGATCGGCCATGCGTTGGAACTGGATGTATTTGAAGGCGGCCAAGAAACCGAAAATCGCGCCGGACGCGCCGACGAGCGGGCCATCCTCCGGGCGGATCAAGGCAAAAGCAATCGCGCCCGCCGCTGCCGTTATCGTGAAGAACAGATAGAACCGCGCGGTGCCCATCGCCCGCCAGCACACCGTGCCCAGCGCGAAGGCAGCAACGCCGTTCATGGTCAGATGTATCCAATCACCATGCAAAAACGCGTAGGTAATAAGGGCGGAGAAATCACCGCCGCGCCAGAAACGATTAGAGAAAAAAGCGTACTCGCGATAAAGATCGGATTGCGCCTGAAGCCCGCCGAAATGCGCCCATGAATGAATGGCAAGCATGACCACCACAAGCAAGAGCACCGGGAACGCATCAAATACGCCGGGATTAAAGATCGGTTCGTGCTTCTTCGGTTCACCCCAACGTGGTCTCTCTTGGGGGTCTTCTTCGGGCGGTTCGTTCTGGTTCATAGCCAAGCCCTACACATCTTTAGCAATGCTTGCGAGCGCAATTCGCAGCGCACGCACTTGCACCTTGGACAGCTTGCGCTTAACGAGTTGCTGAGATTTCAGGCATACGCGAAGAATACTGAGGAAAGTTGCCGATGAGCGCGGAAAATTCGACCAGAACCCACACACCACGCGTTTTTTCCGGTGTTCAGCCGACGGGCAACCTGACCTTGGGCAACTATCTGGGCGCGGTGCGGAATTTTGTTGCTTTGCAGGAGCAGGACTTTGAGCGCCTCTACTGTGTTGTTGATCTGCACGCGATCACGGTGGCCCAAGACCCCGCCGCGCTGCGCACCGCAATCCGTGAAGTGGCGGCGGCTTTTATCGCGTCGGGCCTTGATCCGGCGAAATCGATTCTGTTCAATCAAGGCCGAGTGACCGCGCACGCCGAGCTGGGCTGGATTTTCAGCTGCGTGGCACGCATGGGCTGGCTGAACCGGATGACGCAGTTCAAGGAAAAAGCCGGCAAGAATAAAGAAAATGCCTCGGTTGGCCTTTATGCCTACCCGAACCTCATGGCCGCAGATATCCTTGCCTATCGCGCCACACATGTACCCGTGGGCGAGGATCAGAAGCAGCATTTGGAGCTGGCGCGGGATATTGCGCAGAAATTCAACAACGATTTCAATGTGCCGGATTTCTTCCCCCAGCCGGAGCCACTGATTCAAGCGGAGAGCGCGCGGATTATGTCACTGCGTGACGGCACGAAGAAAATGTCCAAGTCCGATCCATCGGATATGTCGCGCATCAATATGACCGATGACGCGGATACGGTTGCCTCTAAAATCCGAAAGGCAAAAACCGACCCTGAGCCGCTGCCCTCTGAGACGGATGGTCTGGCGGAGCGGCCCGAGGCGGATAATCTGGTCGGCATTTTCGCGGCGCTGTCAGGTGGCAGTAAACAGGATGTGTTGAGCGAGTATGGCGGGCAAGGGTTTGGCGCGTTCAAGCCCGCGCTGGCGGAATTGACCGTCTCGAAGATGGCTCCGATCGGTGATGAGATGCGGCGGTTAACGCAAGACCCTGAGCATATCGATGCGATCCTGACCGATGGCGCCCGGCGCGCGGCGGTCCTGGCACGCCCGATTATGGACGAGGTTTATGACGTGATGGGATTGATTGGCGGCGGGCGGAATGGGGCTTGATCAAAAGCTGTACCCGCTCCATATTTAGAACAATTCTAAACTAGAGCCGCACCAACAAGGATTGCGCAGATGTTTATTCAAACCGAAGCGACACCAAACCCGTCAACGCTGAAATTCCTGCCCGGTCGCACGGTAATGCCGAGCGGAACCGCTGACTTCACGAGCGCCGATGATGCGGATGCATCGCCGCTGGCGCAGCGTATTTTCGGGGTTGAGGGTGTTGAGGGTGTGTTTTTCGGGCCGGACTTTATCTCGGTCGCGAAAGGTGAGGCGGATTGGGCGCATATCAAGCCCGCGATCCTCGGCGCGATTATGGAGCATTTCACGACCGGGCAACCCGTGATGGCCGACGATGCCACTGCCGATGGCGGGCACGCCGAGCATGACGGTCCGCACGGGGCGATTGTGACGCAGATCAAGGATTTGCTCGATACACGGGTCCGTCCGGCGGTCGCGCAAGATGGTGGTGACATTACTTTCCACGGGTTCGAGGAAGGAATTGTCTACCTGTCGATGCGCGGTGCGTGTGCGGGCTGTCCAAGTTCGACCATGACCCTGAAAATGGGTATCGAGAACCTGCTGCGGCACTACATTCCTGACGTGCTGGAAGTGCGTCCCGTCGCGCAATAGGCGGCGCAGCGTAATTTTGAAGAGATCTGCGATTGGCTGATACTGACACGCTCACGCTCGGCCTTGATGTTTGCATGGGTCATTGCTCTGTTGCGTTGCTGCGGGGTGAAGCTCGTGTGGCGCATATTTCTGAGGCGATGCCGCGCGGGCACATCGAGCGGCTGTCGCAGATGGTTGAACAGGCGCTGTCGCAAGCGGGCGTGGAGGCTCGCGATATCGATGTGATTGGCGTCACATGTGGACCGGGCGGCTTTACCGGCGCACGGCTGGGTGTGGCATTTGCGCGTGGCTTGGCGCTGTCAACCGGGGCGCAGGCTGTCGGGGTTTCAACATTGGAAGCGCTGGCGGCTCCTCACGCGGCGGAGCGCGTCATCGCCGCGCTGGATGGCGGACGTGGCGAGATTTTTGCTCAGATTTTTGAACAGGGCGACCCGGTGATCGATGCACGGGCGGTGCCGGAGGATGAATTGTCGGATTTTCTGGCCACCCGGCCGATTACGCATGTCGTCGGCACAGCGCGGGCACAAGTGCTGACATGTTTGGGACGCGCATCTGATGATCAAATGGTGCCCCCCATTGACCCTGCGGATGTGGGCCGGCTGGCATTGCAAAAAATTACGCAAAGCCGGGCATCCGCACCAAAACCGTTTTACTTGCGCGCGCCCGATGCCAAGCGTGCGGCGGCGGTTGAGTTGCGCCCTGCGTGAATATCCAAATCATAACCGGGCCTATTACGTCTGAATTGGCGGCTGAGTTAGCGCGGATTCAAAACGAGGCTTACGTTGCGACAGGTATGCGAAGTTATCAACCGGAAGAAATTCGCGACCTGTTGTCACTCAACAACTACACGCTTTATCTTGCTGAAGATAATGATCGAACCGGACCTGTTGGATTTTTGATCGAACAGTACGTTGCAGGTGAAGCCGAAATCATCACGATAGCTGTGCAACCTGACTTTCAACGAAAAAAAGTCGGAAAAGCGCTGTTTTCAGCACTTCAAAGCAGAGTGCGGGACATTCCGATAGCAAACGTATTCCTGGAAGTTGCCGAAATTAACACTTTATCAATCCTTTTTTATAAAACCCTAGGTTTTAAAAAGAATGGAACACGCAAGAGTTACTATACAATCAATTCAAATTCTATTGATGCAATTGTGATGATAAAGCGATACTAAGGCTTTTTGATCAAAGAAGTCTCTTTTTTGAATATAATGTAGACTTCATTGAAAAAAGCGCTTGCGGTTTTAAGTTAAAAAAACAATACACGCCCCGACGGTGCAAATGCGGTTGGTCAGGCTGCGTTATTAAAATAAGACATACTTATTTTATGAAAAATTTGCCCCGACAGACTAAATGCAACTTTGTGGAGTATACAATGTCAGATGCTGTGATCGAAAAAACCGAAATTCTGCAACTTACGTCAGAGATCGTTTCCTCACACGTTTCAAATAATCCTGTTCCTGTTGGTGACCTTCCCGGCTTTATCGAGTCGATTTATAAAACACTCGACTTCCTTGCGAACGAGCCTGAGGAAGAACCTGTTGAGGAACTCGTCCCTGCAGTTTCTATCAAGAAATCCATCACGCCGGACTTCATTATCTGCCTCGAAGACGGCAAGAAACTGAAGATGTTGAAGCGTCACCTCAAGACATCCTACAACATGACGCCGGAAGATTATCGTGAGCGTTGGGGTCTGCCTTCGGATTATCCGATGGTCGCACCAAACTACGCTGCGAAACGTCAGGAACTGGCGAAGAAAATCGGTCTCGGACGCAACCGCCGCAAGGCCGCGTAAATATCGTCACGAATCTTGTGATAAAAAAGCGGGTCCGCATTGCGGGCGCGCTTTTTTTGTGTTCTTGGAAAGCGTATGAATACAGCACCAGACCGTAAAAAACTGTTCATCAAGACCTATGGCTGTCAGATGAATGTCTACGATTCCGAACGCATCGCGGAATCGTTGTCCACTGCCGGTTATGATACGGTTAATACGCCCGATGATGCCGATTTGGTGATGCTGAATACTTGCCATATTCGCGAGAAAGCCGCCGAGAAAATTTACTCCGAACTGGGCCGTATCCGCCAACTTGCCACTGCCAAGAAAGAGCGTGGCGGCGAGATGAGGGTCGGTGTGGCGGGCTGTGTCGCACAGGCTGAGGGTGCGGAAATTGTACGCCGTCAGCCGCTGGTCGATCTGGTTGTCGGGCCGCAAGCCTATCACCGCCTTCCAGGTATGATCGGTGAGATGGAGAACGGTGCGGCGGCGCAAGTGCTGACCGATTTTCCCGCCGAGGATAAGTTCGAGGCGCTGCCCAAACGCGCGCCGCGCGCGGCGCCGACGGCGTTTTTAAGCGTGCAAGAGGGCTGCGATAAATTCTGCGCTTTCTGCGTTGTGCCCTACACACGGGGTGCAGAGTTCTCGCGCCCCGTGTCGCAGATCATGGCCGAAGCGCGGCGGTTGGCGGAGTCGGGCGTGCGTGAGCTGACGCTGCTGGGGCAGAACGTTAACGCGTATCACGGCGAGGGTGCGGATGGCGGGACGGTTGCCCTTGCGGCGCTGTGCCACGAGATTGCGGGCGTCGACGGGATCGAGCGGATTCGCTACACTACCAGCCACCCCAACGATATGAGCGACGATCTGATTGAGGCGCACACTTCGTTAGAGGTGCTGATGCCTTACTTGCATCTGCCCGTGCAGTCCGGTTCGGACCGTGTGCTCAAAGCGATGAACCGCAAGCATACAGGCGATGAGTATATCCGCCTGATCGAGCGCATCCGTGCCGCACGGCCCGATATTGCACTGTCTGGCGATTTTATCGTCGGCTTTCCCGGTGAGACCGATGCGGATTTCAGGGATACGATGGCCTTGATTGATGCGGTCGGCTACGCGCAGGCCTATTCGTTCAAGTACAGCCCGCGCCCCGGAACCCCCGCCGCAGGGGCCGAGCAGGTTCCCGAAGAAGTCAAAGACGAACGTCTGGCAATTCTGCAAGCGCGTCTGCGTGAGCAGCAAGTCAGCTTTATGCAGGACTGTGTCGGGACGCAGATGCCTGTGTTGTTTGAGAAAAAAGGCCGTGAAGACGGGCAATTGATCGGGCGCAGCCCCTATCTGCAGTCGGTTTTCGTGCAAGCGCCCGAAACGATGATGCGTGAGATCGTCACGGTAAATATCGATGCGATCAGCACAAACAGCCTTGCCGGATCGCTGACCGATCATACCGTGTAAATTAAGATCGCCCTTGTCATCTTCTTCACGTATTTCATGCGTAATGACGATTCATAGAATGTTCATTCCCAGAGAAGGCAGAGCCGCGTGGCGGAAAATGAAGTGACGCAAACTCCGGTTACGATTGAATTTGATGACAACGCGATGGTGGCCCAACTGGTCGGACCCTATAGCAAAAATCTTGCGACAATGGAGCGGGCTTTTGGAATCGAGATCCATCAGCGCGGCAATGTGCTTGCCCTGATCGGTGACGAACATGATGTGAAAGCGACGGTTGAGGCGCTGCGCAGTCTTGAGCGGCGCTATGGCCAAGGCCGCCCTATTGAGCAAGGCGATGTGGACGGGGCGATCCGGTTTGCGCGGGAGAGCCAAAAACGCAGCGTTGTGCCCTCGCCCGCCAAGATACCGGCGGCCCGCGTTAAGGAAATTCGCACCCGCAAGCGTGTGATTGAGGCGCGCACACCGCGTCAGGCCGACTATATCACCGCGCTGACCCAAAATACGCTGACCTTCGGCATTGGCCCCGCCGGAACAGGGAAATCCTATCTTGCCATCGCCGCCGCCGTTGAAGCGTTTCTGGATAAGCGGGTCGACCGCATCATCCTGTCCCGCCCTGCCGTCGAGGCGGGGGAGCGGCTTGGGTTTCTGCCCGGCGATATGAAAGAGAAAGTCGATCCCTACCTGCGCCCGCTCTACGATGCGCTGCACGATACGTTGGGCGGTGATCAGGTGACGAAATTTCTGGAAAGCGGGGTGTTTGAAGTCGCCCCGCTGGCGTTTATGCGCGGGCGTACGCTGTCCAATGCCTATGTTGTGCTGGACGAGGCGCAGAACTGTACGCGGATGCAGATGAAGATGTTCCTGACGCGACTTGGCGAAAACTCGCTGATGGCGGTGACGGGCGACCCGACTCAGATTGATTTGCCGCGCGGTGAATCCTCCGGTCTTGAGGAGGCGCTGCATATTCTGGAAGGGATTGAAGATGCGTCTGTGATCCGGTTCACAGATAAAGATGTCGTGCGGCACCCGATGGTCGCGCGGATCGTCAAGGCTTACGATACTTTGGATCAGACAAGGCATCGCCGCTACAATGATTGAGATCGACATCGCCGTTGAAGATGAAAGATGGGCGGACTCCGTGGCCCTGATTGATGTGGCGATACAGGCCGCGTGTGATGAGATCGGCTATATCACACAAGCCGATGTGAGCGTTTTGCTGACCAATGATGCGGAAATTCAAAACCTGAACCGCGACTTTCGCGGCAAAGATGCGCCGACCAATGTGCTGTCGTTTCCCGCGGAAGATATGCCCCGCCCTGATGGTGTTCCGGTAACGCTGGGCGATATTGCGCTGGCCTGGGAGACCATCGAGCGTGAGGCCGCTGCGGCGCGGCGTCCTGTTGCACATCACGTTAAACACTTGATTATTCATGGTCTGTTGCATTTACTGGGGTACGACCATGAGACCGACGATGAAGCGGGATTGATGGAAAGCACCGAGATCAAAGCGCTTTCCCGTCTCGGCATTGAAGACCCATACCGCGTTCCGATGGCGGAACGCCCGTGACAGGCAAGACGATAATGACCGGCGCTGCGAAGCCCTCTGACGACCGAACGACACCCCTCGCCGCCGATGGTGATGATGAGGGTGATAGTCGAAGGCCATTATTGAAACGCGCTCTCAGCGCGATTGGCCTTGCGAAATCCCCAAGCAAAGAGACCGCAGATAGCTCTGCGGTTACGCCCCCTACCCTGCCCCATGATGACAGTGTCCGGCAGCAGGTACTGCTGGGCAATGTGCAGCGTATGGGGGAAATGCGGGTTTCTGACGCGATGGTTCCGCGTGCGGATGTGATCGCGGTCGCCATTGAGTCCGGCTTCGACGAGGTCGTCGCGGCGTTTCGTCAGGAGGGGCATTCGCGCCTGCCCGTGTATCATGATACGCTTGATGACGCGGATGGCTTCATCCACGTGAAAGACGTGTTCATGGTTTCCGGGCTGATCGAAAAATCCCCTCCTGCTGAGGAATTTTCGGTGAGGCCGCATTTGCGGCGTATCCTGACCGTGCCCCCGTCTATGCGTTGCGGGGTTCTGCTGCAAAAGATGCAAGCCGACAGGGTCCACATGGCGCTCGTGATTGATGAGTATGGCGGCGTGGACGGGCTGGTGACGATTGAGGATCTGCTTGAACTGATCGTCGGCGACATCGAAGACGAGCATGATGCCACCGCCGAGGCGGGATGGACGCAGCAGTCGGATAATGTCTATAGGGCCGATGCCCGCGCTTATCTTGATGAATTTGAGCAAGAGACGGGCGTGCGGTTGCTCGATCCTGAAAAGCTGGACGATGTGGATACGCTGGGCGGGTTGGTGTTTATGCTGTGCAACAGGGTTCCCGCACGCGGCGAGGTGATCCGGCATCCTGACGGGCATGAGTTTGAAATTTTGGATGCCGACCCGCGACGGATCAAACGTTTACTGGTCACGCTGACATTGCCTGAAGTGAGCGACGCGCAGCTCGCCGCCGATCTTCAGGCTGCGCAGTAAATGCCCCGTTGGTTGCTGTGCATTGTGTCGGGGCTTGCGCTTGCGCTCACCCAAGCTCCGTTGCAGTTTTACGGGTTGCTGCCCGTTGGCATCGGTGCGCTGTTTTTATTGTGGCATAAAACTGCGACGCCAAAAGCGGCTTTCCTGACAGGGTGGCTGGGTGGATTAGGTTATTTCGCCGGAAGCATGTTCTGGATCGCTGAGCCGTTTTTGGTCGATATTGCAACGTTCGGCTGGCTGATCCCGATCGCTGTGCCCCTATTTGCTGGGGGGTTGGCCCTGTTTTGGGGCGCTGGCTTTGCGCTGGCGCGATGGGCAAGCCGTTCAGCGATTGCCGCGCCCTTCATGCTCGCGGCGAGTTGGATGCTGTTCGAGGCGTTGCGCGGCGTGGTCTTCACAGGCTTTCCTTGGGGGTTGCTGGGATACGCGCTGGTCGATGTGCCGCCGATTCAAGTGGCTGCCGTGATCGGAATTACAGGCGTTACGCTGCTGACGATTTTGGTCGGGTGTCTCGCCGGGGCGGTGTTCATGCCGGCCTCAGGACACAGACGCGTCGCTTTCGCCGCGATTGCCATAGCGCTGACCGCCGGTTCGTGGGGCATCGGACAAAAGCTATTGAATGAACCGCTTACGCCGAGAAGTGAACCGTTGTTGGTGGGGATGGTTCAGCCGAATGTGGATCAATCGCAGAAATGGAAGCCGGAACTTAGGAATATCCACTTCAACGATCTGATCGAGAAGACACGCGCGCTGTCAGAACAAGGCGCGGATGTGGTGATCTGGCCGGAGGCTGCGACGCCGTTTCCAATCGCCGAAATGGCCGATGCACGGCAAATCATCGCCGGAGCGCTGCGCCCCGGTGGGGTGGTTTTAGCCGGGGGCATACGCGTTGACGGTCGCGGAACGCCTGAGACTTACATTTATAATTCAGTCATTGCAGTGGATTCAAATGCGGATGTTGTCGCGACCTATGACAAACAACATCTTGTGCCATTTGGCGAGTACGTTCCTTTTGAATCGTTAGTATCGAAGTTTGGTATTCGTTCGATGATTACGCTGCCCGGAGGGTTTACATCAGGGGCGACACAAGATCGGGTCATAACCATCCCGAATCTTCCCGCGTTCGTAAGCATGATCTGCTATGAGGCGATTTTTCCGTCAGAAATTCTTGACAAACGTGTAAAAATAGAGTGGTTGGTGCATGTTACCAACGATGCATGGTTTGGTAGTATTGCAGGACCGCAACAGCATCTAACTCAAGCGCGTGTTCGCGCCATTGAGCGGGGTTTACCCCTTGCACGCGCTGCCAATACTGGTATTTCGGCCATGCTTGACGCTAAGGGCAGGTTGGTAAAAACGCTCGGCTTGAATGAGAGCGGTATTTTGCTGTCTGCCTTGCCGCCGAATTCGGGTTTGACAATTTATGGCAGATTCGAGGAGATACTTTTTGGTATCTGCCTCATCTTTTGTTTTGCGCTGGCAGTAACGTTAAACCGATTTAACTAAAAAAACCCTGCTGCGCGCTTACAGACGCGTATTTTTTTGAACTCTGGCAATATGTATCATTTTTTTACATCAGAATTAATCAAATTAATTGCATAAAAACTACTAAAAGGGGAATAAAAAGCGGCACTCAATTTTAAGGTGGTGGATTTTTATTGTTTTTTAGGCTTTATGGCGTTGCCGTGACCTGCAACCGCAGGTATGGTTTTTGAATTTTTAGCACATGTTGATAGCTAGGACACTCTGTGACAAAATCACCAAACCCAGTTGATATTCATGTGGGGAGCCGTATCCGGCTTCGTCGTATGATGATCGGCATGAGTCAAGAACGCTTGGGCGAGCGTCTTGGACTTACGTTCCAACAAGTACAGAAATATGAAAAAGGCGCGAACCGCGTCGGGGCAAGTCGTCTTTATGCGATCTCCCGTATTTTAGAAGTACCTGTTGAATTCTTTTTTGCAGACATGCCAGACAGCATTTCCGGTGAGAAGCCGGAGCAAAATGCCGGGATGGGCGAGCCTGATGAAACGTCATTCGTGATGGATTTCGTGAGCAGCTCGGAAGGTCTGCAACTGAATACCGCGTTTAAGAAAATCGGTAATCAGGAAACACGTCGTAAATTAGTTGATTTGGTTAAAACGCTGGCGCACTAGAGCCGGCTTTTTTTATGTCTCGTGTAATAGGCCGCCCCTGATAAGAGGCGGTCTTTTCTGTTTTGTAAAACAGTGGCGACCGATTATAGTCAGTTTGCAAAGCGGAAGTGCATGATGTCGCCGTCAAGGACGGTGTAATCTTTGCCCTCCAACCGCATCTTGCCCGCATCTTTTGCACCCTGTTCGCCGTTATGTTCGAGAAAATCTTCATAAGCGGTGGTTTCGGCGCGGATGAAGCCCTTTTCAAAATCGGTATGGATGACACCCGCCGCCTGTGGCGCGCGATACCCTGTCGGGATGGTCCATGCGCGGGCCTCTTTCGGTCCGGCAGTGAAGTATGTGATCAGATGTAAAAGGCCGTAGCCCGCGCGGATGAGACGGTCGAGGCCGGACTCGCCCATGCCAAGCTCCTCCATAAACATCGCCGCTTCCTCATCCTCAAGCTGTGCTATCTCAGACTCAATAGCCGCGCTGATCACAACATGTGCCGCGCCCTGCGCCGCCGCCATCTCAGCAACCTTGGCGGATAGTGCGTTGCCCTCGCCCGCGCTGGCCTCGTCAACATTGCTGACATATAGGATCGGCTTTGAGGTCATCAGTTGCAGCATCCGAAATGCCTTCGCATCTTCAGGATCAACTTCAAGCTCACGCGCAGGCTTGCCGTTTTCGAGCAGGACTTTGACCGCTTCCATCAACTCGGTGGCCTTGGCCGCTTCTTTATCGCCACCCCGGATTTTCTTCACATTCGCGCTGAGGCGTTTTTCGATACTGTCAAGGTCAGCGAGCATCAGCTCTGTTTCGATGGTTTCCGCGTCATTAACAGGATCGACACGCCCCTCGACATGGGTGACATCGTCATCCTCAAAGCAACGCAGCACGTGTGCGACCGCATCGACTTCACGGATGTTAGCGAGGAACTGGTTACCCAATCCCTCCCCTTTGGACGCGCCTTTGACGAGGCCCGCGATGTCGACAAAGGTCATGCGTGTCGGGATGATCTGCTTTGATCCGGCAATACGGGCGATATCGTCAAGGCGCGGGTCGGGGACGGAGACTTCACCCACATTCGGCTCAATCGTACAGAATGGAAAGTTAGCGGCCTGCGCCTGCGCCGTGCGCGTGAGCGCGTTGAACAACGTGGACTTTCCGACGTTGGGCAAACCGACGATGCCAACCTTGAACCCCATGAGACGCTTCCTCTAATCACACTATCAGCGTCTGGCGTCTCGCAGGATGGGGGCGGAATGTCAATTCTTGCGATGACAAAACACGGCAATCACTTGAAGGCCAAACTGTTAAAATCACCTGCTGTGAAGTCGTTTTACAGATTGGAAATTGTCATCGTCGGACTTGTTCCGACGATCCGGAACAGCACAACCTCTCTAACTACACCTCTGGATTGTCGGGACAAGCCCGACAATGACGCTGGTAGATTGGCTCCCGCTTTCAAGCGATCACCCTGGATGACAAAACCATCGGTATCAGCCGGAAATGCGGCTTTCATCGACTTGCAGCAAGTCGCACACGGGCGTGCGTGCGCCGCGACCGCCGATGCCAATTTCCGCCGCGACACTGAACAGACGCACCGCATCCCAGAGATTGCGGCGCTCCGCAACGGGGCGCAGCTCCTCCGACAATGCGAGAATGTCGCTTGGCGCGCGGGTTTCGATGAAGTGCAGACCTTGTTCCAGCCGCAGTTCGCTGAGTGTCCATTCACGCTGGGCAGCGCCGTTTAAGGAAGAAAAAGCCCCGACTAAAGTCTGACGCAGATGGGTGACCGCGGTGCGGCTCAAATCCCGTACACCGAGCAAGGCGTTGAGAGAATCGAATAGCCCGATACGTGCCAATAGCATCGACTCGGTAACGAGGAGTTCGGTTTCGGGGTCGGAAATAATGATGGGATCAGCCGTAAAAATCTCGACGGTGCGCTCATCATCCGGTGCGCGCTTGTAGAGTTCGAGCAGGATATCCGCCCGCATACTTGCCGCCAGAATGGGATGATCCGGCTTTTGCACATCAAGTATCGCGTCAGCCTCGGTATGCGCTCGCTTCGATTTCGGGCGCAAGCCGCCCGCGCGGGCCTTCTTGGGTTGGTATGCCGCTCCGGCAACCCACAACACCACCGCTTGAGCGCGTTGCTGTTCACTCATCTCGGCGTAATTGGCGGGCTTGAAGCTCGCAGCGCCGATCATGTTGCTGGTGCGTCCGATTAATGAAGATTTATCTGTTTCAAACATCGCCACGCCCCCATCTGATCCGTAAGGATAACATTAAGATAGTTCAGATGCAGATTTTAGACCACCCTAAGCGGCCATGAGCCAATGGCGATCAACCCGGGTCAGAAATAATAACCCGGTTATCGGCCTGATCATATGAGGCATCAACGGCCGAAGAAGCCTTTGAGTTTATCAAACGCGCTTGCCGTTTCTTGCGCCGGAGGGGGTGCGGGTTTGTCAGTCACGCTTGATTTCTGCGGCTTTGGCGATTTGGGTGGCTTCGGCTTCCCAGCGGGCTGATCGCCTTGCATTTCAAGCGCCACATCGCTTTGGAAGCGGGCGATATCGTCTTCTGCCAAGCGTGTTGAGGCGTTTGCCATCGCGGCGAGCATGGCGTCCAACCAACCGCGCTCCGCCTTGGCGAAGTCGTTCAGGACATAGCCGCTGACTTTCGATTTATCGCCGGGATGACCGATTCCGAGACGGGCGCGGCGATAATCAGCGCCGATATGCGCATGAATGGAACGAAGGCCATTATGCCCGGCATGACCGCCGGATTTCTTCATGCGCAGTTTTCCGGGGGCGAGATCAAGCTCGTCGTGGAACACGATCACATCATCCGGGGTCAGCTTGTAGAACCGCATCGCCTCGCCAACGGCGCGGCCCGACTCGTTCATGTAGGTGGTCGGTTTAAGCGTCAGAACTTTTTCAGTACCGATGCGTCCCTCGCGGAGCAAACCCTGAAACTTCTTCTGCTCAGGCCCGAAATTATGCCGATCCGCGATCTCATCCACAGCCATGAAACCGATATTGTGCCGATTGCGGGCGTATTTGTCCCCCGGATTACCCAACCCTACCAGCAACAGCATCGTCATTCTCCGTCGTATTTTAATCTGCCTCTTTCGGCAGTCATTCAAAGGCCGTATTGAAATGATGGGTTATTACAAGAAAATAATGCGCAGATCACGCGGCATCACATGACTGCGGGGTTTGGTACTTTGTAAGGGTAGTGCGCTATCATTGATTCTATGGACACCAGCGACGTACAGGTGCGGGAACCGCGCAATCACGTTTTTATCATCGATGGCACGTTAAGCCGTGTCGGCGAAGAAGACTGTATGACCCATGCCGGGCGGCTGTACCGGATGATCGAGCGCGGCACATCCAGCGCCCGTCAAAGCATCGGCTATAGCAGAGGTGTGCAAGGCGAGGGATTGCAAAAATGGCTCAGTGCCGCCGTTGGCATGGGCATCAACGAAGCGATCATCCAAGGTTATGCGACGCTGGCGAGCCGTTATCGCCCAGGTGACCGGATATTCCTGTTCGGTTACAGCAGAGGCGCCTATGCGGTGCGCTCAATCGCCGGATTGATCGAGCATGTCGGCCTGCTTCGCGCGAATGAAGCAACGGAACGTCGGGTGCAGCGGGCATTCAGGCACTATACCAAAGGCGAACGCACGCCCTCAATGAACGCTTTCCGCGAGCAGCACTGCCACCCGAAGGTTGAGATCACCTGTATCGGCGCCTGGGATACGGTGAAATCGCTTGGCCTTCCGGTGCCCGGATTATCCCGTTTTTTTCCGATGGCAACGGATTTTCATGACCACGCGCTGGGATCGAGCGTGATATCAGCTTTTCAAGCCCTCGCGGCAGATGAAGATCGCAACGCCTATGAGCCTATCCTTTGGGAGGCGCATCCGAAATGGCACGGGCAGCTTGAGCAAACATGGTTCCCCGGCGCACATGCGGATATCGGCGGTGATTACGGAGATGTTCCCGCCGCCAAGCCGCTGGGTACGCTGAGCTTCGTTTGGATGCTGGAACGCGCTGAAAAGCAGGGACTGCTGTTGCCTGATGGTTGGCGGAGCGGGTTCAATTGTGATCCGACCGCGCCGCAGGTGGGATCACGGCGCGGGATGAACAGGTTATTCTTAATCAGACGGCCACGCGTCGCCACGCTTGGAATGCATGGGGAGCGGGCGCATTCAAGCATCACCGCGCGGATGGGGGCGATCCCTGATTATACGCCCCGTGCGAAAGGGCTGGCTGATGAAGCCGTGAACCCGACCTATGCATTGGCGCGCAATGGCGCATCGGCAGCGCAGTAGTCACAAAACCAGTATCGCTCTGAAATCATTCACATTTGTCAAAGTCGGCCCTGTGATAATCTGATCGCCCAGCGCCTCAAAGAAACCATGCGCGTCATTCGTGGCGAGCATCGCATTCGCATCCAGCCCCGCCGCCGCCGCACGCGCCAGTGTGTCAGGCGTAATCAGAGCGCCGGCGATTTCCTCGGCACCGTCAACACCATCGGTATCCCCGGCAATCGCTGAAATATCGGCTGCACCATTGAGCGCCAGCGCCAAACCCAACATGAACTCAACATTGCGCCCGCCGCGTCCGTTGCCGCGCACGGTTACCGTTGTTTCGCCGCCGGAGATGAGGGCGCACGGGGCCGTGAAAGGTTGGCCGTGACGGCGGATCTGGGCGGCGATGCCCGCATGAACCTTTGCAACATCGCGCGCCTCACCCTCAATCGCGTCACCGATGATCAGCGGTGTCACGCCCGCTTGCATCGCCATCGCCGCCGCCGCCTCCAGCGAGATCTGCGGGGCCGCGATCACGCGGTTCTCCACGTTTTGGAACAACGCATCGGCGGGGTGCGGCGGTTGTGCCCCGCCAGACAGCTGCGCCCGCACGGAAGGCGGCATGTCGATGTCATAGCGCTCAAGCAGTGCCCGCGCATCCGCTGCCGTGGTCGTTGTGCCGACCGTCGGACCGGAGGCGATCACCCCCGGCTCATCACCGGGCACATCCGAAATCATCAGCGACAGCACTTTCGCCGGATAGGCCGCCGCCGCCAGCCCGCCGCCTTTGACCTGCGACAGATGCTTGCGCACCGTGTTCATCTCTCCGATCGCCGCCCCGCATTTCAGCAACGCCTGATTAACCGCCATCTTCTCGGCCAGCGTGATACTCCCCGCCGGAGCGGTCAGCAAAGCGGACCCGCCGCCCGAAATCAAAGCCAGCACGGTGTCGTCTTCAGTCAATCCGCTGACAGCATCGAGAATTTCTTGCGTGGCATCGGCCCCCGCCTGATCCGGCACAGGGTGCGAGGCCTCGATGATACGGATTCGCCCGCACGGGGCGGCGTGGCCATAGCGGGTGACAACGACGCCCTCCAGCGGGCCGTCCCAATGCCGCTCCACCGCTTGCGCCATACGGGCCGACGCTTTACCGGCACCAACCACCACCAGCCGTCCCTTGACGGATTTGGGCAGATGCGCGGGCACGCATAGCATCGGATCGGCCGCCCCGACCGCCGCCTGAAACATCGATAAGAGCAGCGCGCGGGGTGCGATATTCATTTTTCCCTCGGATTTTCGTCCAGCTTGGTTATCTGTAGCCGCAGAATTCAATGGAGAAAACAAAATGTCTGACTCGCCGATGTTTGAAACCCGCCCGACCCTGACCCACGATGCCGTGTTGGCCATGCTGCAAAACGGTGCGGCCAAGGCAACCGAGATCGGCCAACCGCAATGTCTGGTCGTCGTCGACGCCTCCGGTGAGGTGATGGGCAGCTTGCGGATGAGCGGCGCGAAATATCTGAGCCTGCGCAGCGCACGCGCCAAAGCACGCACCGCCGCAGCAACGGGCGGGGCAACGGGGGGAATGCCTGATGATTTCGCGGCGAAACTGGCGGCGGCAACGGGCAATGCGGTCACGAACCTGCCCGGCGGGATGCCGGTCAAGCTGGAGGGTCAAATCGCGGGCGCTGTCGGCGTTGGTTCCGGCACGGGTGATCAAGACATCGCCGTCGCCCAAGCCATGTTGGCCGCCGTGGGCGCAGACAGCCTCGCGTAAAGTTCCAGAAGGCCAAGCCGTGCAAGTCTTTGGATCAAGCGCTGGCCTTTAACATGAAACTCAGCGAAATCGACTCCTCCAATACCGTGCCGTTTGGGCAATTGTATTCTTGCAGGGAGGTATAGGCGGCGCGGCCGGGTCGGGCGTTGGCGGGGACGCGGAAGCGGATTTCGATTTGGGACCAGAGGTCACTGCCCACGCGCAAACCGCCGCCGATATACTCGGCGGGGTGCTTGATGCCGCCGTGATTATCGACATAGGGTGTCACGCGGGGCTGTTTGCAATCGGCCCCGTAGAGGGTGCGGCGGATTTTGAAGCGGGCGATGCAAACCGCGCCGATCACGCAAGGACCGTCGATATAGGAGAACGAAGCGTCGTAGATGGCTACTTTCTGGCCCGGCAGACGGGTCTCGATGCTTTCGATGCGGGTGACGATGGCGTGGATACCGAAATAGGATTGCACGCTGTCGCGCAGGGCATCGCTGAGAAAGGTGAAGGCTCCGGCCCCGCCGAAGATGGCGGTGGCTGCGGTGATTTTCAGGAATTTATCCGCATAATCAGCGGCGCGGGTCAGGCGTAGGCTCGGCGGGGTCATTTGGGCTTTCGTTTGTATCGCCGTAAGGTGGCCCCGCATCGGGTGCGGGGCGGCGTCATAAATTAAATCAATGGCGTCCGGGCCATCGTTGCAATTCGGGGAGCGGCTTTGAGAACAGCGTGAGCGGCTGTCGGGGCGGCGATGTGCCTTGGATTTCTTGCAGTGCCGAGCGGATGGGAATGACGCGGGCGAAATGGCGGGTTTGGCCGTCGAGTTTCATCGACGATGCGCCCATAATGACGGCGACGACTTTATTATTCGCGTCCCGCACACAGCCGCCGGAGAAACCGCCGACCAGCGGTTCGGGGTGGTCGAGCATGACCCAGATACCGGGCGGGACGGTGTCTGGCGCGTAGACTGTGCCGTTCAGGCTTTCGCGCATGGTGGCGCGGGCGGGGAAGCCCTCTAACGTAACCGCGCCTTGGGGGGCGGGGATGGTGGCGGGATCGGCTTTGATGGCCGCTCCCGTCAGAAAGCTGAAATCGGTGGCGGGCAGGTCACCGATGCTGTCCACAGCGGGGCCGTCAACGATTTGGCCGCTGTCGATGACGTGGAAGGCGGTAAGGTAGCCGGCGCCCCAGCGGGTGATTGTGCCCCATGAGTAGGAGCCTTCATCGCTGAGAAAAACACGTTCGGTACAGGGTCGGGAGGTGTCACGGGTGACAGCGAGGGCGGAGACGAAAGCGATGGCGAGGGTTGCGCCCATCAGGGTGAGGGCTGTGGTATCGGTTAAACGCGGGAGCATTTGAGTCCTTTGGCGGCGGCAAGGTCGGGGGCACAGGTGCAGGCCCAGACGGTGAAGATCACATCCGTCAGCGCGCGGGTTTGCGGGGTGTCGGCGATGCTGGAGCTGGGCGGCGGGAGAGCGCGGCAACTGAGACAGTTATTCGGGGCAGTCACGGGCGGAGGGACCGCAGCGCAAGCCGTCAGGGCGCTCGCCAGCGTGAGGGTGAGAAGCGGTTTCGGCATTGAGGCGGTCTTCAATCTGGTTGGTGGTGCGGCGGGCGGCTTGGGCTTTGATCCGGTTAAGCGTGGTAGCCGCACCCTCCTCGAAGCCCGCGCGGAAGGCGAAGGCCGCGCCGAGGTGGTAGGCGGCGGTGTGGGTGGTGATCGCAGTTGTGGCTGCGGTGGCGAGGAGGAGCCAGCGGGGGAGAGTGAGGAGGCGGGCGAGGAGGGTCATGTGTGCGCCGCCGTGTTTGCGGTTGTCACGCGCTGGCATATCTTCCGCTTTACGAAAGATAATACGCTGTCATTTCGCGCGAAGGCGTGGCGTCCGTTGTTCAAGAAGCCCTGAAAGTCGCCAAAAAAATCTCCGGATTCCAAGGTCTCTGGAGAAATGCATACCCAGCCTTCGCGGGGTATGCACCGGGGACGGGCGCGAGGGGGTATAATCAGAGGATTTGCTCCAGCGGGTCATCGTCCGGGGTGGCGGTGATGTCTTCGCTGTAGTGGATCGTTCCGGAGGGGTCGGTGATGTGCAGGGACAGGTCGCCGTTCGGGGTGATGGTGCGGGTCAGGGTGAGATTGCCAGGCAAAGGGATCGTGAGGGTCGAGGTCATGGGTCATCTTTCAGCGCGGTAGCGGGCAAGGAGGCGGTTGGCGAGGATGGCGAGACCGAACAGCAGCAGGATCAGAAAGCTGCCGATACAGGCGAACTCACCTAGGGTGGCGGCGGGTTTGGAGATACCGATGGACTGCGCCGCGTCACGGCCCGTGTTGATGGCGGAGCGGGCGGCATCTATTGCTTCGGGGGCGTAGGCGAGTGCGCCGCCCGCGCCGATGGTGGCAGCGCCCCCGCCCAGCGCGATTTCTTTGGAACGGGTGAGCGGTTTGAGCGGGGCGCTGTCGACCAGATAAGGGGTCGGGTCGCGACCTGCGGCGTCTTCTTCAGCGGCCATCAGCGCCATTGCCTGCGCGATGGTGTCGGGACCGACGGCGTTGGTTCCCGTCTCGAAACGGATGACGGCGGCGATCAGGCGGCTGGTGTGGTCGTAGTCAAACGGTATCGCTTGCAGGACAGAGAGGCCGAGGCGGCGGGCGATGAAGCGGGCGTAAGCGCTTTCGGGGTTGTTGTCGGATTTGGGCGCCCAACGGGCGATGATCTGTGCCGCGCTGGTGAGGCGGTGGCGGCGGCGGTAGGTGTCGAGATTTCTCAGGCCCGCGCGCACGCCCCAGACGGGGTCTGAAAACGCGCAATACGCGCCGCCGGGGGTGCGGATGGTTCCGGTTTGGCCTTTCCAACGCCCCCGTGACAAGGGACGCAGGGCGCAGGGGTTGTTGGCGCGCACGATAGACGGCGTGGGCATGGATCAGGCGGCCTCGTAGGTCAGGTTGAGGAGGATCAGCGCCGAGGTTTCCGGCGGGTTGGTGGCGGGCGGGGCCAGCGACAGGAACAGCCGTCCGATTTTGTTCAGATACGCGAACGCGAACGCGCTGCCGCCGTTGGATAGCGGGCCGACGATGGTGGCCATGCCCGCGTGGTCGAAGGAGTCTGTCGGGGCGGCATCCATTGGCGTGAAGGGGGCCAGATCGAGGCTGCGTGAAGTCGCGGCGGTGATGGGCGCGTCGGGCAGTCCGGTGAAGCGGAAGGCGGCGCGCAGGTGGACGAGATTACCGATGCGGGTGTAGCGGGCGCTATCCACAGTGACACCAGTCGCCGCGCTCCACTGGCCCGATGACGCACCCGGACCGAGAGAAAGGGTAAAGTCGCCCT
>CALFAK010000161.1 GCA_937948985.1 uncultured Neomegalonema sp. | reverse complement strand
GAGCCTTACCCTTATGACACACTCGACAGCAGGGAGGCATTGCCGCCGCTGGCGGTGGTGTCTTCGCTGATGGTTTTCTCGCTGTGCAACATTTCGGGGTTGGCGGCGGGGTCGATGAGCAACACGCGCGCGCCTTGGCGGTTTGCGAGGGCTTTGCGGATCGGGGCGGGGTCGTCGCCTTCGTAGAGGACGAGCGAGAGGTCGGGTCGGGCCAGCAGTGTGTCGAGGTCGCCATTGGCTTTGACCACCGTGTTGCCCGCCGCGATGGCCGCTTTTTCCTGACGTGCGATGGCCAGCTCGTCCGGGCCGAGGCAGGCGACGAGGCCGCGTGGCTCGAGGGACCATGTGTTGCGCTCGCCCGTGGGGCCGGGCATGTCCATCTCTGCGGGGTGGTCGAATGTGCCGCCCGCATGGGTGAAACGGGTCATGTAGAGCGGGCCGCCCGCTTTGGGTCCGGTGCCGGACAATCCTTCACCGCCGAAGGGTTGGACGCCGACAATCGCGCCGATCTGGTTGCGGTTGACGTAGATGTTGCCGATTTCCGCCCGCTCGCAGATGGCGTCGACGCGGGTGTCGATGCGGCTGTGAATGCCGAAGGTCAGGCCGTAGCCCGTGGCGTTGATCGCATCGACGACGGCGTTGATCTCGTGCGCCTCGAATTCGATGACGTGCAGGACCGGACCGAAGATTTCCCCGCTCAACTCGCTGATGCTGTTCAGGCGGAAGGCGGCGGGGGCGACGAATGTGCCGTTTTCGCATTCGGGCGGCAAGGGCAGCTCGAACAACAGGCGGTTGTCGGCTTTGAGTTTTGCGCAATGCTCGGTGATTTTTGTGCGCGCCGCCTCGTCGATGACGGGGCCGACATCGGTGCCGGGATGCCACGGGTCGCCGATGCGCAGCTCCTCCGCCGCGCCCTTGAGCATATCGAGCAGGTGCGGGGCAACATCGCGCTGGACGAAGAGGACGCGCAGAGCCGAACAGCGCTGGCCCGCGCTTTGAAAAGCCGATTGCACGATATCGCGCACGGCTTGTTCCGGCAGGGCGGTAGAGTCGACGATCATAGCGTTGAGGCCGCCCGTTTCGGCGATCAGGCCCGCGTTCGGGTTCGATCCGGCGAGGGAAATATCGATGACGCGCGCGGTGGCGGTTGATCCGGTGAAGGCAACGCCCGCGACGCCCGGCGCAGCGGTCAATGCGCCGCCGATGTCACGGCCCCGGCCCTGTGCGGCGACAAGCGCGTCTTCGGGGATGCCCGCCTCGTGCAGCAGTTGGATAAGGCGGGCGGCGATGAGCGGGGTTTGCTCGGCGGGTTTGGCGATGACAGTGTTTCCGGCGGCAAGGGCCGCGCTGACTTGTCCGGTGAAAATCGCGCAGGGGAAATTCCAGGGCGAGATGCAGACGATGGGGCCGACGGGCGCGCGGGTTGGGCCTTTCTCGCGGGCCTCCGCAGCGTAGTAGCGCAGGAAATCGACCGCTTCGCGGATTTCGGCGATGGCGTCGAGGCGGGTTTTTCCGGCCTCGCGAACGATGATGGCCATGAGTTCGGGGTGGTGCTGCTCATAAAGGCCGGCGGCTTTGTCCAGTGCATCCGCGCGGGTGGCTGGCGCGGTTGCGGACCATGCGGGGAAGCCGTTTTGCGCGGTTGCGACGGCTTTTGTGGCCGCATCGGCATCTGCGAAGGTGATCGAACCCACGGTGTCGGACAGCATTGCGGGGTTGCTCAGGTCTGTGCCCGCGCCGAATGCCCAGACATGGTTCTGCCATGCGCCCATATGGTCCGAGAGTTTCTCAAGGGCGGCGGGGTCGAACAGGTTCCAGCCCATCGAGTTCTTGCGACGGCCCGCGAACATGTCAGCGGGCAGCGCGATTTTGGGGTGCGGGATGCTGTCATGGGCCAGCAACTCGTCAACCGGATCCCGGGCGATCACTTGCGGCGGGATCGCCTTGTTTTGCAGCTGGTTCACGAAGGATGAGTTCGCACCGTTTTCCAGCAAGCGGCGGACGAGATAGGCCAACAGGTCTTTGTGGACGCCTACGGGGGCGTAGATGCGGCGTTGGCGTTTGTCGGTCTGGCGGCGGATTTCGTGCAGCGCCTCGCCCATGCCGTGGAGCAGCTGGAACTCGAAATGGGCGTTCTCAGGCGCCATGCGCTCAATGGCGACGACTGTGTGGGCGTTGTGGGTGGCGAATTGCGGGAAGATGCGGTCGTTCATGCCCATCAGCTGCTTGGCGCAGGCGAGATAGGCGATGTCGGTGGATTCTTTGCGGGTGTAGACTGGGTAGCCCTCGAGTCCTTGAACTTGCGCGTTTTTAATCTCCGCATCCCAATACGCGCCTTTGACGAGGCGGACCGAGATTTTGCGGTTCAACACGTCCGTCAACGCATAGAGGAAGTCGAGCACGGCGGGACAGCGTTTGGAATAGGCCTGCACGACAACGCCGAATCCGTCCCAGCCTTTCAGGCCGGAATTCGACAGAACCGCCTGGATGACATCCATCGACAGGTCGAGCCGGTCTGCCTCCTCGGCGTCAATCGCGAGCGGGATGTTGGCCGCTTTCGCATGTTGGGCGAGCGCGGTGATGCGGGGGACCAGCTCATCCATCACGCGATCCTTGCTTACCGTGTCATAGCGCGGGTGCAGGGCGGAGAGTTTGATTGAGATGCCGGGGTTTTCGTGCGGGTTTTCCTTATCCGCGTGTTTTGCAATCCCGGCAATCGCATCGGAATAGGCGAGGAAATAGCGTTTGGCGTCTTTGGACGTGCGGGCGGCCTCGCCCAGCATGTCATAGGAGTGCAGGTAGCCTTTCGCGCCGAAGGACTTGGCGTTTTTCAGCGCCTCCTCAATGTTACGGCCCAGCACGAATTGCTTGCCCAGCACCTTCATCGCCTCGCCCACAGCGGTGCGGGCGACCGGCTCGCCAAGGCGCTGAACCATGCCATGCATGACGGAGGCGAGGTCGTTGGCCTGCGCCGGGATGGTGCGGAAAACCTTGCCCGTGAGCATCAGCGCCCATGTGGATGCGTTGACCAGCGAGGAGGAGGCGTTGCCGAGGTGACGGGACCAATCGCTCTCGCCGATCTTATCTGAAATCAACGCATCGAGCGTCTCGCTGTCCGGGGTGCGCAGGTAGGCTTCGGCCAGGCACATCAGGGCGATGCCCTCGTCGGTGTTGAGGCCGTATTCGGTGAGGAAAGTTTCCATGATGCCCGCATCGCCCGCCTCGCGGATGCGCTCGACGGTTTGCGCGGCGTCTGTAACGGCTGCTGCGCGCTCGATCCCGGACAGATCAAGGCGGGCGATCATGTCTTTGACATGGGCCGCTTCATCACGGTTGGTGAGGCTGCGGATGGTTTGGCGATGGGCGTCGAGTGCGGTGGTCATGGCGGAATCCTTACCCGAATAAATTTCGCTCACTATACGGGTTTTGGGCGAGTTATTTCGCTATACTTAGGTTGGTTGAGAGTGATTTCGGGAAGAAATTTGCCTGATTTTGGAGAATTTACGTGGAAATAAAGATCGATTCTTTGGATGTGAAAATACTAAAAGCGCTGCAATCGGAGGGACGAATCTCGATTACCGATCTGTCGCAAAGGGTGAATTTGTCGAAGACGCCTTGTGCGGAGCGGGTGCGGCGGTTGGAGAGGGCGGGGTATATCAGCGGTTATTGCGCGGCGTTGGACCCGATAAAGCTGGGGTTGCCCTATGTTGTGTTTGTGCAGGTGACGCTGGATCAGACGCGCACGGATGTTTTGGACGCGTTCAATGCGGCGGTCGCGCGGATACCGGAGGTCGAGGCGTGCCATATGATTGCGGGCGGGTTTGATTACCTCATCAAAATCCGCGCGCGGGATATGGAGCATTACCGGACGTTGCTGGGCGACCGTTTGGGGGCGTTGCCGGGGGTCAGGCAGACGCATACATATCCGGTTATGGAAACGGTGATAGATAGTAAGGGACTGAATCCGCTGACATTTTAAGGGGGCTATGCAAACCCTGCCACCTCCGGAAAATACTGCGGTGCTTCTTCGCGGCCTTGCATGGTGTAATCGCGGACGATGCGGAACTGGCGGGCGTGGGGGTCGGTTTGGCCTTCGTAAGCGGCCCAATGTGCCGCCGCCTTTTGGGCGTCGGGCCATCCAGTCAGCGTGGCCGAGCGACCCGGATTGGTGACGCTGTCAAAGGGGACAGTGGTCAGGGCATCGGGGGAGATGGGTGGTGCGCCCTCAGTAGCGTGTTCGATAAATACGACCGATTTCGCGTCACCGGTTTCGGTCTCGTCATAGCGGAATTGCTGCGGCGTATCGGCATGGGCGCTGTCGGCGGTCAACTCGCCGATGCGGATGCGGTAATCACGGAAGATATCGCTGCGCCCGCGCTCTTGCATGATTTGGTGTTTGGCCTGAACGCGCCAGCGGATGAGCGATTTTTCGTCACGCCAACGCGAAAAAGACAGGAAGGCGTCCTCGCGGCCGGTATCAACGAATCGTTCGACGCCGAGGAAGCCATCGATTTTTTCCACCTCCGCCCGCATTCCGGCGGCGAGCCGGAAATAGGTATCAGATTGGCCTGAGCGTGGCTGCACCTCGAACAGTACACAGAACATCGATTCCCTCCCGATTGAATGCCATGAATGACGCAGTGCGACGGGGAGTGCAAGTGCTTTTATCCACTATTTTCATCATATGTTCTTGACATATCTTCTTTTTAGGTGTTGTTTGGCCTTTAAGTGAAACATAGTAGGATTGAATTGGCACCGTATGAGCCGGGAATTGGCAATGGATCGACACCGCAACGCCTTGCTCCGGATGCTCTCCGGGCTGTTGGTGATGGTCGGGGGCGGAAGCCTCGCGGTGGTGCCGAGGCATTTGCGCAGCGCGGTTTTGCGGGTGCTGCGACCTGCCGAGTCGGCTTTGCGGCGGCTGATTGTCGTGGAAGCCCACGGTCTGCCCGCTCCTGCGGTAACGAAGCGGGCTAAGCGTACCGCTGCGACCGGGATTCGCCGGGCCGCCGGGACAAGTGTGCCCGTTTTTCCGTTGTTCGATCCCAGAAAACCGCTGATTTCTGTCAAGCGCTGCGCTGGTGGCGGTCCGCGTGTTTGGTTCTTTGACGGCGAAGATCCGCCCTTTCCGGTGACGCAGCCGCTTTTGGCCGATGATCCGGTGGATGCAAAAGCGCTGAGCCGCCGTCTCTGTGCGTTTCAGCGGGCGTTGGACGATATCCCAGCGCAAGCGCGGCGTCTGGCGCGGTTGCGGGCGGTCCGAAGGGCCAAGTCTCAAGAGCCTGTTCAGCAAAGGGCCGTCAATCCGATGCGGCCTGGACGACCACCGGGGCATCGCGCGCGTCAAAAGCATCCCGTGGACGCGGTGCTGGCTGAATGCCATGCCCTCGCGCTGTATACGCTGGTTCCGCCGTGACAATTGAGGCGTGTATAAAAACTTCCAGCCTCTTGTCTTGACGGCAGGGGACGGTTTTTTGCGCGCGGATTTCAAGCGCTTAAAGTCAGTAATTTCGGAGGGATTTAAATGGTACCGTCGCCCTGAATCGAACAGGGGACCTCTAGATCCACATTCTAGCGCTCTAACCAACTGAGCTACGACGGCACACAAGTCAGCCATTACGACGCCGTGAAACGGATTGCAAGCCCCTCGAAACCCTGTAGAGGTCACTTTGTAAACATCGTGCGAGAGGACGCTATGGGTATCAACACCGAGTCGGACATCACCGCCGATCTTCAGATCGGGCCAACATCCGCCGGGGCGGTGCGTTTGTTCGTTGCCGCCGGCGAGATTGAAATTCCAATGGATTTCACCCCCGAAGAGGCCGAGGAAATCGCCGAGGAAATCCGCAATTGTGCCACCGCTGCGCGAAAAATGGGAAAGAAGCGTTAACCGTAATGGCCGGAAGCTGGCCCGTTCGATGCACTATCCTTCCGGGAGTAAGCAATTTTTCCCTGAATGGAACGGTGTCGCATGGCAGCTTCAGATATCCACGAGCGTCCGGCGCCCTCTGAGACCAGTGCCTGGGTTTGGGATCATGATCGTCGCCGGATCGTATGGGCGAATGAAGCGGCCTTGCGGTTTTGGGGAGAGCGCAATCTGCTCGACCTGATCGAGCGCGATTTTGCGCCGACGGATCAATCAACATATCAGTTCGCTCAACTGCTGCACGCCGTGCTTTCCTCCGATGTTGAACGGGTTCGGGGGCAGGTCGTTCTGACCCCGGTGGGGCGGCCGCAACGGGTTGAGGCTATTGCCTCGCCGTTTACGTTGTCTGACGGGCGCACGGGCCTGCGAATCGAGGCGTTTCCGGCGCCAATCGGCGAGAATAGCCAACTGGAGAGGTTGCACGCGATCTTCGAGAACACACCTCATGCGATGGCGTTGTTCGCGGAAGACGGGTCATTGTTGCAACAAAACGCGGCATCGGCATTCGTGTTCGGTGACACGGCGCTCAGAGGCTTGGCCGAGCGTTACGGCGAGCGCAAAGCCGCACGGGACGCCATGCGGGCGTTGTTGGTGGGCGGTTCATTCTCACACAGTGCCGTTTTGAAAACACGCGTTGGCCCGCGTCGGCACCGTGTGACCATGCGCCGGATGCTTGACCCCGTGTCGGATAACCTTGCCGCGTTGGCTATTTTCTCGGATACCGCCGAGCGTGAGGAATCGTTGATGCTGGCGACGGCGATGGATAAGGCCGCTGAGTCGGCCGTATTGTCTGTGATTCAAGCAGGTGTGGCCGTCTACGATGATGCGCTGAAGCCTTTGTATATGAGTGATTTAGCGAAGGATTTGCTGGGGGTTCCTGTTGATTCCGCCGCGCCGCAACTGGGCCGTTTGTTCCCGCGCGACCGTGAGCGCATTTCAAAAGCCCTGGTCGATATACGCGACGGGCATAGCGGTATGGCCGAGGTGGAACTTGCGGTTCAAGGCGCGGGCGGTGCGGTTCGCTGGGTTAAGCTGCAAATCAAAAAGGGCGGCTGGCGCGGGGCAAGCGCTTGGGTCGCGACGATTACTGATGTGACCGGAGGACGTCGGGCCGCCGTGGCAGTACAGCGGGCGACGGATGATCGCGATGTCGCAATGGGCTTGATCGGAGTTGGCACAGTTGCTTTGCGCGAAGATGGCACAGTGGGGTCAATCAATGCGGTTGCGGCTGATCTGTTGGGGTGGTCCGAGCGGGAAGCTGTTGGTAAAGTATTGACGGATGCTTTCACTGATACAGATGCGGCTTTACTCACAGAAGCCTTGGCCGGGGGCGGGCAGGTGGACACCATCACAGCCGCGCTTGCACATCCTAAAAACAATGTTGCCGAGTTGAGTGTCGGGATCAGCCCATTAAGCCGTTATAATCGTAATCATCGGATTCTCGCTTTACGTGACGCCGGAACCGCACCGGATATGAAAAGCAGTGTGTTTGATCGCAAGGAGGCTGTCGCAAGAGCCAGCCATGAATTGCGCACGCCGTTGAATGCGATCATTGGATTTACGCAGCTGATGCTTGAAGAACCGGGACCGATAACCAGTCCGGCTTATGTCGATTATCTTCAAGATATCAACGATAGTGGTGCGTACATGCTGCGCCTGCTTCAAGATTTGCTCGACTTACGCAGTCTGGAAGTCGGCACGCTGGCGCTGGATTCTGCACCTATTGAGATCGGGAATTTGCTTCGTATCGTGGGCAGGGAAGTCGATTTTGCCGCTAAGAAGCGCGATGTTGAAGTAACGGTTTCGGTGGAACCTGATCTGCCAGCTGTTCTTGCAGACATGCACACGATGCGGCAGGCGATCACGAATATCGTCAGCAATGCGGTGAAGTATACCGCATTAGAGGGCTGGGTTCGGATATCAGCGGTTCAGCGCGCTTCGGGCGCGATTGAGATCGAAGTAATCGATAACGGTGAGGGGATGACTGCCGAGGAGCTTGTCGCGGCTATGAAACCGTTTGCGCAGATGTCTGGCAGTCATCGGAGTTATGGCGGCGCGGGAATGGGCTTGCCGCTCGCAAAGGGCTTTATCGAGGCGAACCGTGCGCGGTTTGAGTTCACCAGCGAGAAGCATTTGGGTACGATCGCAAGAATCGTTTTCCCGCCAAACCGGATCGCTCATCCTGACTGATAAGTTTACGGCTTACGCAAATATTGATTGAAGTAGGTAAAGTGTTATTCAAAATACATACAATGTATTCAATGAATAAACGGATATTAAGCATCTTTCGCAGCAGTTTATTAAATGGATAAGGGTAGTTTCTTCTCATCCCGACGAGATCGAAGGGAACAAAAAAATGGAGAGACATCATGACAAACCTTTTCGCACGCTTCGCTAAAGAAGAAACCGGCGCAACCGCTATCGAGTACGGCCTGATCGCAGCGATCCTCAGTGTTGCAATCATCGCAGCTGTTCAAGGCGTTCGTGATGAGCTGCAAGACACGTTCACAGCAGTTTCTGACGAGCTTGGCGCTAACAACGGCGGCGCATAATTTTGCTGCGGCGGCGTCGTTTAGACGCCGCCAAATCGCCAAAGTTCTCAGGCCACAGCACCCGCTGTGGTCTGTTTTTTGTTAAAGATTCAAAATTTTTTAAACATTACATCGATTAAAATACACATCAAATGCATTCAATCTAACGTATGAATTAAAGGAATATTTAGCATAGCTGGGAGCGGTTTATTAAGCGAAGAGGGGTAATTTCTCCTCATCCCGACGAGATCGTTGGGAATAAAAAAATGGAGAGACACAATGACAAACCTTTTCGCACGTTTCGCTAAAGAAGAAACCGGCGCAACGGCTATCGAGTATGGCTTGATCGCAGCGATCCTGAGTGTCGCCATCATCGCTGCTGTTCAGGGCGTTCGCGATGAACTCAACGATACATTCACGGCAGTTTCTGACGAGCTTGGCGCTAACAACGGCGGCGCATAATTTTGCTGTGGCGGCGTCTTTCAGACGTCGCCAATATTAAATTTGTGGGTCGCGGCATCCGTCGCGGCCTATACTTATTGTCTTAGGTTAAGAATTTTGATCTGGGCAGCATATCGGAGACGCAGGATGGTCGCTTCGCTACCCCTTATTCTTTTCCCTTTCTTGCTGATCGCCGCAGCGCTCAGTGATGCAAAGCGATTTTTAATTCCGAATGAGATATCGGCTGCCCTGGTCGTAGGATTTGGGATTGCAGCATATCTTGTGGGTATGCCCGGTGATGTTCTGTTCAACCATCTGCTGACAGGGTTTGTTGTTCTGGCGGTCGGATTTCTGCTGTTTTGTACGATCACCTTCGGTGCGGGTGATGCAAAACTGTTGGCTGCGATTTCGCTGTGGTTCGGGTGGCCCGGATTTCTGCCGGCGATACTTTACGTATCCTTGATGGGCGGTTTACTATCCATCATAATATTGGTGATGAGATGGATTGCGCGTGCATTTCCGTTATTGTCTTTAAAAGTGCCTTACCTAGCCAATTTGGCGGGCGCTGAAGCACCAAAACTGCCCTATGGTATCGCGATTTCGATTGGGTCGTTGCTGGCATTCAATCAAAGCACGCTGTTTCAGGATTTAGCAGCGATGATGGCGCAGCCTTAAGGTTGCAGTTATTCCGCTTGTAAATCCACGTCCGCGCTTTCCGCCTCAATGCGGAAGGCTGCGGACATGAGCGTTTTGGCGTAGTCGGTTTGCGGATTGTCGAATACCGCATTGCCTTCACCTTGCTCGACCACCACCCCGTTGCGCATAACAATAACCCGATGGGCCATCGCACGGACGACTTTTAAATCGTGGCTGATAAACATATAGGCGAGATTGTAGCGTCGCTGCAGGTCGCGCAGCAAGTTAACCACGTCCACTTGTACGGACATATCCAGCGCTGAGGTCGGCTCATCAAGCACGACCAGCTCAGGTTTGAGCGCCATCGCGCGGGCGATGGAGATACGCTGTCGCTGGCCGCCTGAGAATTCGTGTGGATAGCGATCCATCATATCCGCTTTCAGGCCCACTTCTTCCAGTGCAGCGGCGATCACCGCGCGGCTGTCGCCGTCAGCGGACTTGATTTTGTGGACCTTCAATCCCTCATTGATGATCTCTGCAATTGACATGCGGGGGCTGAGTGAGCCGTAGGGATCTTGGAAAACAACCTGCATATTGCGCCGGAACGGGCGCAACTGCCGCTGGTTAAGGCCGCCGATGTCTTTGCCGAGGAAGACGATTTTGCCTTCCGATTGGATCAGCCTCAACAGGGCGAGGCCGAGGGTGGTCTTGCCGGAACCTGATTCTCCGACCACGCCAACCGTCTCGCCGGGACGGATGCTGACCGAGATATCATCGACCGCTTTGACATGATCGACCGTCTTGCGCATCAGCCCTTCTTTGATGGGGAACCAGACGCGTATATTGTCCCCCGTAATAACAGGTGCGGCATTCGCGTCGGGAATCGGATCGGGTAGGCCGTCAGGTTCCGCACTTAGCAGACGCTTGGTGTAGGGGTGCTCGGGGGCGGCGAAAACTTTCCACGTCGGGCCGTGCTCAACGATTTCACCGCCTTGCATGACATGCGTTTCGTCCGCGATCTTGCGCACGATACCCAAATCATGGGTGATGAACAGCATACCCATGCCCATCTCGGTCTTCAACTCGTCCAGCAACGTCAGGATTTGCGCTTGTACGGTCACATCGAGGGCTGTGGTTGGTTCGTCTGCGATAAGCAGGTCCGGCTCGTTTGCCAGTGCCATTGCGATCATGACCCGTTGGCGTTGCCCGCCCGAAAGCTGGTGAGGGTATGCGCCGAGGCGGCTTTCGGCATTACGGATGCCAACCTTGTTCATCAGTTCCAGCACCCGATTTCGCGCCGCTGCCCCCTTGATGCCGCGATGCAGTTTCAGGCTCTCGGCAATTTGCCGTTCGATGGTGTGCAGCGGGTTCAGGGCTGTCATCGGCTCCTGAAAGATCATAGAAATATCGTCGCCGCGCACGTCGCGCATGGTCTTGGCATTTGCGCCGATCAATTCGCGGCCCAGATATTTGATCGATCCGCTCGGCTCCGCCGAATCGGCCAACAGTTGGAGGATCGAAAGTGCGGTCACGGACTTGCCGGACCCTGACTCGCCCACCAGTGCAACAGTCTGACCCTTCTCAATCGTCAGCGACACATCGCGCACGGCGGGGGCAAGACCCTCGCGGCTGCGAAAGCCGACATTGAGGTCTTTTATTTCAAGCAAGGGCGCGCTCATTTGAAGGTCTTCCTTGGATCAAACGCATCGCGCACGCCCTCGAAGACGAAAACGAGCAGAGATAGCATGACGGCAAAAGCGAGGAAGCCGGTGATGCCCAGCCACGGCGCTTGCAGATTATTTTGTCCCTGCAAGGTCAACTCACCCAGCGATGCGGAACCCGGCGGCAGTCCGAAGCCTAGGAAATCGAGCATCGCGAGCGAAGAAATCGCGCCCGTCAAAACGAATGGCAACATTGTAAGCGTCGCAACCATCGCATTGGGCAGAAGATGCCGGAACATGATCTTGGCATTTGATACACCCAACGCCCGTGCCGCCTGAACATATTCAAAGTTCCGCGCGCGCAGAAATTCAGCCCGAACCACGCCCACAAGCGAAGTCCAGCTTAGCAGCAGCATGATACCCAGCAGCATCCAGAAACTCGGCGTGATGATCGATGCGATGATGAGGATCACGTAAAGCAGCGGGGTCGCGCTCCATATCTCGATCAGCCGTTGGAAGATCAGATCGACCCAGCCGCCGAAATATCCCTGTATTGCACCGGCCATGATGCCGATTACGCTGCCTAGGAATGTCAGAATCAACCCGAACATCACCGATGTCCGGAATCCGTGAATCAACCGCGCCGTTACGTCCCGCGCCTGATCGTCCGTGCCCAGCCAGTTGCGCGCAGAGGGAGGGGAAGGGGAGGGCTGCGCTTCGTACACAATCGTGTCGTAATGATAAGGGATCAGCGGCCAGATTGACCATCCGTCACCTTCCTCCGCAATCAATTCCTGAATAAACGGGTCCGTGTAATCGGCCTCTGTCTCGAAATCGCCGCCGAAAGTGGTTTCGGGGTAGAAAGTCGTAATCGGTGTGTAGAATTCGCCTTTGTAGCGGATCAGCAGCGGCTTATCGTTGGCGATCACATCCGCCAGTAGCGAGATGATAAACAACGTCAGGAAAACCCACAGCGACCAAAAGGCCCGTTTATTGGATTTGAAGTTCTCTAATCGCCGTTTCTGAATCGGGTTCAATGTGAACATTTCTCAGCCCCCCCGCGATTCAAAGTCGATGCGCGGGTCGATCCAGACATAGATCAAATCTGAGACCAGATTTAGAAGCAGCCCAACAAGTGAAAACATGTAAAGCGTCCCAAAGACCACGGGATAATCACGCTCCACCACCGCCGTATAACCCAGCAAGCCAAGGCCATCGAGGCTGAAAATTGTTTCGATCAGCAGCGATCCGGTGAAGAACACACCGACGAAAGCCGCCGGAAATCCTGCAACGATTATCAGCATTGCGTTGCGGAACACATGGCTGAAAAGTACGCCGTTTTCGGACAATCCCTTGGCCCGCGCGGTGAGCACGTATTGCTTACGGATTTCATCGAGGAACGAGTTTTTCGTTAGCAAAGTCATGGTCGCGAAACTGCCGATTACCATCGCCGCCACAGGCAAAACCAAGTGCCAGAGGTAATCTCCCCACCAGCCTAATTGCGCCGCTTTCTCCCAAAAATCGATGCCCGACCATTCTTCGGATTCCAACCCGCGCAAGGGAAACCATTGATAGAAGGAGCCACCAGCGAAAAACACGCGCAGCATGACCGCAAACAAGAAAGCGGGGATGGCATAGCCGATGATGATGATGCCCGAAGTGAACACATCAAAGCGAGACCCGTCCCGCACCGCCTTTTGCACGCCCAGCGGAATTGAAATCAGATAGGCGATCAGCGTTGTCCAAAGACCCAGCGACACCGACACAGGCATTTTCTCAAGGATCAGGTCGATAACCGAGATCGAGCGATAATAGCTGTCCCCGAAATCGAACCGCAGATAATCCCACACCATGTTCGCGAACCGCTTCCAGGCTGGGATTTCGACCGCCTTACACTCGGCGGCGGAGATGTCCGGCGTTCCCGTGAAGCCTGCCTCGCATGTGACTTTGACCGAACATTCCTTGGCGGTAACTTTGGGTTTGCCCTCGTATCCCGGTTCGCAGGTCAGTTCGACAAATCCGAATTGTGCCTGAAGCTCAGCCACAAATTCGGGGTCTAGACCTTGCGCTCCGCGATAGCGTGATCCCTCACCGCCTCCGCCGGAGGCCTGCGTTTCCGCGCCGCCGCCCGTGAAGCGATCCGTCGCGTTACCACCCAGACCTGTCAATTCAGCGATTTGCTGTTCAACAGGGCCACCGGGGGCAAACTGGATGACCGCGAAGTTGATTGCCATAATCCCCAAAAGCGTGGGGATAATCAGCAACAGCCGTCGAAGGATATAGGCGCCCATAGGTCAGTTCGCCTTTGTCTTTGCGGGGTCGATCCACCACGTATCAAGAATGCCGCGCGTGAGAGCTGGTTTCGTTTCTGGCCGCGCGAAATGGTCCCAATAGGCGATCGTATGCGAGGCTTTTGACCATTGTGGAACCCAGTAATGCCCTGTCCGTAAGATGCGATCCACGGCGCGCAGCGCGGTGTAAAGATCGTCGCGATTATCCGCGTCCAGTGCTTTTTCAAGCAATGCATCCACCGCTTTGTCTTTAATGCCGGGCAGGTTGAAACTGCCGCTTTCATCGGCGGCAAGGCTGCTGAAATTGTTCAGTATTTCCGGCCCCGGTGTCATTGTGAAGGTTAAACGCGCGGTGATGATGTCATAATCAAACTCTTTCACCCGGCGTTGATATTGCGGGCGATCCACTTGCCGCAGCGTTGCGGTGATGCCCAACCTTTTCAGGTTTTGGATATAAGGGTTCGTGATGCGCGCGAAGCTGCCGGAATCGTCCAGAAATTCGATCTCCAGTGCCTCACCATCCGCATTCACCCGTTTGCCTTGCTCCAGCGACCAGCCCGCTTCATCCAGCAATTTCATTGCCTTACGTATATTGCGCCGCGCGCGACCCGATCCATCGGTCACTGGTGGCACGTAAGCCTCACCAAAAACCGCCTCCGGCAACTCGTCGCGAAGCGGTTCCAGCAGAGCCAGTTCTTCCGGTGTTGGCTTGCCACTTGCCTCGAAAGGAGCGTTCTCGAAAAAACTGTCTGTGCGCTGGTACAAATCAAAGAACAGCGTCTTATTCGACCATTCAAAGTCGAACGCGAGGCCAATCGCTTCGCGTACACGCGGGTCGCTGAACTTGTCGCGCCGTGTGTTGATCCAATACCCTTGCGTTCCGGCCGGGCGGTTATCGGGCAGCAGATCACGCTTTATGCGCCCATCTTCAACGGGGGGCGTGTCATAGGCCGTGGCCCAGAGTTTCGAGAAAAACTCCTCCCGCAGATCAAGTTTTCCGGCCATCAGCCCCTCAAGCGCGGGGCCGTGGTCCTTGAAATACTCGAATTTCACGCGGTCGAAATTGTAGCGCCCCTGAATAACAGGCAGGTCTTTCGCCCAGTAATCTTCGCGCCGTTTGAATGAAATCGACACACCACGCACGATTTTATCAACCGCGTAAGGGCCAGAGCCGAGCGGAATATCCAGCGTCGATTCCTCGAAATCATTCTCCGCGTAGTATTTGGCCGAGAAAATTGGCAGTTGCGCGACGATCATCGGTAGCTTGCGGGTTGGCGCGCCCTTTGCGAAGGTGAATTTAATGCGGTGCGGGCTTAGGACTTCCGCGCTCTCCACATCGCGCAACGCCAGCCGGTATCCGGGAGCGGCCTTGGTTTTCAGCAGATCGAACGAAGCTTTCACATCCTCCGCCGTCAGGGGAGAGCCGTCCGCGAACATCGCTTCTTCGCGCATCTTGAAGGTGATCCACTGGCCGGGGATGAATTCCGCATGTTTCGCCACCAACCCATAGACCGCATCAGGTTCGTCAAACGCACGGACCATCAACGAGTCGAAGATCAGGTTCGCAGGCTCGGAAACCCCCGCCGCCGCATCGCCTTTTACGATATAGCCGTTCAAGCTGTCGAAGGTTCCCGCGCCATAAGTCGGCGTCGTTGTGATTTCTCCGCCCTTGGGAGCGTCAGGGTTCACGTAGTCGAAGTGCTTGAAACCACGCGGATATTTCAACTCACCAAACGCCGAGACGCCATGCGATGTCATCACCGCATCCGCCGATGCAGATGTGGCCAGCATTCCCGATGCCAGCAATGCTATAAGAGCCGCGCGCCTCAAGTTTTCTTCTCCGTCGCCCACCA
>CALFAK010000160.1 GCA_937948985.1 uncultured Neomegalonema sp. | reverse complement strand
GAACCTCGCCCGCCGGAACCTCCAGCGAGACGCCTTTGAGGATTTTTGTATCCGGCTCTTCTTCAAGCTGACATGTCAGGTTTTCGATCTTAAGCATGTGGTCCCCTTGGTCTTTTAAGTCGTGTGCGCGGTGGCGCGATTTTCATTTAGTAAAAGCAATTCGAAAAACCGCTTTTCTTCACCAAAAATGTGTTTGGGCACATTCCGAGCATTGCCCGATATGTATCACCGTCCATCCCCGGCACGAACAATCCGGCGGGTGCTGGAGTATGCGTGCCGATACCTGTGGCCGCCTCTCTATCAATTGTGAGAGATAATATCGAAAGATAGAATGGCAGTAGCATCAGCCACATGATCGAACGTGATGGCTTCTTCATCGCGCAAGCTCCACACCATTGGGTAAAACACTGGTTAAGAAAACGCCGTCCACGTATTCTCGACACGGAGGCTTTGCCGCATTGAAGGCCAGAGTCACATTCATCTTAACGATGCCGTGGAGCCATAGCTCACGCGCCATTTCCACCACGACACCCTCGTGCAACTCATACTTCGCATCGCCCGGCTGGCGAGCCGCCCAGACGAGGAATTCGTCCGAGGTCATGCGTGGAATGATGGCGGTTTCAGCGGTCATGGTTCCTTAAAGCCCTATTCCAGCCAATAGTGACGGTTGATCGAACAGTTTCACGCGCAGTAGGTTGGTTATTAAGACGCCAAGGACGACTCCGGTGAGCATCGCGAGGATCATGGCCAAGCTGTCATCGCGCAGCGCGCCGGAGATTGTGAAAACCGCCATGACAGAGAGCGAGAAGATGACATAAGGGTTCTCAAAGCCCAGCAGTCCTTGCGTGATCCACACATCGATCAGCACAGCCACCACGCCGAAAAACAGCCCGACCCACACCATACCGGCCATATTCCGGGGTGTTGGATCGGGGAGGGGTTCGAGATGGTCGTGGTCACTCATGTTTGGTCCGTCATTAGTGATGTCATCGCGGGTGTTGTTCAGCACAAGCGAAGCGCCGTGCCGAGAGTTCAGACTGGATCGTCGGAACAAGTCCGACGATGACGCTTCTGCTTAACCAACACTCCCCTCAAGCGAAATCGCCACCAGTTTCTGCGCTTCAACCGCAAACTCCATCGGCAGGGCTTGCAGCACTTCGCGGCAGAAGCCGTTAACGACGAGGGCGACAGCTTCTTCTTCGTCCATACCGCGTTGGCGGCAGTAGAAGAGTTGGTCGTCATCCACTTTCGAGGTGGTCGCCTCGTGTTCGACGCGCGAGGAGTTGTTGCGACATTCGATGTAGGGAACCGTGTGTGCGCCGCATTCCGAGCCGATCAGCAGGCTGTCGCACTGGGTGTAGTTGCGCGAGTTGGTCGCTTTGGGGTGCATCGTCACTTGGCCGCGATAAGTGTTCTGCGCGCGGCCCGCCGAGATGCCTTTCGAGACGATCCGGCTCTTGGTGTTTTTTCCCAGATGAATCATCTTCGTGCCGGTATCGGCCTGCTGCGCGTTGTTGGCGATGGCGATGGAGTAGAACTCGCCTTGCGAATTGTCGCCGCGCAGGATGCAGGACGGGTACTTCCACGTGATTGCGGACCCCGTTTCAACCTGCGTCCAGCTGACTTTGGAGTTCTTGCCCCGGCAGTCGGCGCGTTTGGTGACAAAGTTATAGATGCCGCCTTTACCTTCCTCATCGCCCGGATACCAGTTCTGGACGGTAGAGTATTTGATTTCGGCATCGTCCATGGTGATGAGTTCAACGCAAGCCGCGTGCAGTTGGTTCGTGTCGCGCATGGGGGCGGTGCAGCCCTCCAGGTAGCTGACATAGCTGCCTTCTTCGGCAATAATCAGCGTGCGCTCGAATTGGCCCGTGTTTTCGGCGTTGATGCGGAAATAGGTGCTGAGTTCCATCGGGCAACGGACGCCTTTGGGGATGTAGACGAACGAGCCGTCGGAAAAAACGGCGGCGTTCAGCGTGGCGTAGAAGTTGTCGCGGCTGGAAATGACCGTGCCGAGGTATTTTTTCACCAGCTCGGGGTATTCCTTGATCGCTTCGGAGATCGAGCAGAAAATCACTCCTTTCGAGGCGAGTTCTTTCTGGAAAGTTGTACCCACCGACACGGAGTCGAACACAACATCGACGGCGACCTGACGGCCTTCGCCCGCCGCCGTACCCGCACCCTCAACCCCGGCGAGGATCATCTGCTCACGTAGGGGGATGCCGAGTTTCTCGTAGGTTTCCAGCAGCTTGGGATCAACCTCGTCCAGGCTTTTGGGCTTTTCAGCGAAGGACGCAGGCGATGCGTAGTAATACTGATCCTGAAAGTCGATTTTCGGATAGTTGACCATCGCCCAAGTCGGTTCTTCCATCGTCAGCCAGCGGCGATAAGCCTCCAGCCGCCAGTCGAGCATCCATTCCGGCTCGTCATTTTTTGATGAAATCAGACGAACGATATCTTCGTTCAGACCTTTCGGCGCGAAATCGGTCTCGATGTCGGTTTCAAAGCCGTATTTGTATTTACCTGCGAGGCTGTTGACCTGCTCAACGGTTTCGCGCTCGACGCCCTCACGGACAATAAGTTCTGCGGTATCTTCCATAAGATTTCCCCTAAATCTGGATGTCGAGTTCAAGGCGCGCTTTTGCTTGCCTGTCGCGATATAGTCTGCCCCACACGTCGATAAAGTGTGCGACTTCTTCTTCGGTGGTTGTGCGGCCGATACTGATGCGGATCGCCGACGCTGCGGTGCGTTTGTCGAACCCCATCGCGCGCAGCACTTTACTTTCCGATACTTTGCCGGATGAGCATGCGGACCCCGCGCTGACGCAGATGCCTTTCAGGTCAAGCTGCATCAATTGGGTCGACGCTTTCCAGCCCGGCACGGCCATGCAAAATGTGTTGGCAAGGCGCGGCGCATTGGTACCAATCTCGGTATAATCGCGGCTGATCGTCGAAACCATCATGCGGATGTGATCCATCAACTGCGTAATCATGGCGGTGTTGTGGCTCTCGCGTACAGCCTTTGCCGCCGCTCCCATGCCGACTATGCCGAGTAGGTTTTCGGTGCCGGAGCGCCGCCGCATTTCCTGTCCGCCGCCAGAAATCATAGGTGACAACGCGCAGCCTTCTTTGGTGATGAGCGCGCCCACACCCGCCGGGCCGCCAAATTTCTCTGATGCGATCATCGCGTAATGTGCACCCGATTTGGCAAAGCTGAACGTGTTGCCGTGATCGTCGTAACGCCCGCAATATTGTGCGGCATCCGTCATCACGCGCAGGTCGACATTTTTCCCCGCGTTTACCAGCGCCGCAACATCCTGAACGACACCCGTCTCACTATTAGCCGCCTGCGCGCAGAGAAGGGGATTGGAATCCGCTTTCGCCGATAGAAAAATGCGTAATGATTTCAGGTCTATCGTACCATCGCTCGCAATACTGGTGGCGAGTTTATTGGCGGCGCTGCGTCCCGCTGCATTTGTAACCGCGTCATGCTCTACGGGTGGCAGGAAAACGCTGCTCCACCCGCCTTCGCGTAAAACCCAGTTCGCCGCCTCGGTCGCGCCGGAAGTGAAAGTGATCTCGTCCGGTGCGCAATCGGCCAAAGCGGCGACGTTGTCGCGTGCCTCGTCGATCAGCGCTTTGGCTTTGCGTCCGCCGGCATGGATCGAGGAGGGGTTACCCGTAACATCCATCGCCGCGATCATTGCCGCTTTTGCCTCCGCACAGAGCGGGGCGGCACCGTTCCAGTCGAGATAGGCGGTGCGGGTCATCGGGCCGTCTTCCCGTCAAAGACCGTCGCACCGATGAAGTCAGGGACAGCGGGACAAGGGACGATCTCGGTCGCGACCACGTCTTCGAGCGTGGTTTGTTGCAGGAATGTGTACACATGCGCCGACAACCGCTCCCACAGATTGTGAGTCAGGCATTGTGTGCCCGATTTGGTGCAGCCTTTGCCGACTTCCCCGGAGCATTGCGTCGCTTGCAGGTTTTCCTCAACGGCGGTCATGATCTCGGACACGGCGATTTCGTTGGCGGGGCGTGCGAGGGAATAGCCGCCACCCGGCCCGCGCATGGATGTGACCAAGCCCGCCCGGCGCAGCTTACCGAATAATTGTTCCAGATAGGCGAGTGAGATGCCTTGGCGGTCGGCGATTTCAGTCAGCGCAAGAGGCCGCCCATCCGCGTGGATGGCGATATCGGACATTGCGGTGACCGCATATCGACCTTTTGTGCTCAATTTCATCGTATCTCGCCCTTAACTGCGCTATAAATAAAAGCGCAGACTTGACCAAACGGGCAGCAGGGCGTTATCGCATCCGCAGGATTCCCGTATCGTCAGTTTAGAATCGTTCTAATATTGCCGAGCGTAGAGGTCAAGATTTGTTGGTGAACGATGCCTGAAGTACATTTTGCTGGTCCTGAAGGCCGCCTCGAAGGCCGCTATCACCCCAATCCAAGCGAGGGCGCACCGATTGCGCTGGTCTTGCATCCTCACCCGCAATTTGGCGGAACGATGAATAATAAGGTTGTTTATAACCTTTACTACGCGCTGCATGAGCTTGGCTTTTCGGTACTCCGGTTCAATTTTCGAGGTGTCGGGCGTTCGCAGGGTGAGTTTGATTCCGGGATAGGCGAATTGTCCGATGCGGCGTCGGCGCTCGATTATCTGCAAGAGTTGAACCCGAACGCGCGCCAGTGCTGGGTTGCGGGATTTTCGTTCGGGGCGTGGATTTCAATGCAATTGCTGATGCGTCGCCCTGAAATCAGCGGTTTTGTGAGCGTCTCACCACCCGCGAATATGTATGATTTCAGCTTTCTCGCGCCGTGCCCGTCATCGGGTCTGATCATCAACGGCGATGGCGATCGCGTTGCGCCACCCGATGACATCGTCAAGCTGGTCGCAAAACTGAAGGCGCAAAAGGGTATCCACATCACCCATGATATTGTCGAGAAAGCCAACCATTTCTACGACAAGGGCATGGAAGAGATGATCGGTACGGTTACCGAATACGTCCATACCCGCATGAGCGCGATTGATGGCGGTGACGCGGGACGGTAACGAATAATATTGACCGCCGCTTAAAGTCTGTTGTCACGCCCTTACCCTGCACAAAATGCGGGACAAGGGCTTTGTTTTGGACGTTACAGTTGGAACCGGATGATCCTACTGTTCAAGATAAACGACGACAGGTTTTTCCGCACCATTATCCAGCTTTACCTTATGAAAACTGCGCCCTTTGATATCAATCGTGCCTGATTTTGCGGAATTTACTTTCCGCGATGGCACTTCGGGGGTTTTCGTCACGATCCGGGCGTATGTTGCAGGTTCAATACCCTGCACCGCTTGACGTGCGACACCGTATTCTTCGGCAAGACTGACGATGTCCAGGCTCAGATCAGCCGGGCCTTGCAGCGCCAATTGCGCATCATCAGGCGTAGCGGCACTTAGCGGGCAAACGATGAACACACGCGCCGAATCGATAGCACCGCGCGTGCAAGACGGCACTTTGGCAGCCGCTGCGACGGGCAATGGCGGCGCGGTGATCGGTGGCTGGCTGGCACAACCGGCAAGCAGCGAAGCGATACTGATAACAACAACAGCTTTCATGACCATTCTCCGTACAATTTTCACTGTCCGAAGAAACATACAAAGATCTAATTTTACGCTAATTCTCGCAAAATTGGCCTTTTCTCATCCGCGATCAACCTGATCGCAATATTAAAGAAGTCGCGCGATATAGGCGGGCAACGCGAATGCCCCCAAGTGCAAAGCGGGCGTATAATACCGCATCGCGATCCCGGCGGCATCAAAACGCTGCTGCAACACAGCAAGCGGGACATCACGCGCCTTGCCCGACCGCGATCCCCAGCCCAGCGCCATCGGCCCGCCCGCATAGGTCGGCACATGTGTCAGGTAGCAGCCCCAATCCACAAACAGCGTCCTGAACGCCGCCATCGTTTTAGACAGCTCATCCCCTTGCATGAACGGCACACCGTTCTGCGTAACAAGAATCCCGTCCTCAGATAGCCGCGCCTTGCAGTTTGCATAGAATTCCGGCGTGAACAGCACTTCGCCGGGGCCGATAGGGTCCGTCGAATCGACGATAATGACGTCATACGGCTCCCCCTGCCCGGCCATAAAAGCCGCACCATCGGTGATGACCAGATCAAGACGCGGATCATCAAACGCCCCATTCGACAGGCCCGGCAGAAACTCTTTCGAGAACTCAATCACCCCCGCATCAATCTCCACCATCGTGCAATGCTCAACGGTTTTGTGGCGCAGAACTTCGCGCGCCATCCCCCCGTCACCACCGCCGATAATGAGCACGCGTTTTGCGGCCCCGTGCGCGAAGATCGGCACATGAGCCAGCATCTCATGGTACATAAACTCATCGCCTTCGGTCGTCTGGATGACCCCGTCGAGCGTCAATACCCGCCCGAAGCGCGCATTCTCAAACACACGCAAACGCTGATGCCCGGTCTTGCTGTCATAGAGAACCCGATCCTCAAGCAAGGCTTGGGAATATTCTTTATGCAGCGGTTCAACGGTCCAGCCTTCGGCTTGTGGAATGGTCATGGCAAATCCTTCACGCGGGGGGCGTGATGTTGATAGCTCAGATATCAGGAAAAGTCAGGCGGCGTACCGCCTGAAAGCTCTAAACGATGCCTTCGCCGCGCAGGAATTCCCTTGCGTGGACATCGTCGGCATCGAATGCCTCGCGCAGGATTTCGACCGCTTTCCACGGCTCGGCATCCCCGCACATAAACACATCAAACGCGCCATAGCCCGCTTCGGGCCAAGTATGCACACTGATATGACTCTCGGCCAGAACCGCAACCCCGCTCACACCTTGCGGCGCGAAGCGATGCAGGTGGATGTGCAGCAAAGTCGCCTTGCATTCATCGATACAGCGGCGGAACGCGGCATCAATCGTATCGATGCAATCGAGATTCTTCCCGCCAAGCACTTCGATAATCAGATGTGTTCCGGCGAAAACCTTGCCATCCTTGCGGACGAAGTGGTCTTCACGGTCAGACTCAACCAGCGCCGTTTCGAGCGCGATGACGTTCGTATCCGCAGGCGCATTCACAGCAGTGCGGTTCTTAATGTCTTCCGTTCGGGTGGTGCCTGTCTCCAGGTCCATCCCCGATTGGAAGAGGTGTTGCATCGCCATAGGCGCGACCCTCCCCAACCAGTAGATGTTACCCCCTGACATACCGCAGCGCAGCATATCCGGGAAACGAACGCGTCCGGTAACGACTTTCGCCCCCGCCCGCAACCCTATATCGCAAGAGAATGTCGCAATTTTATGAACAGGGGGCGGAAAGGCGGGTACGGGGCATGAGCCGGACCAGGCCGGGGAGCATTCCGGCGGTCGTAAACATTAAGCACGACAGCCTGATGGAGCAGGTGATCCAGCGGGTGTATGGTTAGGTTTGGGCAGGGGGTGATTGTGGTTGACAAGACGGTATTGGATTGATTTTTTATTAGACGCGAAACAACAAAAATCTCACCACAGAGCCTTGTTAGAGTCAACTTCCCTTAATTTTAGAGGTGTTGGTCCTCGGCATTTCATTTATAAGGTTTTGTACGCGATCCTTTGCACCAGAATCCCAAAAGACGATCGAATGCGGTGTGCCCGAAACAGCTAGTTTTCTGAACGCAGGTTCAGGTGCAAAAGACTGATCCGCAAAAAAGCCCTTTGCTATTTCGCTATGAGATATCTTCATTCGAGCGGGCCCCTCCACCCGAGTTTCATCAGTAGAAAAATAAATGTCACGGTCTTTATAATCTGACTCAAGTGTGTTGTTACACAATAACTCCAGTTCCCGCTGACCAGCATTCTGACAATATTGTTTAACAGCAGAAATATGAGCAGATAATATCTTGCTCGGTATTTGAATTTCATTGATCCGGAGAGCTTTGTAACCCATCCCATAAATCGCTTCACGCGATTGCGAATGGTCCTTTTCGTCTCGAAGCCGAAAGGTGATTGGCGATGTCTCTGCGCCATGAAAAATGAGATCGCTGTGCGCAGTCATTTTATTCCGCAACAAAAGCAAGTCATGATGAATGTCAGCATCGAAATTTGGTTCGCACTTCAGGTCGCGCGCATGGAGTTGCAATAATATTTCGTTGTCTTGCTCAATCTTGTTCTTTGAGAAAGGCACATTGTATCTGCTAATCACATAAGACCAAAGAGCTGATTTTGTGGTATGTTTATACCAACGCTCCTCGTCGGGAACGTTTTCAAGTTGCGTTTCAATACGCCTGATAACTTCGAGTGATCGTTCAGCCTCGGCAACACACAATACCCAATCTGCATAAGCTTGAAATCGCGTTTGGTGTTCCCAAAGTGTTTTTCCTCGTTGTGATTTCCATTCAGTCTTAGGCATAGCAATAAGGTAAGTTACATTTCTTCAAAATACTAGTTACTCGTTTTCAACCTTTACCGGAACGGTCCTCGTACTCAAACAGCCCGAAAGCTCTCGGTATTCGCTGCGCGAAGACCTGCCGCGATGGGATAGTTTTTCTGCACCGTTGTTGCAGTCGCTTTGCGACTGCATTGGTGGTTGACGCGCGCTGTTTTGTAGATGTAATGTTCCACCTATGTTTGATGACAACAAAGACGCGATGGACTGGACGCTTGCCATTGACCGACAGCGGGATGCGCTGGTGCGGATGGTGGCGGCGTTGGTCGTCATGGCGGGCGGGACGGGGGTTTTGGTGCTGCCAAGATTTCTGCGCGCCGAGATTTGGCGTGTGCTGCGGCCTGCCGAAGCGGCGTTCCGGCGGCTGCTTGTTGTTGTGAAACATGTTTACAAAATCGAGGCGCGGGTTGCCGCGCCCCATGCGGGAGGCGCGTTTCCGGTCGTGATCCCGCGCGGGACGGGCGGGCGGTTGCCTGTGTTTGCGCTGTTCGACCCCAGAAAACACTTTGATTTCAAGGGCCGTGTGCCCGCGACACGGGGCAATCCGAATATCCGCTTTTTCGACGGCTATGACGAGGCGATCCCGCCTAAACCGCTGATTTTGCCGGATGATCCGGTGAGCGCACAGCGGTTGAGCCGCCGCTTGCAAGCCTTGCAACGGGCGCTGGACAATCTGCCGAAACAGGCGCGGCGGCTGGCACGATGGCAGATGAAGCGGGCTGATGCGGGCGGGATTACCCGCCCCCTGCGACCGGGCCGGCCACCCGGACACCGCGCGCGGGGGCGTGATCCGGTCGATGAGGCGCTGCGCGACTGCCATGCGCTTGCGCTCTATGTGCTGCATCCGCCGGATACGTGACTTTGACGATTTTCCGGAGGACTGAAAAACCTGCGGCGGGTGCGCCGGAGGGCGATTTGTCGTGCGATTTTAAGCCTTCGTCAATTTCCGTACACAATCGCGACATTACGCGCTAATCTGCCCGCGACGCACTCCGCAGAAGAGAGTGTGCGAGCAGGTAAGGCGTATAAAATGGCAGCTTCCCCGGAAGATTTCGGCCCGATTCACTTCATCGGCATCGGCGGCATCGGTATGAGCGGCATCGCGGAGGTGATGCTCAATCTCGGATACACCGTGCAGGGGTCTGACCTGCGCGAAAGCCCGATTCTCGTGCGTTTGCGCAGTATGGGTGCGACCGTCACCGCCGAACAAAAGCCCGACAATCTGGGCAATGCGGCGGTCGTGGTGATCTCATCAGCCATCAAAGAAGACAACCCGGAGCTTGCCGCCGCGCGGGGCCGCCGCCTGCCCATCGTCCGCCGTGCGGAAATGCTGGCCGAGCTGATGCGTCTGAAGCTGAACGTCGCGGTCGCCGGAACGCATGGCAAAACCACGACAACCTCGCTGGTCGCCACGCTGCTTGACGCGGGCGGGATTGATCCGACGGTGATAAATGGCGGGATTATCCAGTCCTACGGCTCGAACGCGCGCAAGGGCGAGGGCGAATGGATGGTGGTCGAGGCCGATGAGAGCGACGGAACCTTCGTGAAACTGCCCGCCACCATCGCTGTCGTCACCAATATCGACCCCGAGCACATGGAGCATTACGGCGATTTCGACACGCTGCGCGCGGCTTTTGTGCGTTTTGTCGAGAACACGCCGTTCTACGGGGCCGCCGTCTGCTGCATCGACCACCCTGAAGTGCAAGCACTGATCGGGCGGGTGAAAGACCGCCGGATCGTCACCTACGGCTTCTCCCCGCAAGCCGATGTGCGGGTCGAGAACCTGACTTTCGGGCAGGGCATGGCGCATTTCGATGTGGTGCTGCGCAACGGAACTGACCGAGAAATCAAAGGGTTGACCCTGCCGATGCCCGGTGAGCATAACGTGCTGAACGCGGCCGCCGCCATCGGGGTCGCGCGGCGGCTGGGCATTACCGATGAGCAAATCCGCGCGGGTCTGGCCGGCTTTTCCGGCGTAAAGCGGCGCTTTACCCATGTCGGCGACTGGAACGGGGTGCGGATCATCGACGATTACGGCCACCATCCGGTCGAAATCGCCGCCGCCCTCAAAGCCGCCCGCGCCAGCTGCGAGGGGCGGATCATCGCGGTGCACCAACCGCACAGATTCACAAGGCTGCATGACCTGTTCGAGGAATTTTGCAACTGCTTCAACGACGCCGATGTGGCGATTATTTCGGATGTTTACACGGCGGGCGAGACCCCCATTGAGGGCGCGGACCGCGACTCTCTCGTCGCGGGCCTGACCGATCGCGGCCACCGCCGCGCGCTGGCCCTCGACACCCCCGAAGCCCTCCCCGCCTTGATCGCTGCCGAGGCACAGCCGGGAGATATGGTGCTATGTCTCGGCGCGGGGACGATCACGGCATGGGCGAATGCGTTGCCGGAAGGGTTGGGGAAGGTATGAATCTGCTGTGACAAATCTTTCATCAAGAGCAAAGCGACCGGACGAGGGTGGAAGTGGATCGCGTAGCGATACGCGCCCAACCGTGGGGCGGTCGGTCGCGTGGTCGTGCTGCGCACTCCCAAGACAACGAAGAATATGAGCAACCAGCACACATCGCCACAGATGGAGGGAAAGGACAGCAAACCTCTCGCCCCCTACACATGGTTCCGCGTCGGCGGGCCGGCTGATGCGCTGCTCTCGCCCCCCGACCCCGCCGCTCTCGCAACCACCCTGCAAGCCCACAGCGGTCCCGTCCTGCCCATCGGCGTCGGCTCGAACCTCTTGGTCAGGGACGGCGGGATCGAGGGGCTGGTCGTACGGCTGGGGCGGGGCTTCAACCACATCATCGTCGAGGGAACCCGCATCCGTGCGGGTGCGGCGGCGCTGGATGCGAAGGTTGCTCAGGCTGCTGCCACGGCGGGTATCGCTGGGCTGGAATTCCTGCGCGGCGTCCCCGGCACAATCGGCGGCGCGGTGCGGATGAACGCGGGCTGCTACGGGACCGAGACGAAAGACCGCCTGATCGAAGCAACCGTGATCTTTCGCGACGGCTCCCAACACACCCTCAGCAATTCCGATCTCGGCTTCACCTACCGCCACTCGAACCTCCCGGAAGATGCCATCGTCATCGAAGCGGTGTTCGAGGGCACGCCCGACACAACCGACGCCGTCAGCGCCCGCATGGCCGCCTTCATGGCAGCGCGCGAGCAGGCCCAACCGATCCGCGAGAAGACAGGCGGCTCCACCTTCC
>CALFAK010000159.1 GCA_937948985.1 uncultured Neomegalonema sp. | reverse complement strand
GTCGTTATCGTGAACCAGAACCGGGGTATGCGTCGCGGAATGCGCAATATGCGCCGCATGAACATGAACCGTGGCATGACACGCGGCGGAAACCGTGGCGGCATGGGCGGCGGTATGCGTGGTGCTGATTAGAGCCATCCGCGATCAGCTTGAACCATAGAGTGTCAGAATTCATGCAAGTATTGGCGGGAATTCTGACCAAAGATGACCGCGAATGACTCTGGCAGCGATCCGGCAGTATGTTGCAAAGTATCTGAGTTGCGTGATCCCGGCTTGCGAGAGCCGGGATTTTTTTATCCGTAAAGCCGCCCCGGCCCCTTACCGCGCGTCGGCTCACCCGCAAGGGTCAGCATATGCCAGCCCAGCGCGGAATTGCTGGTGATAACGGGCACGCCTGTTTCCGCCTCGGCCTGTTCGATGATGCCAAAACCGCGCACGCTGGTGCAGGACACGAATATCGCATCAACCTGCGCCTCCCCCGCAATCCGGCGGATGGCATTGAGCGTGGACGCTTCGGTGATGCGGGCGACGACGTGATCGGCAATCTGCTCAAAAGATCCGAATACGGGGATCTCCAAACCGTTCGCCTCCAACACGCTGCGCATTCTGGCCGAGACTTCGGGGATATAGGGTGTGATAAAGCCGAGCCGGCTCACACCGAGATGCGCGCAAGCGGCCAGCGTAGCGCTGATCGGCTCGGTGACTTTTGCTTCCGGCTGCGCCTTATGCACTGCCGCCGCCACCCGATCCGCACCGATGATGGTCGATGCCGAGGTACAGCCATAACCGATCACATCCGCCCGTGGCAGCAGCGCAGCCGTGCGCGGCAACCCCTCCTCCATCGCGGCCAGTGTTTCGGGCGTGACTTCGGGCGCATTGGGAATACGGGCATGGTACAGCGCGGTTCCGGGCGCGGTGAAAACACCCCGCAATTCCGGCTCCATCGTCTCATCGCTTTGCAGGACGACCAGCCCGAAAGACTTACGCGCCGCCGCGCCGCCATCGCTTTCAAAATCCAATCGCATTGTCACACTCCAATGACAGGCAGTTCCTCAGCCGCACGGGTGCTCAGCAAGCGGGGCGGGCCGTCCGTGATGACGATGTTTTCCTCATGCACCATCATCTTGCCGGCCGCGATGCTCATCCCCGGTTCAAGCGTGATGACCATGCCTTCGCGTAAGACTGTATGATCGAACCCGACCAACGAAGGCTCCTCGGTCAGCTGCATCCCCAGCCCGTGGCCCAGACGGCCCACACCGCCCTCATTGTCACCGATCACCTTGCCCATCGCCGCAAAAACCTGCGCGCAGGTGCGCCCCGGACGCGCGGCCTTCATCCCCGCCCCGGTCGCCTCCCAGAGCGTGCGATAGGCCCGTTTCGCCGCATCATCCGCCTCGCCAATCGCAAAGTTGCGGTCGAAATCGCAGAAATACCCGTGCCGCATCGCGCCCGTGTCGAGCATCATCACATCGCCCTTGCGCAGCGGCGCATCGCCGGGGGGAGAGATCACGTCGCCATACCCGCCCTGCCCGGCCCCGCCGACCAGATAAGGCACGTCCTCGGCCCCCTCTTCCAGCAGTGCGATCTTAAACGCCCGAAACGCGACGTCGAGTGGCTGGCCCTCGCTGAACAGCGCGCCCGCCTTGTCAAAAGCGCGCGAGGCTATCCCGCAGATGGCCTCAATCTTTTCAATCTCGCGGGTGGATTTCGTCATCCGCAGAGTCCGCACCAGCGGACTGGCATCGACCAGATCGACATCCTCCAGCGCCACGCGCAGCCGGACGAAATCATTCATTGGCATCCGCAGCGTGCTCTCGCGCCCCATCGGCATCCCGACAACCCTGAACCCCTGCAATGCCGCCGTTAGCAGCGTGACCCCGTCATCCTCGGCGGCGGGCGAGGCCCAGGTGCGCACATCCTCAACCCACGTCCCGCGCATCAGCATTTCGCCGATTTCAGGGATCACCGCGATCGGCTTGCCGTCACGCGGGATGATCAGGAACCACGGACGCGTCGGACTTTGCCAAAACAACGTGCGAAACCCGCTGAAATAACGCAATTCGGCTTCCGTGGTCAGCAGCAGCGCATCCATACCGACGGCGTGCATATAGGTCTGTGCGTCCTTGGTGCGGGCCTCGTATTCGCTGGTCGGGAAATCAGGCATCCTCCGGCTCCTCGGAAATATAGCACAGCACGCGGGAATCGGCATTCAGGCCCAGCGCCGCGCGGTCAGCCTCGAACAATCCGGCGATTCCGGCGATGCCTGAGGGCGTGGAGCGATAACCGTGTCCGGCGAGCCGATCATTGGCCGCTGTGGCCTGTACATCGGTGACGGTCATAAAATCATCGGCCTCACGGGCGAGGTATTTCAGCGTCAGGTGCGAGGCTTCCTTACAATCGAGGCGGCCCATATTCGAGACCGGACCCGTCGCTATCACGCTCTCACCCGCCGCAACGCTGCCCATCAGTGCGGGCGCGGCCTCCGGTTCGACCACGATGATGCGGGGCGCATCGCCCCACGCCACCCGCGCCGCCGCCGCACAAGCCGCCGCCATACCGCCGACCCCCGCTTGCAGGAAAACATGGGTGGGCGGTTCAGCCACCTGCTCCGCCACCTCGGCCCCCATGATCAGATAGCCCTCCATCACATCACGGGGCGGATCGGTGTAGCCATGCCAGCTCGTATCGGACAACAACGACCAGCCATTGTCTTCAGATGCTTTCAACGCCGCGTCGAGGCTGTCCTGATATTCCGCCCCCTCACGCACCACGGTCGCACCCTTGCCGCGCAGGCGGTCGGCAAAGACTTCCGGCACGGTTTCGGCGATATAGACGACGGCATCCGCCCCGAACAGCTTCGCCCCGGCGGCGACTGACAATCCGTGGTTTCCGGCAGTGGCGCAGACAAAGGTTTCACCGCGCAAAGCCTCCACTTCCGGCCCGCTCCCCGCTTTCGCCACCGCTTTCTTTGCGATGGCGTGGACCGCGCCGAGGGCTTTGAAACTGCCCAGCCCCATCCGCTCACGCTCGTCCTTGAGGAAAAGGGAAGCGATGCCCAGCTCCGCCGCCAAATCACCCGCATCGTGCAGTGTCGTCGCCCCCGCCGCCGGACAAAGCGCATAGAGCGCGCGCGCCGCCGCCGCGTCGGTGCAAATCTCACCATTGGCAAGGGCGTCGGCCTTGGGAAGGCCCGAATGGCGGTGCGGGTTTGCGAATATGGTCATAGGGGCGCTCTCCGGAAATTTTCACGGAGAATGCCTGAATTGTGACATTGTGCGTAGTGGTTTTCGACAAGACAGCGCCAAATTACGCCCCGCGTTCCTTTATAATCGCCAGCGCTTCACGGAAATCATCATTATCACCCCGCTCCAGCCACTCGAAAATCGTCATTTCGCTGGTAACAAGCGTAATCCCCGCCCCGCGCATCCGCTCGAACGCCGCAAGACGATCCTCCTCAAACCGTGATCCGGTGGCGTCGGTCACAACGGATACAGCGAAACGGGCGGAATGAAGATCAAGCGCCGTTTGCATCACACAAACATGCGCTTCGGTCCCCGCGACGATGACGCGGTTCCGGGCGGGCAAATCCCCCAAAGCGGCGCGCAACGCGTCTGTATCCCAGCCGGAAAAACTGCTTTTCGCAATAATCTCTTCCGGTTCAATCAACGCGGCAAGCTCAGGTACGGTCCCGCCGATCCGCTCCGCCATATGCTCACTCACCCGCACCGGAATGCGCAGCAAGCGGGCCGCGCGCAGCAATCGTGCGGCGGCCGCCACACGATCCCCGCCGCGATCAATCGCCGGAACAAGCTGCTCCTGAAGATCGATCAGCAACAGCACGCTGTCTTCGGCGCGGTTCAGATGGCTCGCCTCATTCGTCATAGGCGGGCGGCTCCGGCAGCAACCCGTCCGGCCCCCAAGGCGCGACCACGACGGCGGAGATGGAGTTCTGCGGCGACCCTTCGATCAGCTTGTCGGAATAAGTCAGATAAACCAGCGTGTTGCGTTTCGGGTCGAAAAACCGCACGACCTGCAACTTCTTGAACAGGATCGACGTGCGCTGTTTAAAGACCTGCTCACCCGCTTCCAGATCATCAAGATACTTGATCGGCCCCGTCTGACGACAGGCGATCGATGCATCGGACAGGTCTTCGGCCAGCCCCAGCGATCCGCGTATACCCCCCGTCTTGGCACGCGACAGGAAGCAGCCGACACCTTCGACTTTGGGATCATCAAAGGCTTCGATCACGATCTTATGGTTCGCGCCAAGCAGTTTAAAGACGGTGGTAACTTCGCCGATCTCCTCCGCGAAAACCGGAAGGGACAAGCCAACCAGGGCGAGGGCTGCAAGTGCGGTGCGTTTCATCATGAAGCTCCGGAAATATATAACATGTTAAAGGTCAAATGGGCCGCGCTCAGCGTTTCACAAGGTGCCACGGTCCCGGTACAGGCGCTTCAGGATTGGGCATCTCAGGCCAGAAGGCGGGTTTACCACGCACAAGCCAGATCAACCCGATGCCGATAATCCCCGCGATAAAGCCACCGATATGGGCAAAATACGCAACGCCGCCACCCGTCGCCCCGATGCTGACAAAGCCGGATACGATCTGAAAACCGATCCACGCCCCCAAAACACCCCACGCGGGCAAAGGCACGACTTTAATGATAACAAAGATAATAAACGCCACATCAACCCGCGCTTTGGGAAACAACAACAGATATCCTCCCATCAATCCCGCAATCGCACCGGACGCCCCGACATTCGGAATATCCGAAAACGGATCAATCGCGATTTGAGCGAGCGATGCGCCGATGCCGCAAATCAGATAGAAGACGAGCATCCCGACATGTCCGAGATAATCTTCCAGATTATCCCCGAACACCCATAAAAACAGCATGTTACCCGCAAGGTGCATCCAGCCCCCATGCATAAACATCGCGGTAATGAAAGTATGCAGCGCCTCACCGCCCATCACTTCGACAGGGATCAGCGCCCAGTCATCGAATATTCGCATCGTCGCCGCGCCATCCAGAAAACCGTAAAGCAGATAAACGACAACATTAATCGCGATCAGCGCCCAAGACACATAAGGCGTGCGATTGGAGGGATTGTGGTCTCTGAAGGGGAACATAGGCCAAAACCTCTCGTGTCAAATGACGAGCCTCAAACCGGGTTTCAGCTCTCTGATAAGCAATTATGGACCGTCTTGCTTCACGACGAAACAGCAAAAGCGACTCTCTTCTGAACAAAACTGAGTCTGAAATACATCAACAAAACAACGCAACTAGCCGAAAAGATGAAAAAAATTGCGATTTTGCGTCTAATTGTTTGAGTGCTGCAAAAAAATCATCTACGTTGTCAAGCACACGTAACATCGTGTTGGATTGAGACAGGAGAGCAGAATAATGAAAAAGGCAGCCAGCGGCCTTATCGCCGTAGCTGTTGCCGTATCCGTCGCGGGAGCGGCGTCGGCACAGTCAACCCAGACATATGAGTACCAGCAGCCGACCTATCAGGCTCCCGCGTACCAGACACCATCGTACCAACAACCTAGCTACCAACAACCTACCTACCAGACGCCAACCTATCAGGCGCCGACAACAACGTTCCAACAAGCACCGACCACGACCTATCAGGCGCCAACAACCACATATCAGGCGCCAACAACCACGTATCAGGCTCCTCAAACGGTCGTACCGGCACCGGGTTATCAACAGCCGCAACCATACTTCCCTGCGCCACCCGCGCCAACGGTAGTATATCCAAGCCCGACGGCTCCGGCCAACCCCGCACCGGCGAAACCGCGCGGGCATGTGCCTGATACCGATGCTTGGACATTTGAGCTGCCGCGCTTCTATCCGGCAATCAAGGCTTGCTTGCGCAACACATCGGTCAAAAACCCTGTGATCGCAAACATCCAAGTGCGCAACAACCGCACCGTCATGCTGATCGGTGAAGGTGGTACGTCGGATTACTCGGTATGCCGCACGGGCCTCGACGGCACCCGTGTCCGCAAGGGCAAAAACGAGCGCGGCCTTCCGCCGGCATTCTACGCGCCACTCGGCTCGGCCTTCACGATCACGCCTGATCGTCCGTTCCAACCTGTTGTGGATACCGGCCAGCGCCTCGTGGGCTGGATCGTTCGCACAACACCGGTCCGTCTCGACGTATACGGCGGCGGTCGCGGCTTTGACGGCCAGTTCATCAAACCTGTGACGGTTAACACAACCGCTCAGTAAGCGATAATAATGGCGCGCTGACGCGCCGCTGACGCCTTTACGGGCGCGTGGGGATCGGTTAAGGCTCCACGCGCCCGTTTTACGTTTTAATCATGATTTAAAGGAGCCTCCCATGTCGAACCGATCCCTTCTTGTCCTGCCCGGTGATGGTATCGGCCCGGAGGCAATGGCGCAGGTTCAGCGCGTCATCAAATGGTTCGGCGAAAAGCAGAGCGTCGGCTTTGATCTTGAGGAGGATCTGGTCGGCGGCGCGGCGATTGATGCGCATGGCACGCCCGTTACCGATGCGACGATGAGCAAAGCGATGGAAGTCGATGCCGTCCTGCTCGGCGCTGTGGGTGGACCGAAATGGGATGACCTCGATTTCTCGATCAAGCCGGAGCGCGGCTTGCTGCGTCTGCGCAAGGATATGGAGCTGTTCGCCAACCTGCGCCCCGCCATGTGCTTTGACGCGCTGGCCGACGCCTCCTCGCTGAAGCGCGAACTGGTCGCGGGCCTGGATATCATGATCGTGCGCGAGCTGACGGGCGGCACATATTTCGGCGAGCCACGCGGCATCACCGACCTGCCCAACGGCGAGCGTCGCGGTGTGAACACCCAAGTCTACGACACGTATGAGATCGTCCGCGTGGCCCGTGCCGCGTTTGAACTCGCCCAAAAGCGCGGCGGCAAGCTGTGCTCGGTCGAAAAAGCCAATGTGATGGAATCCGGCGTGCTCTGGCGTGAGGAAGTCACCAAGCTGGCCCCCGAATACCCCGATGTCGAACTCAGCCATATGTACGCCGATAACTGCGCGATGCAGCTGGTCCGTGCGCCAAAGCAATTCGATGTGATCGTCACCGACAACCTGTTCGGCGATCTCTTGTCCGATTGCGCCGCTATGCTGACCGGATCGCTTGGAATGCTGCCCTCCGCCTCGCTCGGTGCAGCTGACGAGACAGGCCGCCGCAAGGCGATGTACGAGCCGGTGCATGGTTCCGCGCCTGATATCAGCGGCAAAGGCCTTGCCAACCCCATCGCCATGACACTGAGCTTCGCAATGGCCCTGCGTTACAGCTATGACCTGCCCGAAGATGCGGATCGTCTTGAATCGGCTGTGCAGAACGTGCTCGCCAACGGCTACCGCACAGGCGACATCATGCAGCCTGACATGAAGCAAGTCGGCACAGAAGAAATGGGCGACGCCATCCTCGCAGCGTTAAACGAAGGCGCCTGATTGCAGGACGTCTTTGCCACTGCTTCTTAATGCCCCGCACTTGATGCGGGGCCTTGCGCAGCCCGGCTATATCTTCCAACAGACCCCGCATTAAGTGCGGGGAAGGGAAAAGTGCTAACGGTCAATGTTTAGGGACGTTGGTATAAGCGCGCTTTTTCAGAACATTCAAACATCGTTCAGATCTGAAAATTTACGCCACTTTCTCGATCACACACAGGAAAGAAAGTGGCGCGGTTGACGGGACTCGAACCCGCGACCCCCGGCGTGACAGGCCGGTACTCTAACCAACTGAGCTACAACCGCGCATATCCAGCAGCATGTGCTGGCATAAGCAGGGGTTTAGTCGTGCGCGCGGGTGCCGTCAAGCAAGAGATTGCATGAATCCACACAAAAAACGTCTGATGAAAAACCTACCCCCTCACGGCCTGTCATTCACGATCAGCCTGAGCAGCAAAGCATCAGAATTCACGCAAGTCTTGGCGGAAATTTTGACTCATGTTGAGCGCGAATGAGTCTGAAGTTGATCGCGGATGACTTTATGCTAAAGAATCGGGGCAGCTTTCAAAAAATGAACGGTACCAGGCAGGGATCAGGCATGAGAATGAGTGCTTTTACAGGCGTTCTCGCGATAGCGCTCTTATCCGGCTGCGCGGCCACGCGATATGAAGCGGAAACCGTGGATACCTCGCAAGACCGTCTTCCGATTCTCGTCGCGGCCAATGCCAAAAATTTCCAAGCACCGGAATGGTACCCGTCCGTCGAGGCAGGCCGCTACAGCGAGTCTGAAGCCCTGCTCAAGCGGACATTGCAAGCGACACCCCACGATCCCTATGCCCTGCTGGCGATGGGCGTCGTGATGGAGCGGACGGGGCGAATCTATCAGGCCAGCACCTACTACCAAAGCGCCTTGCAATACGGCGCTCAGGCACCGCTGGGTGCAACATTATCGATGGACGATGATGATCCGCCGGAAGATGCGCAGACCATTGCCGACCTCGCCCGCGCAAATCTGGATCGCATTCTCTGACGTTACGCCGCGCGCAATCTGCCGCCCGACATCGTCATCACACGATCCATGCGGCTGGCCAGTTCCATATTATGCGTCGCGATCAGCGCCGATAGCCCCTGCGTCTTCGCCAATGACAGCAATTCGTTGAACACAACATCCGACGTTTCAGGATCGAGGTTCCCGGTCGGCTCGTCCGCGAGCAGGATATGCGGCTGATTCACAACGGCCCGCGAAATAGCAACCCGCTGCTGCTCACCCCCGGACAGTTCAGACGGGCGGTGATGGATACGCTCACCAAGGCCAAGGCGCTTCAATGCGGCGGTCGACCGTTTCTCCGCCTCATCATCTTTGACCCCACCAATGCGCAACGGCATCATAACGTTTTCCAACGCCGTGAATTCGGGCAACAAGTGGTGGAACTGATAGACGAAGCCAACGGAGGTCCGGCGCAACATCGTTCGCTCATCCGGCGTCAATGCGCTGCATTTCTCGCCCGCCACCAATATCTCGCCCCGGTCCGGCTTATCCAGCAACCCCGCAATGTGCAACAGAGTGGACTTGCCCGACCCGGACGGCCCCACAAGCGCAACAATCTCACCGGGCCGCAGCGCCAGATCGACACCACGCAACACCGTCAGCCAGCCCTCGCCCTGCTTATAGCGGCGGCCAATATCCTGAAGCTCAAACACCGCATCACTCATACCGCAACGCCTCTACCGGATCGAGATTTGCGGCCTTCCAAGCGGGATAGAGCGTCGCAAGAAAAGACAGCGTCAACGCAATACCCAGCGTCAAAAGCACATCAGAAAATTCAAGCTTCGACGGCAAGCCGGACAGCCCGTACACATCCTGCGGAAATACCTGACAGCCGCAAATGCTCTCCACCACGCCCTGAATCGCACCGATATTGAGGCAGAACAACACCCCCAGCACCGCCCCGATAATCGACCCGACCACGCCGATACTCGACCCGCAGATAAAGAATATCCGCAAAATCGCCCCGCGAGACATACCCATCGTTCGCATGATCGCCACATCGCGCGCCTTATCCTTCACCAGCATTACAAGGCCGGAAATGATGTTCAGCGCCGCCACAAGAATGATCAGCGTCAGGATCAGGAACATCACATTGCGCTCCACATCCAGCGCGCCGATCAGGCTGCCCTGAAAATCCTTCCACGTATAAACGCCGACACTGCTGTTGGCCGCTTGCCGGATCGGTTGCGTGTATTGCTCAACATCATTGGGTTCGGCAACCGTCACATCCAGACTGTCCACCACCCCCTTTTTATTGAAATAAAGCTGCGCTTCCTCAAGCGGCATATAGACATACGCGCTGTCATACTGCGACAGCCCCAGCTTGAAGATATACGTGACCGGATAGCTTTTGGAGCGCGGCGTCACACCGAAAGGCGTCAAATCTCCGTCGGGTGAGATCAGCGTCAACCCGTCACCCAGGCGCAGGTTCAGCTTACGGGCCACCCCCTCACCAATCGCGATACCCTTGTCACGGCGGAAATTCTCCAGCGAGCCGACACTTTCTTCGGGTGCGGTGACAAGTTTCAGCTTGGAAAAATCATCTCGCCGCATCCCGCGCACAATCACGCCCGAATGCCCGGACGCACTACTGGCAAGCACTTGCCCCTCAATCGAGGGCGCAACACGCTCAATCCCGTCAACCTGCCGTATCGCCTCGGCCAGCGGATCGAAATTGTCGAATTTCTCTTGCTGTGAGACCACGTTCACATGCGGATTAACGCCGATGATCTGCTCAACCAGCGTTTCGCGGAAACCGGTCATCACAGCCATTACAATAATCAGCGTCGCCACGCCCAACGCGATGCCGACAAGTGAAAACCCTGCAATGACAGAGATAAATCCCTCTTTCCGGCGCGCGCGCAGATAGCGAAAGGCGATATCCCACTCAAACCCGGCAAACATCCGCGTTTTCGCAATCCGCACAGGCTTAGGCTTACCAACCGTTATACTACGCGGGGTGCTGGGGGCCGGCGCTTCCATAGGCAGCGCCGCCGCCGCACGTTGAGCGACGGGCTGCGCGGGGGGGCGGGTTACAGGACGGGCAGTTCCGGCTGATGGGCGCAGGCCGCCCCCTGACAGAACCGGATCAGATTTAGCCGTCCGGTTTTTTTGCGACGGTTCCGCCCCCGCCAGACGTTTGTAGTCATCACTCGGCTGTCGCGCGGCGGGTTCACTCGTCACATCACGCGCGCGCAGCCGCACCCGCTGCGCGGCCAGACGGGCACGTTCCACCCGATCTGATGGCTCCTTGTCAAAAACGGCATCAAAATCAGCGGATTTGGATTTTGGCGGCAGCGTAACAGGCGATTCACGCTTCGCACGACGCGGTGGCTCAGGTGACATGCGCGGCGGGCTTTGCGGGGGGCGTTTCTTCGCACCCTGATCGATATTCTCCATCATGCTGCGGACCAGCGAAGCACGCGCACGATCAGGTTGTTTTGCAGCGGATTGGCCCTGCACCCCTTGCGGCGCGGAGGCAGCCTCCGGCGGCGCTTTTACCGCTTGCGGCCGGGCTTGCGCTTTTTTCTGCGCCTCTGCCGCAGCCGCCCGTTCGGCAAGACTGCGCAATGCGGAGGTGCGGCTTAATGTGCCACCCGACGCGCGGTCTTTTTGCTTACCGTTATCATCTAACGCCAAAAGCGGATCACCTTATATAGTCGATCTTCACGCGCGCCCGAATTGCGCAGACAATCGGTTAAGCGCCTCATCGGGCGAAAGATTGACGGCCTCGCCCGTGCGACGATTGACCAACTCAACAACACCTTCTTTCAGGCCACGCGGACCAACGATCAGCTTCCAGGGCACGCCGATCAAATCAATCGTCGCGAATTTACTGCCCGCCCGTTCGTTACGATCATCATAAAGCGCATCAAAACCACGGGCATTCAAATTATCGTACAGGCTTTCACACGCCGCATCCGCCTCCGCATCACCTTGCTTGAGGTTGATAACCGCCACTTCAAACGGCGCGACCGCCTCAGGCCAGATCATGCCCTTATCATCGTGGTTCGCTTCAATGATCGCTCCCACCAGACGCGAAACACCGATGCCATACGAGCCACTCTCAAACGCCACCGGGCTTCCTTCAGGCCCGGCCACCTTCGCATTCATCGCTTCGGAATATTTCGTCCCGAAATAGAAGATATGCCCGACCTCGATACCCCGCGCGGTCACACGGCGCGCCTCAGGAACTTCCGCATTGAAAACGGCTTCCTCATGAGTCTCATCCGTGCGCGCGTAAGCACTGGTCCAACGGTCCACAATGCCTTGCAGTCCCTCAGCGTCTTCCCAATCGATCTTATCCGCACCCAGCGACAGATCGGCGATGTCGCTGTCTAAAAAGACAGCGGACTCGCCTGTGTCAGCCAGGATCAGAAACTCATGTGTCATATCACCACCGATGGGACCGCTATCCGCACGCATTGGTACGGCCTTTAACCCCATCCGTTCAAAAGTTCGTAAATAACTTACAAACATCCGGTTATAAGAGTGCGTTGCGCCCGCTTTATCGATGTCGAACGAGTACCCGTCCTTCATCAAAAACTCGCGCCCCCGCATAATTCCAAAGCGGGGCCGCACCTCATCACGGAACTTCCACTGGATGTGATACAAGATCGTCGGCAGATCGCGATAACTGCGGATACCCGCGCCCGCGATCTCCGTGATCTGCTCCTCATTGGTCGGACCGTAGAGCATATCGCGGTCATGCCGGTCTTTGATACGCAGCATTTCCGGGCCGTAAGCATCATAGCGCCCGCTCTCACGCCACAGATCAGCGGATTGGATCGTCGGCATCAGCACGGGGATGGCCCCGGCCTTCTGCTGCTCGTCATGCACAATCGCCTCGATCTTACGCAGCGCCTTGTACCCGAGCGGCAACCACGAATAAATGCCCGCTGACGCTTGCCGGATCATTCCTGCACGCAGCATGAGCCGATGCGATACGATCTGCGCTTCGGCAGGGGTCTCTTTCAAGATGGGGATGAAATATCGGCTTAGGCGCATTTTCGAGGACCAATCTGAGTCTTATTTTGCGAATTGTCGCAAATTGTACATCGGTAATTTACGCGGGTTCTAGCGCAATCGGGGGATATCTGGAAAGCGCTTTTGCACATCACCGCAGCGCCCGTTATTTTCCACAGTACGGAAACAACAGCGCAAATGCCGTTTTGTGGGTGACATCAGCGGTTGATCCCCTTTATGTGCCTCTCAACGAGACCAAAGAGTCCGAGTCTGGGGAGACTGAAATCCAAATGAAAAGGGCGCTTCTACTGAAGCGCCCTTTTCTGTGTGTTGCACAGTCGATAGATGTGAGCCGGCATCGGCGGGTCGTAAAAAGGGGGCGACGATCTTACGGTTAACCACCAACCCCGGCTCGCCATTTTACTTTGCAATCGGCGGGCCAACTTTCTACGCGGCACGAAAAATTAACATTAATTTTTGATTTCACTGACAGCGCGCCGGAATACCGTTAAGTTTTGCGTTAAGGTTTTTTAACGCTTTCAATGGAACCACGGCCATGCTCCGATTCATATTCTCGCCGCGTACCATTGTGTTGATTACGCTATCGCTCGCGTTCTTCGTCTCTGAGACGGGCTTCGAAAGCAACCAAGGGCTGGGAATCACGCTTCAGCATACGCTGATCGCCATTTTAGTTTTCTCGGCAGTCTCAATCGCGGTCAGCGCTTTTGGAAGTTTTGACATCACATCAAAGCGCGCCTTTGTCCTCGACATTATCATCGACGTGTTTTTCTTGTGTCTGTCTCTGACGACGATGACCTACCTGCTGACGCTCACGGCGCTCAACGAGCGCATTTCACCCGACGCTATTTTCCTCACGCTGACGGCGCTGGGCCTCTCGATCATCGATTTCATGATCTCGCTCAACGGTGGCGCGGGCAAACTGCTAGAAATGGACCGCGAGCACATCTCACCGGATTCCTATTAGAGTGATAGAGCGCTTCAATGATTGATGCCACAGCCGCAGAAAAGCGGCTGTGCATCCGCAATCGGAAGCGACTACTTCCAGAGTGTCAGCGCGCTCGCGCTTTGAGGGGTCTGGCGAATCATCGGGATATCATCTTTTGATGTCCCGTCGCGCAACAGCACGGCAATCTCGTTGCGATAGATCACCCGACCACCCGGCCCTGTAACCCGCGCTGCCACAGCCGGCATTTGCATCTGACCAAGCGCCTGCGCGGCAACTGGCACTTCATACGGCACAGGCAGGCCACGCGAGGCATCAAATGCCTTTTCTGCAACACGTTTATTCACATCCCCACCCGCCGCATCATAGACGCGAACGGTCAGTTTCGATCCCTGCGGCACCTTTCCGCCCGACCCGTCAGCCGGGAAAGCTGCACCCGCCACAACGGCGCTATGCGGCGCTTGGGCGGCTGGGGATTGATACGCCTGTTGCGGCGGCGCGGGCTGATAACTTTGCTGAGGCGGTACCGGGCGATAGGCTTGCTGCGGCGGCGCGGGACGGTACACCTGTTGCGGCGGCACCGATTGATAGCCTTGCGCAGGGGGTGGAGGCGGCGGCGTTACTGCCGCCTGTCCCGGCCCGTGCGACGATGCGCAAGCGGTCAGCGTGGCAAGCAAAGCGGTCGAAACGGCGGCCCGCAGAGCGAAAACACATTTCATCGTGTAACTCCTTGATCTGTCTTCTGACAGTCTCTTGCCCGGCAATTCTGCACCAAGTTCCGCTCCAATAGAAATTGAAACGGCTTCCGGCTGCCGGGACGTTGCAAATAGACTGCTGGAACCATGCCCGCATCGTGGTAAAGATTTTGTTGCTGGAAGCGGAATCAACGGTTGGCAAGCTGCGGGCATATCGGCTATTGTTCCACAAAAGTTCACATTATCTATAGGAGCGCACCGATGGCGGGCAGCGTTAACAAGGTCATTATTATCGGCAATCTGGGTCGCGATCCTGAGGTGCGATCCTTTCCGAACGGGGGCAAAGTCTGCAATTTGTCCATCGCCACGTCTGAAACGTGGAAAGACAAGCAAAGCGGCGAGCGCAAGGAGCGCACCGAATGGCATCGTGTTGCGATTTTCTCCGAACCACTCGTGCGCGTTGCCGAGCAATACCTGCGCAAAGGCTCGAAAGTTTACATCGAGGGCCAGCTTGAGACCCGCAAATGGCAGGATCAATCGGGGCAGGATAAATACTCCACCGAAGTCGTTCTGCGCCCCTATCGTTCGGAACTGACCATGCTTGATGGCCGGAACGACGGTGGCGGCGGCGGCATGGGCGGCGGTGGCGGCGGATACGCGCAGGGTGGCGGCGGCGGTTATGCCAGCGGCAACGAACCCCCGCGTGAGAGCTACGCCCCTGATCTCGATGATGAAATCCCGTTCTAAAGGCCTGTATAGGCCAAAAACCGCACAGGCAACCAAAGGAAGCGACGATGAAGCTCAAACCAAATCCCTTCACCGCCGGCCTGAAATCCGGCAGCAAACAAATCGGCCTTTGGGTGAGCCTGTGCAACAATTTCGCGGCGGAAACGGTCGCTCCGGCTGGGTATGACTGGGCGCTGCTCGATATGGAGCATGCCCCGAACGACCTGCAAATCGTGTTGGGACAATTGCAAACTTTCGAGGCAAACAGCACCACGGCGATTGTCCGTCCGCCTTGGAATGATGCTGTAATCGTCAAGCGCTTGCTTGATCTCGGTGCTCCCGCCCTGCTGTTTCCGATGATTCAATCTGTTGAAGAGGCGGAAAAAGCTGTTGAATCAACACGCTACCCACCACGCGGCATTCGCGGAGTCAGCGGCGCAACACGCGCAAACGCCTTTGGCCGCGTGACGGATTATTTCGACCGGATCGAGGATGAAACCGCCGTAATCCTGCAAGTCGAGACCGTTTCCGCGATCGAACAAGCGGTGGAAATCGGCTCGGTGGACGGGGTCAGCGGCATTTTCTTCGGCCCCGCCGATATCGGTGCCGACATGGGCATCCTCGGAAAGCCCAACGATCCCGCGATTTGGGAAGTGATTCGTCCCGCCGCAAAAAAACTGATGGCCGCCGGAATTCCCGTCGGAACACTGGTTTTCGATCCGGTTTTTGCCACCGAACTCCTGAATGACGGTTTCAGCTTCGTGGCTTGCGGCTCGGATGCGTCCTTGCTGACCAAAGGCGCGGATGCACTTCTGGCGCAGGTAAAATCGGGCATTGCATAGAATCATCCGCGATCAGCGTCGGACCATAGCCTATCGACACGTAAACCGGAGAACCCGCCCTAACAATTCTGACACAACCGCAACGCATCCAGCACAGCCGCATGGACGTTCCGGCTCGCCACCGCATCACCGATCCTGTGCAGCTCAAATCCCGCGCCCGCAGCCTCCTGCGCCTGCCCCGCCACCAGCGTCTCCAGCTGCGTCACGCCCTTGTTCCGCGACGCATCCCGCATCTCAACGAACACCCCGTCCGCCGGAATCGTGCCGTAGTCAAACACCACCTGCGCCGTGCGAATATCGGTCTCTTCCCCCGTCAACTCGCTGCGCAGCGTCGCCACCAGTCCGTTGCCCTCGCGGCGCACACCGATAAGCGACTCCTCGGTCAGCACACGCAAGCCGATCTCCCGCGCCCATTTGCGCCACATCACCCGCTCCGCATAGGCCTGCTCGGCGATCAGCGTGTCATCCACCGTCGCGAACCGCAGTTTCGCTCCGGCCTTGTGACAAACATCGGCCACCGTCATCGCCACATGCCGCCCCGTGCCATCGACCACCAGCACATCATCGGCCACCTGCGCCGTGCCATCCAGCAGATCCCACGCGCTGGTCAGATGCTCCGCCCCCGGCAGCCAGCCGGTATTGGGCACCCCGCCTGTTGCCACGATCACCAAATCCGCGCCCAGCACCGCCACATCATCGGCTTCCGCATAAGCATTGAGCCGGATATCGACGCCCAGCCGCTCAATCTCACCAATCCGCCACTCGACAACGCCCAACATTGATTTGCGCCAATGCGCCTTCGCGGACAGCAAAACCTGCCCGCCCATACGCGGCGCGGCCTCAAACAGAGTGACCTCATGCCCCCGTTCCGCACAGACCCGCGCGGCCTCCAGCCCCGCCGGACCCGCCCCGATCACCGCCACCCGCCGTTTCACCTTCGCCGGATTGATTACCTGCTTCAACGTCCGGTCATGACCCGTCGCCGGATTATGCAGACATGTCGGGCGCAGCGGAGACATACAATGCGTCGCCCCCACACAAGGCCGGATCGTCTCTTCTTGTCCGGCGATAATCTTGTTCACAATCTGCGGGTCGGCAAAATGCGCCCGCGTCATCCCGACCAGATCGATCAGCCCCTCACGGATCGCATGGCGCGCGGTGGCCACATCAGAAATCCGGCTCGCATGTATCACAGGCAGCTTCACCGCCGCCTTAAACGCCGCCGCTTTGGCCAGCCACGGCGCATCGGGGGATGCCATACCCGGCATACAATCGATGGAGATCGACGCATATGTATCCATCCGCCCGTAGCTGGCGTTGAAAAAGTCCAGACACCCCGCCGCCTGAAATATCTCCGCAATCTCAAGGCTTTCCTCGAAGCCCAACCCCTCTTTATTGCCCTCATCAACGATAAAGCGCAGCCCGATCAGGAAATCATCGCCCACCGCCTTGCGGATCGCCTCAAACACCTCCAAGCCAAAGCGACAGCGGTTTTGTACCGACCCGCCATAGCCGTCCGTGCGTATATTCCGCTCCGGCGACAGGAATTGCCCGATCAGATGCGCGGCGGCAATGCACTCGATCCCATCAAGCCCGCCCTCCTTGCACCGCACTGCCGCGCGGGCATAATCGCCGATAATCCGGGCGATGTCGTATTCGTCGATCTCCTTGGCGATGCTCCGGTGCAGCGTCTCGCGGATCACCGAGGGGGCCAGCATCGGCAGCATCGCGCCCTTGTTGAACTCGCCCCTACCGCCCAGATGCGTGATCTGGCACATAATCCCCGCCCCTTGCGCATGAATACGCTGCGAGAATTGCCGCAAATGCGGGATGATCTCATCCACCCCCACATTCAGCTGCGGCATAACCGACGGCGAGTCGATCGAGATATTCGACGATCCGCCAAACATCGTCAGCCCGATCCCGCCTTTGGCCTTTTCCTCGTGATAGGTCTGATATCGATCCTTAGGCATCCCGCCCTCCTCCAACCCACAGGCGTGGCTGGTGGACATAATACGGTTGCGCAGGGTCAGATTTTTGAGCGTAAACGGTTGCAGCAGCGGATCGGCGGCGCTCATGGCTTGCTCTCCGCAACCCCCAGATGCGAAAACGCCCAGTCATTATAGTTCCCCGCACCTCGATAATAACGGCTGTCATCCTGCCCGTCGTCAAAGTCCCAAACGGGCGGCTCACCTTGCTTATGGGCCGCGCGGATCAACAACCGCCGCCGCTGGCTTTGCACAATCGCCGCCGTCAGCGCATCACTATCCCACAACGCTCCGGCCTGCGCCTTGAACCGCGCCAGCCGGTCGGCATGAGCCGCATCATCCGCCAGATTCACCCGCTCATGCGGGTCCGCCTCCACATCGAACAGCATATCGGGATCGGCGGTCGAGGTGATGCACTTGAACCGCCCCTCCCGCTGCATGAACACGGGCGCAAGTATCCCTTCGCACAGCAATTCCGCATGAACCGCACGCTCGCCATAACCGCTCCGGTCCAGCGCCGTGATATCCGTTCCGTCCAACGGCTCCACGGGTCCGGCCCACGCCCCTTCCGAGCCAAGCGTCGCGAATGTCGGCAGCAGATCGACCAGCGAACACAATGCCTCCGAACGCCCCGCCTCAACCTCACCCGGCGCATAGACGATCAACGGCACGCGCAGCGCAGGCTCAAAGAACGTCTTCTTCAACCACAGTCCCCGCTCGCCCAACATCTCTCCATGGTCCGAGCAAAACACGATCATCGTGTCCTGCGCCTGACCGCTCTCCCTGAGCGCCGCCAGCAACCGCCCGACATTGTCATCAATATAACTGACAGAGCCGCAATACGCCCGCCGCGCCCGCCGGATCAGCGCATCAGATATATCCGCCCCCCGCAGCCCGTGCTGCTCCCGAATACGCAGGCTGTGAGGGTCATTCTCATTGTCGCCCAGTTCACCGACGGCGGGGTCGGGAATGTCCACATCATCGTACAAATCCCAATGCTTTTGCAGGCACAGATACGGATCATGCGGGTGCGTATAAGAAACTTGCAGGAAAAACGGCCTCTCATCGGGTGAGCGCGCACAGTCATAGATCTCCTGTACCGCCTTATGCGTCACGTCCTCATCGTAGTCGATCTGCACATTCCGCGCGGAAATCCCCGATTCCGTGAGCATCCTGATATCCGTCGCCCCCTCGAACCCTTCTTTGCTCCAATCGGCGGTCCAGCTGAAATCACCGGGATAGATATCCGTCGTCAGCCGTTTCTCAAACCCGTGCAGCTGATCCGGCCCGACAAAGTGCATCTTCCCCGACAGGCACGTCCGATACCCCAACGCCCGCATATAATGCGCATAAGTCGGAACCGACGCCGCAAATTCGCAGGCATTATCGAACGCACCGATCTTCGAGGCCAACAACCCCGACGCCATCGAAAAACGCGACGGTGCGCATAACGGATAGTTGCAATAGGCGTTCTCAAACACCACACCATCCCCCGCCAAACGGTCAAGATTCGGTGTGATCGCCACGGGGTTGCCATAAGCTGATAAAATATCAATGCTGAGTTGATCTGTTTGAATAAACAGGATGTTTTTCGCCCGTCCGGTCATTCGTGCACTCCAAACCGTCGCATTCGCGCCCGTTTGCGCAAGAAAGTTACGAGAGGCTTGCAGAGTACGTCACAATGTTCAAGACTATCTAATCTTTGCGCATGGCGCTGGAGCAAAACAAGCAGCGAGCTAAACGCCCGAACGGCGGAAAACAGCTCCGACAAGGGAGACAAAATGTCTGACTTTAAGAAAAACGACCCAACACTTTCAAATATGAGTTCATCTGACCAACAGCGCGTGATGACGATGATTCATCGCGGCGCGTCACGCCGTGATGTTATGGGATGGATGATCGCTGCGGGTGCAACGGCCACCGCGTCCGGTTCGATCTTCGCCGGAATGTCCTCGGCCTATGCCGCAACGCCGAAACGCGGCGGCAAGCTGATCATGGCCGCCGACCAACACGGCCCGAACGATACGCTTGACCCGGCGCTCGTCACCTCCGCAGCCGACTATTTCCGCCTGCGCATGTTCTACGGCTCTCTGACACGCCTGACCTCCGATCTCGGATATGAGCCTGAGCTTGCCGAGGAAGTGCTGTCCAATGACGACGCGACCGAGTGGACCTTCAAAATCCGCAAGGGTGTGGAATTCCATGACGGCAAAACGCTGACCGCTGACGACGTGATTTACACGATGAACCGTCACCTCGGCGAAGACTCGATCTCCAAAGCCTCCTCGCTCGTGTCGATGGTCAAGGAGTGGAAGAAGGTCAACGACTACGAAGTCAAAGCGATCCTCAGCTCGGCAAACGCCGACCTTCCCATCGCGTTGGGCACTTTCCACTTCAAAATCCTGCAAGAAGGTACAGAAGACTTCTCCACCGCAGTCGGCACAGGCCCGTATCGCGTCAAGGAGTTCAAGCCCGGCGTTCGCGCTGTCGGCACGTCTTTCGAGAACTACTGGAGCGAAGGCGGCTATCTCGACGAGTTGGAGCACTATGGCATCGGCGATTCAACCGCCCGCCTCAACGCTTTCCTCGCGGGCGACATCGATGCGATGGTCAACCTGCCGCCGAAAGCCATCGCTCAGGTCGAAAAGACCGACGGCAAAGGCATCTGGTCCCTCAAAGCGGGCGCCTACGTCAACATCACCCCGCGCCTGGACATGGCCGATTCCAACAACGTGCATCTCTATAAGACAATGCAAGCGTTGCAGGACCGTCAGCGTCTCGTGAAGGGCGTGATGAAGGGTCAAGGCTCACTCGGCAACGATCAGCCGATCAACTCGGCCTATTTCGATCACTGCGCCGACCTTCCACAGCGCGAGCTGGACCCGGATATGGCCGCGCACCACTTCAAGAAGTCGGGCATCGGCAACACTGCAATTCCGATCGTCTGCGCTGAAGTCGCACCGGGTGCGGTTGAGCAATGTCTGTTCATGCAGCGCGAAGGCAAAAAAATCGGCATCAACTTCGATGTTAAGAAGGTAACGACGGACGGCTACTGGGGTTCCGTATGGCTCAAGGAGCCGATCTGCGTTGCCGCGTGGAACATGCGCCCGACCGCCAACATCATGATGACGCTGGCCTTCAAAGGCGATGCGGCATGGAACGAGACGCGCTGGAAGAACGACAACTTCGACCAGTTGCTCGTCGATGTGCGTGGCGAGACGGATGCGGAAAAACGTGCACAGAAATACTGTGACCTGCAAACGATGATCCATGAAGAAAACGGCATGGCCATCCCGATGCACCGCAACTACGTCGATGCGGCTGCCGACCACGTGAAGGGCCGCACAGATGTGCCCTTGAACAACTTCGGCGGCGCGGAATCACCAGTCACCCTGTGGCGCGATTCCTGAGCAACCTCTGACCCTGCCGGCCCCGCGTGCGGGCCGCAGGTGTCGGATGTATGTTGGATCATTCCTCGCAGAAACGGCGAATTAAGTAGGCAAAGGTAACGGTCACCTTCGGACTTGTTCCGAAGGTCCAACCCCGGCGGCAATGCGGCAACCGTATTGGGGAAACAAGTCCGGTAATGATTGCTAAAATCACTTACTTAATAGCCTTCAGTTTCTTCTCGACGATGATTGTTACGACACCGCACCGACACTTGCGAACCATGCGCGGGGTTGATCTCGCAGACCACGGCTTCGGGGGACGCCTTATGACTTCTCTAATCCTCAAACGGCTCGGCATCGGCCTCATCACTGTGCTCGCCGTGTCGGTCATCATCTTCTTCGGTACTAAAATCCTGCCCGGAGACGCCGCCCAAATCCGCATGGGACAGCAAGCGACACCTGAAAACGTCGCCGCCCTGCGCGAGAAACTGGGCCTCGATAAATCCTACGTCATGCAATACCTGACATGGCTGGGTAATTTCGTTCGCGGCGATCTCGGTATTTCGCTTTCCAGTGATGTTCCGATCATGAACCTCATCAGCGACCGCTACAAAAACACCCTGTTCGTGAGCGTCCTGACCGCCATCATCGGCGTCCCGATCTCCCTGATGCTCGGCATTATGGCCGCCATGTTCCCCGGCAGCCTTTATGACCGCATCCTGACCTTCATTTCCGTCACGCTGGTCGCCGCCCCCGAATTTTTCACCGCCACGCTGATGGTCCTCCTGTTCGTTTTCGCACTGGGCATCGGTAACGCGGTTGTTGTTGGCAGCGTTGAGGGCAAAGGCTTTTTTGAGCTGATCGCCCATTTCGCCCTGCCCATCACCACGCTGTCCTTCGTCATCGCATCACAGCTGATCCGCATGAGCCGCGCGGCAGTGCTGAACGTGATGTCCTCGCCGTATATCGAAATGGCGATCCTCAAGGGCGTTCCGCGCAAGCGCATCATCTTCCGCCACGCCCTGCTCAACGCCATCGGCCCCATCGTCAACGTCGTCGCCCTGAACCTCGCCTATCTGGTCACAGGGGTGATCGTGGTCGAGATCTACTTCGGCTATTCCGGCCTCGCGACGCTGATCGTGCAGGGTGTGCAAACCCGTGATTTCGTTCTGGTCCAGGGTCTGGGCATGATCTTCTGCCTGACCTACGTGATCCTGATGCTGATCGCCGACATCGCCGCCTACGCGTCCAACCCCCGCCTGAGGCACCCAAAATGAGCAGTACAGACACGCCAATCGGCGCGCACCCGGATATGCTTGGCGGTATGCCGGACGGCGACAAAACAGACCACTTCGTCGCCCCCTATGACGAGGGCGTCAGCTTTGACGAACTGCCCGACGCCCCGCCAAAGGCCCGTTTCCGCTTGACGCTGACGGGCAAGATAGGTGCGTTCTTCGTCCTTTTCTGGTTCTTCATCGCCGTCTTCGGCCCCATCCTCGCACCGTACGGCGAGAACGACCTGCCCTTCCCTGATGCCTACAGCGAATTCCAAGTCCCCCAAGCGGGCGCGTTGCTGGGCACAGACGTACAAGACCGCGACATCCTCTCGCGCATCATGTACGGTGCGGGCCGCACCATTGGCATCTCCGTGCTCGCAACGCTGATCGCTTATTTCATCGGCGTGGTATTGGGCATCGGTGCAGCCGTCTCCAGTCCGCGCGTCGATATGGTGATGAGCCGCATCAACGATGCCTTCCTCAGCCTGCCGACCATTATGCTGGGTCTTGTCGTGGTCGCGGCGGTCGGCTCCTCCATTCCGGTGCTTATTATCACCGCCGGGTGCATCTACGCCTCCGTCGTCTTCCGCCTCGCCCGTGCGTTGGGGCAGGAAATCATGGTCATGGACTTTGTCGAGGCCGCCAAAGCGCGCGGTGAGGGCCGCTGGTGGATCATCACGCGAGAAATATGGCCCAACGCCGCCATGCCCCTGATCACCGATTTCGGCCTGCGCCTGATTTACATCATCCTCTTTGTTTCCAGCCTCAGCTTTCTGGGTCTCGGCGTCCAACCGCCGCAAGCCGATTGGGGATCAATGGTGCGCGACAACCTCGGCGCGTTGCAATACGGCGCATCCGTCATACCCGTCCTCGCCCCGGCACTGGCCATCGCAACCCTGACCGTCGGCATCAACCTCGTCGTTGACGACATCTCCGCTCAAAGCGGCGGCAAACTCTCGAAGAGGCTCTGATATGACAGACAGCCCCAATCAGAATGAAGTCATCTTCGAGGCGAAAAACCTGCAAATCAGCGCCATTCGCGATGATGGCAGCGAACTGCCCATCGTCAAAGGCGTCGATTTCAAGGTCAAACGCGGCGAGGTCGTTGCCCTTATCGGTGAGTCCGGTTCCGGCAAAACCACCATCTCTCTCTCCGCGCTCGGTTATTGCAAACCGGGTTTGAAATTCGCGGGCGGCGAAGCGCTGCTCCTTGGCAAGGATGTCTCGAAGATGTCCACCGACGAACTGCGCCCCTCACGCGGCATCAACGTGGCTTATCTGGCCCAAAGCGCGGCGGCGACCTTCAACCCCTCCATCAAAATCAACGAACAGGTCACCGAATCCCCCGTCCTGCACAAAACCAAGACCCAGGCCGAGGCGAACGAGAAAGCGCTCAAACTCTACCACGCCCTCGAACTCCCCGACCCGGAGAATATCGGCGACCGCTTCCCGCACCAGGTATCGGGCGGCCAGCTCCAACGCCTGATGGCCGCAATGGCCCTGTGCGGAGAGCCGGACCTGCTGGTCCTCGACGAACCAACCACCGCCCTCGACGTGACCACACAGATCGAAGTCCTCAAAGCCTTCAAGCAGGTCATCAAGGAGGAAGGCGCAGCCGCGATCTACGTCACCCACGACCTCGCCGTTGTGGCCCAAATCGCCGACCACATCGTTGTCCTCTACAGCGGTGAGGTGAAGGAATCCGGGCCGACCGACATCATCATCAACCGCCCGCAACACCCCTACACAAAGCGCCTGATGAACGCGATCAAACCCTTGCCGGAGGCCGGACAGGGCGAAAGCTCCAGTGACGAATACCTGCGCAAAGATCCCGCCTTGGCCACAAAGGATGTCGACGCGGGCTATGGCGGTCTTGATGCGGACGGCGCGCCGAAAATCCCCGTCCTGCGCGACATCAACGTCGCCATCGAGCGCGGCAAAACCGTCGGTATCATCGGCGAGTCCGGTTGCGGCAAGTCCACCCTCGCCCGCGTCATGGCGGGCCTGCTTCCCGCTGCGGGCGGCGAAGTCCTGCTCCACGGCGAAACCCTGCCCCCGGCGCTCGCCAACCGCACCCGTGATCAGCTGCAGAAGGTGCAGTTCGTCTATCAAATGGCCGACACCGCGCTGAACCCGCGCCAGAAGATTGCCGACATCCTTGGCCGCCCCATAGAGTTCTATCTCGGCCTCAAGGGAGCGGCAAAACGCCAGCGCGTCGATGAGTTGCTCGATATGGTCGAGCTGCCACGCCAGTTCGCAGATCGCTATCCGCATGAGCTGTCAGGTGGTCAGAAGCAGCGCGTTAACCTCGCCCGCGCACTGGCCGCCGAACCCGAAGTCGTGCTTTGCGACGAGGTCACCTCCGCCCTCGACACCATCGTCGGCGCGAACGTGATCGAATTGCTCAAACGTCTGCGCCGCGAGACGGGCGTCTCCTTTGTCTTCATCAGCCACGACCTCTCAACCGTCTCCAATTTCGCGGATGAGATCGTCGTGCTCTATGCAGGCCGCGTGGCCGAGCAGGGATCAACCGACAAAGTCCTCTCGCCCCCTTACCACCCCTATACCCGCCTGCTGGTGTCATCGGTCCCCGAAACCCGCATCGGCTGGCTGGAGGAAGCCTCCCAAACCCGCGAGGCAAAGGCGGGCGTGTCCGGCGCTGTCAAACTGACCAAACAAGGCTGCCCGTTCTTCGAGCGCTGCCCGCTGGCCATCCCCGGAACCTGCGAAACCATCGACCCGCCCCAACGCCTCGACGGCGCGGGCCACATCATTGAATGCCACCGCGAGGTCAGCGAATTGGGCGGGTAAGTCTTAAGATTATTCTCTGCCCCGCACCTGATGCCTCTTCCGCGAGCCTAAACGGGCGTCTTCATCGTCACCAGTTCCTCCGCCGCCGTCGGATGCACCGCCATTGTCCGGTCAAAGTCCGCTTTGGTCGCGCCCATCTTCAGCGCGATGCCGAGGCATTGGATCATCTCGCCCGAACCGTGGCCGATAATGTGCACGCCGATGACCTTGTCGCTCGCCTTATCAACGATCAGCTTCATCAGCATTTTCTCATCCCGCCCCGACAGCGTGTGCAGCATCGGGCGGAAGCTGGCGCGGTACACATCAATCTCGTGCTTCTCACGCGCTTCTTCCTCGCCCATCCCCGCCGTACCGATTTCCGGCTGCGTGAAGATCGCCGTGGGGATCAGATCATGATCCGCGCTCATCGGATTGTTGTTGAAAACCGTCTCCACAAAGGCCGCGCCCTCGCGAATGGCAACGGGGGTCAGCGCCGCCCGATCCGTCACATCACCAACCGCATAGATCGACGGCACGCTCGTCTGCGAATACCCGTCCACCGCAATCGCGCCTTTCCCGGTCAGCTTCATGCCGAGATTCTCAAGCCCCAGCCCGTCAATATTCGGCTTGCGCCCCGTGGCAACAAAGATCGTTTCCGCCTCGAACGCGATACCATCGCTCAGCGTCAGCGTTTTAGTTCCCCCTTTATCCGCCACACTCACAGGGGTCGCGCCGAGATGCAGTTTGATACCCTTCTTCTCCATCTCCTCAATCAGATGCCGCTGCACATCACCGTCAAACTCGCGCAAAACCGTAGGGCTGCGGTTGACCACCGTCACATCCGTGCCAAGACCATTGTAAATGCACGCAAATTCCAGCGCGATATAACCACCCCCCACAATCACAACCCGCTCCGGCTGCTTCTCTGTCAGGAAAATATCATCAGAAACAATCACGTGCTCCGCCCCCTCGAAGGGCAGCACATTCGGGCGTCCGCCCGTCGCGATCAGGGTATATTTAGCCGTGATCTTAGTACCATCCGCCAGCGCCACTGTATGCGCATCCATCACTGTCGCCCGCTGATCGTGCATGGTGACGCCGGAATTGTTCAGCAAATTCCGGTAGATCCCCTCCAGCCGATCAATCTCCGCATCGCGGTTGGCTTTCAACTTGCCCCAGTCAAATGTCGGCTCGCCCACATCCCAACCGAAGCCCCGCGCATCTTCGAAATGCTCGGCAAAAGACGACGCGTAGACCATCAGCTTTTTCGGCACACAACCCCGGATAACACACGTCCCGCCATAGCGGCTTTCCTCCGCAATCGCGACTTTTGCCCCATATTGCGCCGCCATCCGCGCCGCCCGAACCCCGCCGGAACCCGCACCGATTACAAACAGATCAACATCATAGTCAGACATAAGCAGGCTCCAGATTAAGCGGGAAAGACAGTACGGGCGCTGCCATCGGCAGCCCCGATAATCGCACGCGAGGCCATGCCGAGAAACAGACCATGCTCGACAACACCGGGAATACGATTCAGCGCACCGGCCAGCGACACAGCGTCACCAATGCGCTCCAAATGGCAATCAATGACAAAGTTTCCCTCATCGGTCAGGAACGGCGTCCCCCGCGCAAGCCGCCGCTGCATCTGCCGCCCGCCGACATCCGCCTCCGCCAACAACCCCTGCACCATCCGCACCGTCGTCTCCCACCCATAAGTCGCGATTTCGACAGGCAACGGAAATACGCCCAACGTATCCACCAGCTTCCGGTCATCTGCGATCACAATCAGGTCATCCGATGCGGCGGCAACGATTTTCTCGATCAAATGACACCCGCCGCCGCCCTTAATCAGGTTCAACGCCGGATCAATCTCATCCGCCCCGTCCACCGTCAAATCAAGCCGGGCAAAGGAATCAAGCGGACGGATCGCTATATCGCAGCGCTCCGCAAGCAACGCCGTGCGCTCGGACGTGGCCGCGCAATCCGCCCGCAATTCTCCCTGCGCCATCGCGCGCCCCAGCAAACGCACGAACCATTCGGCGGTAGAGCCGGAACCCAGCCCCACGGCCATACCATCTTTGAGAAGGGTAAGCGCCATTTCAGCAGCCGTTTTCTTACCCAGTTCCGCGCCGCTGATCTCGTCATCGATCATAAAAAAAGCCCCGTGCAATGATGCGCGGGACAATGGCTCTAACCGCAGGCGGGGTCAATCCGCCTGCGCATTCGAACAGCTTACTTCGACTCAGAATCGATATACGCGATCACGTCCGCAATCTGAGATTCCTTGCGCAGACCCGCGAATGCCATCTTGTTGCCGGGCAGGAATTTTTTCGGGTTGGCGAGATACCCGGTCAGGTTTTCAACCGTCCAATCCATATCCGCACCCTTCATGGCTTTGGAATATTTAAACCCGTCAACCGCCCCCGCCGCACGACCGATAACCCCCGTCAGATGTGGTCCGACGCGGTTTTTCTCACTACCGACAACATGGCAGGCTTTGCAGCGTTTGAAGACTTTCTTGCCCTTCTTCACATCGCCCGAAATCGCGGCGGCTGCGACCGTAGTGGCAGCAGCGGTTTCCGCTTTTGGCGCTTTCTCTTTAGTGACAGCCTGCGTCACCACCTTTTCACCACCCCGATCAAACACCAATCGCATCGTCACAGGTGAAACACGCGTGATACCGGGCAGCTTGGCAAGCTCCATCAACTTGCTGACACCCTCATCAATCCCGGCCTCTTTGGTCGATAGCATGATCATGGTATCCGTCGTGGCCACCGCACGGTCTTCGCCCAGACGCGCGACAAACATGCTGGTTTCAATCGGAATATTGGTTTTGCCGAGTGTCAGCGTGCCCTCGACATCAACGGTCGTCGTCTTACCGACTTCCAGTTTTTCCAGCGCACCCGCATCAAGGCTCGCCTTGATCGTCGCTTTTGGCGTGTCCTCACCGAAGACAAATTTCACCATCCGCTCGTTGCGGATATCGATATAGGTTTCGACGGTCGTCAAATCGATTTCAACCATCACCGCGCCATCATCGCCCACTTGGCCGGAGATGCCGGAAAAGTTATGCACTTCGCCCACCGTGTTTTTCTTCACCGAGCCAAATGCCACCTGAGATTCCTCACCTGCGATCGTCCAGGTATCAGCGGTCGCTGCGAGCGGCAGTGCGGTAAGGGCCGTTGTCATGGCCAAAGTGCGAATAAGTGATTTCATTTTTTGCTTTCTCCCAGAAGTCAGTTCAAGCCGTAAGATGCCAGGCACCGTTATTGTCAGAGTATTCGGAAATCCGACGATTTTACGAACGTAGGGCATCGCGCGCGGTTTTCAGCCCCGCTTCGATACCGTCAAAGATTTCGTCAATCTCATCGGCGGTAACGATCAGCGGCGGACAGATACCGAAACCGTCGCCGGGCAAAGGCCGACAGGACACACCTTGCTCGAAAACATGGCTGTAAAGTGTCGGGGCGGCTTTGGTGGCGGGCGGGAATTGCTCGCGGGTTTCTTTGTCGGACACCAGCTCAATCGCACCCAACAGGCCCGCGCCCCGCGTTTCACCAACCAGATCAAATTCACCAAGCCGCGCAAGCCGCTCATGGAATTGGGGCATCAGCGCGCGGACATGGCCCAGAATGTCACGCTCCTCATAGATTTTCAGCGTCTCCAACGCCACCGCCGCACAGACCGGGTGGCCGCCGTAGGTCATGCCGATGCCGAAAATGCCGTTCTTGGGGCTGTGTGTTGCGATGACTTCATAGACCTTCTCGCTCATCAGCGTCGCACCGATGGGCAGGTAGGCGGAGGACAGCTGTTTCGCCGTGGTCATAATATCCGGCTGCACGCCGACAGTCTCAGACCCCCACATATTCCCGGTGCGGGCAAAGCCGTTGACGACCTCGTCACAGATCAGCAGCACATCGTATTTGCGGCAGATTTTCTCAACGGCGGGCCAGTATCCTTCGGGTGGCGGGATCACACCACCGGCCGCCATCACAGGCTCCCCGATAAACGCGGCAACCGTATCCGGCCCCTCTGCAAGGATCAGGCTCTCAACCTCCCGCGCCAGCCGCGCGCCGAATTCCACCTCGGTTTCATCAGCTTCAGCATAGCGGTAGTAATGCGGACAGCTGACCTTCAGGAAACGGTCATTCACGGGCAGATCAAAGTCGTTTTGCTTGTAAGGCAACGCCGTCAGGCTGCCCGCCGCAACAGTCACGCCGTGATAGCCCCGGTCGCGCCCGATGATCTTCTTCTTCTCATGGCGGCCCAGCGCATTGTTGTAGTACCAGACAATCTGGATCGCGGCATCCACCGCCTCGGACCCCGAATTGACAAAGAACGCCCGCGTGATGCTGTCCGGGGCCAGTTCCGTAAGCCGCTCGGCCAGTTCAATCACCGTTGTGTTCGAGCGATGGCTGAATACATGGCTGAACGACAATTCCCGCATCTGCTTAGCCGCCGCCTGCACCAACCGCTCCTCGCCGAAGCCAAGAGACGTGCACCACAGGCCGGCAACGCCGTCGATAAACGACCGCCCGTCCGCATCATAAAGCCGGATACCCTCAGCCCGCGTGATGATATGCGGTCCGCGCTCGGCGTGCGCATCGAGATCAGTGTAAGGATGCACAAGCGTTTTCTTGTCGATGGCATCCCATGAGTTCGGGCTTTGGACGTTCATAGCGGGCGACTCCGTGGACAGTATGCTTCCAACAGTGCCGCCCCTGAACAATTAGCGCAAGCGCAGACTTGACGGTTAAAAGATGACATATTCAGCTGGCCCCCGCTCGAAAACAGGCGTTTAGTGGCACCACATATTCTTCGCGACTCAATCGGTGTTATTCGCCACGTCAGGCATCCCCATGCGCCTCGCCATTTCATTCGCCGCCCTGCTCATCTCGATTGCGCTTGTCCAACTGGGATCGGGCACACTCGGCCCGCTTGATGCTCTGTCCGGCAAGGTCATGGGCTTCA
>CALFAK010000158.1 GCA_937948985.1 uncultured Neomegalonema sp. | reverse complement strand
ATATCAATAACGTTACGCCCGGCAATAATGACAGATTCCAGGGCCTTGTTGGTCACGAATTCGGCCACGCCGCACAAGGATTGCATCACGGCGCAGAACTGGACAGCCTGGAAGCCCGCGTCCGCGCAGAGGCGTGACGATACGGCTCTTCTTCGCCTGTCACGTCGGCAAGGTCTTGCGTCCGGTCTCTCCGGTCTCGCGAAGATAACCACACCAACGGCCTTTGGTGGAGGCTCTTAAAAACACTTCCTTCCCCGCACTTGTTGCGGGGTCTCTTTCAGTCAGACATATACGCTACTCACTACGCTCACCCGCGATAGGTTGAGCCGTAGAGTGTCAGAATTCACGCCCCAACCTGAGCCGACCCCTCTTCCAAACCCCGCCGGATAGCTTCCTCAGCTTCCGGCAAATCAGTCGGCTTTTCCTCGTCCTGCGGCTCGTTCCGCGTCTCACCCCGCACGAGCTGCAAAGTCGAGGCGACCGGGAAATGGTCCGACCCCACCGAAGGACGCAAAGCCAGTTCCTCAAGCTCAAAATCATCGGTATGGAACAGATGATCCAGCGGCCACCGCGCGAACCAGTAATCCGCATGGAATGACGCCAGATAACCGCGCCCCACACGCGGGTCCAACATCCGTGAGATGCGCTTAAACTGACGCGTCGTATGCGACCACGCCACATCGTTTAAATCCCCAGCAACGATCACAGGCGTCCGGATATCCTTGGTTTCCTTTGCAACGATCATCAACTCAGCATCACGCAGCTCAGATCCGCGCCCCGGCAAAGGCGGCGCGGGATGCAGTCCGATAAACACAAACTTCCGCCCTCCCCGCGTCCACAAAACCGCATGTATCGAGGGTGTGTCCGAATCGACAAGAAAACGCACATCGACGCTCTCCACATCCAATCGCGTCAGAAACATCATGCCGTAAAAATTCTCTTGCGGCTGCAAGGTCACATGCGGGTAAAGCGCCGCAACCCCTTCCATCGCCTCAACCCATTTGCGGTCTGTCTCACACAGCAAAACCAAATCCGCGTCCTCACGCCTGACCAACTCCTCAACGGCGGCGTAATCCGTATTCTCCATCTGCACATTCGACATCAGCAGCTTGATGGAATCCGGCGTATCTCTGTTCACCGCATCCGCGACCTGCCTGCGCCAGACCGATGTGAACTGAATGACCAAAAACACATTATAAAAAGTCGCCGCCGCCAGCGCGGTCACAACAATCCAATGTATCACCGTCGATGCAGGCGCATACCACAGCCACATCGCCACCGTTGCAAAGCAGATCAGCACCACATGCGGTTTCGGGAAGTCAAACCCCCGCACATACCATCCACCATGCCGGGAGAATGGCAACAAAGTCGCGACGATCGCGAACAGCGCAAAAAATATTGCGAGGGCTTCACCCGTCATTTATCGCCCGCCCTAACAACATCATCTACCGCCAAAAGGCTCACATCACTGCGGGATGTTCGGTGCCGTCCCAATTGGGTTGCCATTCACAAAAATCATCTCATCCTTGGCTTCAAGTCCGAAGTTCAGCGTATCACTGCCCTCTTCCTTCTTGGCGAAGTTTTCCAGCATCAATTGACCGATAACCGCTTGCTGAGGCGGCACACGTCCCGCCTTGACCAAGGCCTCCAACAGTGCGGGAATTCCCGTCAGCGCAATATCAACACGCCCGACAGGCTTGCCATCCTTTACCGCACCTGTGCCTTTCGCTTCCGCAAGCGCCCCCAGCGCATCAATCTTCAGCGCGTTGAGTGTAACACCGCGCAGGTCGATCGGCACTTGTCCGGTTTCGGCAAGCCTCTGCATCATACCCGCCCGGTCAGACGGGGCCACCGCGAACACCGCGTCGCCCGTCACATCAACACTGACCTGTTTGATATCACGCGGTATCACCCCTTGCGGATCAGCAATCATCCAGGCAAGCGGCGGTAACACGACATCGCGAACATCCAGCTTATAGCCAAACTCTTGCGGCGCTCCGCCCGCACCGCGCGGCATAATCGACAGCATCTCAACCCGCTTCATCTGAAAATCGAGCGGAAGCGGTCGCGTAAGGGACACCTCTAAATCATCCAGACTGCCCCCGCCCCGTACCGTCTCAGAATCCAAACTGCCATTACCGACAAGATCCTTTGCCCGGAATTCAAGGGTCATCGGCGCGGGGGCTTCGGCTTTACGCCCCTCCATCTGCATCGTTTGGGTATCAGCGGTGTATTTGAATTCAATAATCGGCTCGTCCGCATCCGTATCTTCGAGATCGACGGCAACAAAAACGCCCGTCAGCATCAAATCAATATCGATCTGCTCCTCATCAGACATCTCCATATTCTCTGCGATCATCGAAAAACTGTCCGCAGTCGACTCCACGGACAAGCCATCCCCGACACGCGTTGTGAAGCCCCGCCAGTTTTTAGAGCGCAACTCAATCGGGTAGCTCTGCGCCTCCTCACCATCAACCATCGTCACCATCGATGCGCTCTGTCGATCAGGCATCACAAACTCGATCGTATCAGGTGCGGTAACCGATGCCTTTGCTTCAATCCAAGGCGCCGACCATGTGTAATGATTCTCCACCTTGCCCAAGTCAGGCAAATCGATCACAGGCTGCGTCGCCGCAAACTTCGGCGCCATGATCCGCCCTGTATAACCAAACGGAAAGCCTGAGACTTTGACGGTTTCGTATTCCGCCTCTCCCCCCTGCGCACGGATCAATGCCGCTTGCGCCTCAACCTCTTTCGCGATCGCGCCCTTGCCATAGAACCAAAGCCCCGACCATGCCACCGCTCCAACGACCAATGCCCCAAGGGCGATACCAACAGATTTGCGCATACGTTTCTCTCTCGCTGAAGGGGATGCATTTGATATATAGGGTGAAACAGGAGATTAAAACGCAAGATGTCTAAAGAATTCTGGGTCTTCGGTTACGGTTCACTGATGTGGAATCCGGGTTTTGAGCATGTGGAGCGGTGCGTTGCCGAAGTATCCGATCATGCGCGCAGCTTTTGCCTCGCATCCGTCCGCTATCGCGGCACCCCCGAAAGCCCCGGTCTCGTCCTCGCCCTCGAACCCAAACAAGGTATGAAGTGCCAAGGGGTCGCCTTCCGGGTCGCAGATAAACATGCCGACGAGGCGCGCGCCTATCTGCGCCATCGCGAGATGGTAACCGCCTCTTATCTCGAAAAAACACTGCCCCTCTACCTCACTGAAAAGGAACAAGAAGTCTCTGCGCTATGCTACGTTATGGATCTTGAGCATGAGCAATATTGTGGTCATTTGAAGATTGAGGAACGCGCTGAAATAATTGCACGTTCTCACGGCCCTGCCGGCCCCAACCATGACTACCTGTTCAACACGCTGAACCATTTACGGGAGTTCGGTGTCGAAGACCTTGAAATGGAAGCAATCGCGGTGCTCGTCCGCGATCACCTCGGCAAGAACCGTATCAGTCCTTAAGCTCGATAAACGTCTCAGCCGCCACCATCGCCAGCCGCAGCCGCGCGTGGTTCTCGGCAAACATCGGGAAAACGCCACGATATTGCATAATGAACGAACGATCTAACGACGGCACCGCCCCGCGCGAGAACATCGGTTTGCGCAAGATCGAGGCTGTAACCGCTTCATGGTATCGCGACGCGACAAAGCCTTCATCAACGGCTTCACTCATCCAACTTCCACGAAGATATTCCTCATTCGACAGCGAAAACGCCTCACCGGGGCTGAGGATATAAAAATCCACATGACCGCCCAACTCAACCGGTTCCACATGCTCCATCCAACATGATAAAGCCCGCACCATCTCATCCTTCAACAGCAAACGCTCATCGGGAATGAAGTGACCTTCCACAAAATTCTGGTAGCGGCGCGCGAACGCTGCGACAGGGTGTCTTTGCGGGATATTGACCAGCTGCAAGGGTTCAAGCGCAAAAACGCTTTCGTCCACTGATTCTTGTGCGACAGTTCCGGCTTGCATCGTCTTCTCCACCCATGCACTCGCATTGGCCAAAACTATCGAATAGGAGCTAATAAACAGTTTAACCACTATTGGGCGAAAGCACCGCTTACAGTGATCCGCGATCAACTTACGCCGAATCCACACAATCCTTGGCCGATAATCGTGGATCGACTTTAAACTTTAAGGGACCATATGACCGTCCAAATTCTCGACAGCCCGCAGCAAAACACCGTCACACCGCGACTGCATTTGATCAAACTCAGCGTCGGCACAGACAGTTTACAATCGCTTGCGGATTGGCAGTCACAGCGGATGCGGGAGCGTATTGCACAGGGCGTCGATCCCAGCCCCCGCCACGTAACCCGGATGACCCCGAAGCGCGGCGAGGAATTGCTCCCCGGTGGATCAATCTACTGGGTCATTCAGGGCAAAATACTCGCGCGACAACCACTGAGCGCACTCACGCCTGTTGTCGATGAGGAGGGGATCAAACGCTGCGCCCTCATGCTGGAACCAACACTCTTCCGCGTCCAACCCCGCCCCCGCAAACCTTTCCAGGGCTGGCGCTATCTCACCGTCGAAGACGCGCCCGCGGACATCAATCCCAATGCACCAAGCGGCACTGATATGCCTGAGGATATGCGCGAGGAGCTGGCAAAATTCGGCTTGCTGTAACCTCGAATCAAAAACCCCGCCCAAGGCGGGGTTTGATAATTTTTGATGGATTGAAAAGCGCTTACTCTTCAAAGCGCAGCGCGACAAACCGCACATCGCCCCGGCGGCTTACCAACAGAAGAACCGAGCTTTTGCCCTCTTTCTTCTCGGCTTCAACTTTCGCCATCGCATCCTCCGGCGTAGTCACAGCTTCCTGTGCCACTTCGACGATCACATCACCACGGCGGATGCCTTTTTTCGCCGCAACGCTGGTCGACTCAACATTCGTAACCAAAACGCCCTCTTGATCAGGCTTGATCTGGTACTCTTCACGCAGTTTGCGGTCGAGTTTGCCCAAATCCATGCCCAGAACACTGGTTACTGCCGATTCCTCGTCTGCCGATTCATCGTCATCATCTTTTGAGGCTTTCGCGCCATCGGTTTCCAACAGACCAACGGTAACTTTAAGCGTCTTCGTCTTGCCTTTGCGCGAGACGACCATACGGACCGTTTCGCCAACCGTCGTGCCTGCGACCGCTCTTGGCAGCGCCCGCATTTCGTCAATTTCCTTGCCGTTGAAGCTGATGATTACGTCACCGATTTCAACGCCGGCCTCTGAGGCGGGGCCGTCTTCGCTCACATCCTCAATCAACGCGCCTTTGGCTTCATCAAGCTCCAAGCCCTCGACCAGCTCATCCGTGACTTCACGAATACGCACGCCAATCCAACCGCGACGGATTTCACCGAATTCACGCAGTTGCATGACAACTTGCTTGACGATCTTGGATGGCACTGAAAAACCAACGCCGACCGAACCGCCTGTAGGCGAGTAAATCGCCGTGTTCACGCCGATCACATCACCTTCCATATCGAACAACGGACCACCGGAGTTACCCCGGTTAATCGCCGCATCGGTCTGGAGGAAATCATCATATGGACCAGAGTTGATATTCCGGTTCCGTGCGGAAATGATGCCTGCGGAAACCGAACCGCCCAGACCGAACGGGTTACCAATCGCGATCACCCAGTCACCGACACGCGCCGCGTCACTGTCGCCGAAATCAACAAAAACCAACGGTTCCGCAGGCTCTTCAATCAGCTTGAGCAAAGCGATATCCGTCTTCGGGTCCGTCCCGATCAGCTTTGCATCAGCGGAATCGCCATTCGCAAAGTTAATCGTGATCTCATCCGCATTCTCAATGACGTGGTTGTTGGTCACAATGTAACCGGTCGCATCGATCACAAACCCCGAACCCAGCGATTGCACCTTACGCGGCGTGCCATTTTGCCCGCCGCCACCGCGTTTATCGAAGAAATCTTTGAAGAAATCCTCAAACGGCGATCCCGGTGGCAGTTGCGGCATCTCAGGTGCGGCACGCGGCTTATCAACCGTTTGCGAGGTCGAGATATTCACCACGGCAGGGCTGAGACGTTCGGCCAGATCGGCAAAGCTGCCCGGCACAGAACGCGCCTGAGCCACTTGCGACAACAACGCACCAACCAACAAAATCAGCGACGCCAATACGAGGCGAACACGTAATGCGGCCCGTTCGACTGCAATCGTGCGTGCGGAGGATGTTTTTCTTGTCATAATGACTCCCGAAAAGAGGTGGTGCGAAACATAGTTGCTTGCATCTTATCGCGCCCAACTGTGACTGCAATTAGGGCGGCGAGACAATCAGTACAAGGTCGCACGATGACATTTCCCGTACAACCACTCAAGATCGCGCGAGTAAAACCAACAGCAACCCTCCGACACAAACGATAAGGCCCACCAAACGGCGGGCCTCAACAGGCATTGAAAAGAACTCGTTAAAAGCCCGCTTCGTTGCTTCGGGGGCAAGCGCATAGGCCGCTCCCTCAATAACGGCGGCAAGGCCGAGCGCGGTGAAAAGATCAGACCATCCCACCGCGCGTTCCTCCGTTATCAATTATTCGATGCGCCGTTACGATCGCGCAAATACTCGAAGAAATCCGAGTCAGGCGACAGAACAATGCTCGAATTCGATCCCCGAAGCGCCTTTTCATAGGCACTCAAAGACCGCTGGAACGCAAAGAATTCCTCATCGCGGCCATAAGCATCCGCAAAGATCGCATTGCGCTCCGCGTCTGCAATACCCATTTTTTCAGTCGCGGCACGTCTCGCTTCAGCGACCAGCTCAACAGCTTCTTTTTCAGCAACAGCACGGATTTTCCGTGCTTTCTCTTCACCGTCAGCGCGCAGACCGCGTGCAACAGCACTCCGGTCTTCGACCATCCGGTTATAGGTCGCCTCAAGGGTCTGGTTGGGCAGGAACCACGTGCGAATACGCACATCGACGATATCAACACCGATTTTCGATGCCTGATCATCCGCAAACTGGCTCACGCGCTTAAGAATATCCTCACGACGGTTCGACAGTACCGCATCCGCCGATTGCGAGCCGAGAACCTTACCGAGCGAATCGCTCAACATTTTTTCAAGACGCTGAACCGCACCGAACTCATCGCCCACCGCTTCACGGAAAAGCTGTGGATCAACGATCCGCCAGCGCGCGAATGCCGCTGCAACCCGACGCTTGCCATCGACCGGCAGCACTGTCACTTCGCTGGTCTCAAGCGGCAAAATCCGCTTTTCGTAGATGATCTTAGTGTTGAACGGTGCGGGCAATTTGAAGTTGATGCCCGGCGTGTCAACAACACGCTGGACCTTACCAAAAGCCAGCACCAACGCCTGTTTGCGTTCATCAACGATGAATACAGTCGAGTAAATCAACAGCAGGATAGCAACGGCAATTATGCCAAAGATACGTCCCTTGCTCATTGGGTTGCCCCCCTCTTGCCGAGTTCATTCAGTGGAAGATACGGGACAATGCCGTTGCCGCCGCCGTCGGCGGGTTGGTCGAGAATAATCTTGTCGATGTCGCTGAACACCCGCTCCATCGTTTCAAGGTACAGGCGCTGACGCGTCACGTCAGGCGCTTTACGATATTCTTCGTAAATCGCCTTGAACCTTGCCGCCTCACCTTCCGCGTCTTTGACAACGCGGGCCGTATAACCATCGGCATTCTCAAGAACCTGCGCGGATTCACCACGCGCTTCAGCCAGTTTTTGACGCGCATAACCTTGCGCCTCCAACTGCCGTGCCTCTTGTTCCTGCGCCGCCTTGGTCACGTCATCGAACGCTTCAACCACAGGTCCGGGCGGCGCAACGGAGACAAAGTTGACGCGAACGATGTTCACCCCTGACTCGTACCCGTCCAGCGTATTCTGGATCAGCGTCTCAACCTGATCGGTGATCACCGCATCCCGATTAAGAACGGGTTGAACCTCAGAGCGCCCGATCACTTCACGGATCGATGCCTCAGACACAGCTTCAATCGTGGATTCCGGCTGCGCGAGATTGAACAGGTAATCATCGGGCTTGAGGATGTTCCAGATAATCTGGAAGTTCACATCCACAACGTTTTCATCACCCGTCAACATCAGGCCGGGATCACGGCGGCTTGCCGTGGTCCGGCGCGTCGTCCGCACATCATTCGCACCAACATCAACCGAGCGTTCGCCGGTCACGTTGAGAATCTCATGCGTTTGCAATGGCCAAAATGCGAGGTTCAGGCCCGGACCGCGCGGGGGCGGCGAATATTCGCCCAAGGTCAGAACAATCGCGTTCTCGCTGGTTTCGACCTGAAACACCGAAGAAAGTGCCCATGCGCCCATCAGAAGAACGGCGCCAATACCGAGCATTGCCTTACCGGGAATCTGGTTGCCGCCACCGCCGCCGCCGCGACCACCCATAACTTTACGCAAACGGTCCTGCCCCTGACGGAACAGCTCATCAAGATCCGGGGGTTGCTGGCCACCGCCGCCCCCTCCGCCACCGCCGTTATTTCCACGACCACCGCCGGGGGGGCCGGAACCCCAAGGGCTTTTTCCGCCGCCACCACCGCCGCCGGATGAGCCACCGCCACCCCACGGGCCTCCAGAGTTATTGCTCCAGGGCATAGATGCTCCTTCGTTATTCATATTGCACCCTCTCGGCACTTCGGTTGGGGTCGTTCTATGCGTGAAACGGCGTACGTTCAACGCAACTCTCGCCATGACAGATGATTTGGTGCAGAAGGTGCTCCGGTTCAAGCGTCTATGGCTTTTGATTGAAGGCATTTTGGCGCAGTCATCTGTTAAATGCATCAACACGGCAACAATGTCTGAGGGACTATGACCGATACGCTGATCACGCAAATCTACCTGACACTGACAACCGGGGCGGAATTTTCCGGGCTTGCCGCGATACTGCAACGCGTGAAACCAGCCTGTGTGCGGCTTGACGTAACCGATGATACCTCGCCAACCGCAGCACTGGCCAGTGATCTCAGCGTGACGTGTCACGCAAATGACATCCCGCTGGTTATCGGCGGCCCCGACGAGATTGCCCTCGCGGTCGCCAAAGCATCTGATGCGGATGGTGTTCACTTGTACAACGCCCCAAAAGCAGCAGGATGGGTGCGCGAGACGTTGGGCGATGACTGCATCACCGGTATAGGCGGCCTCGAATCGCGCCACGACGCCATGCTCGCCGCTGAAACAGGGGCCGATTATGTGGCGCTTGAGGGCGGGTGGAACGATGATTCGCTAGCGCCGGATGAAATCCGCTGGTGGGCCGAAACAATCGAAACCCCTGTGGTCGTCGAAGACGCCATCAACGCCACCCGCATCAGGGCACTCGCAGGTCTGGTCGAATTCATCACCATCGATGCCGCCGATCCCGATCTATTGGAAGCGGCGCAAGCGATCCTATCCGAGGATACGGTCTAACGTCTCCGACGGCTGCCCCGCGTAGAATTTGCGATACCGATCCGCGATCCGGCTGGTTTCCATGATCAGACACACATCGACGGTGTTAAACTCGGTATCGCGATAGGCACCGTCCCCGACGAACCCGCCCAACCGCAGATATCCTTTAATCAGCGAGGGCGTTTGCCGCATCGCATCGGACCGAGAAAGCCCCTCTTTAGGCAGCAAATTCATAGAGTTATAATGCTCTGGCAACACCCGTGCCCGCAACGCCTCCGGCGCAAGATGATGGTGATGCAGATAAGACAACGGCAACGCCAACGGCTCAAGCGCGTCGCCGTGAAAGCTGGCACACCCGAACAACAGACTCAGCCCGTGTTGATCAATATATTTCGCCAGCGCCATCCACAGCAACTGCATGGCCGACCCGCCGCGATACGCTTGCGCCACACAGGAACGGCCCAACTCCAACGTCTCGCCGTCATATTCTTCGATACGCGACAAGTCGAACTCACCCGCCGTGTAAAACCCCAGCGACGCTTTCGCGACAGAGCCACGCAACAACCGATAAACGCCCACGACCTCATCAAGCGGATCATCCACAGCCCGCTCATGATCGATAAGGATAAGATGGTCACAGACCGTATCAAAGCGGTCCTCCTCGCGGCGCGAGGCGTGTTGTTCGGGCGGCGCCTTAGCACCCATTTCCTCAACAAACACCGAATAGCGCAAGCGCTGCGCGCTGTGCACTTCCTCCGCCGTCTGCGCCAGTCGCACGGTAAATCGGCCTGCGGACACGTCCATCAACATCCTTTTTCCGCGTATCGGCGGATTACAAAACAAACCCAAAAGGCTCGCAGCTTATAAAGACCACTCCCGATCATTGGAAAGCGATGGAACACGTTGCCGGGCCTTCCCGATCAAATCCATGTCGAGATCAGCAAACACAACGCCCTCACCTTCGCCCGCGTCGGCCAAAACCGTACCCCACGGATCAATGATCAGCGAGTGGCCATAACTTTCACGCAAGCTCGTCTCATCCATCCCGTGATGCCGTCCCCATTGCGCGGGGGCCAGCACAAAGCACCCGTTCTCAATGGCCCGCGCTTTCAACAACGTATGCCAATGCGCCCGCCCGGTCGGCGCGGTAAAAGCACTGGGAACCGTCAGAATATCCGCACCCGCCTGCGCAAGCACCCGATAGAGTGACGGAAAGCGCAAGTCGTAACACACCGTCATACCCAATTTTGCCCAAGACATATCGGCAAGAACGGCCTTGCTGCCCGGTTTGTAAGAGGCCGCCTCGCGAAACTTTCCCTGCTCACCAAGATCGGCTTCAAACATATGAATCTTATCGTAGCGTGCCTGTATTTTTCCATCCGGCCCGATCAGAAACGAACGATTAATGGCCCGCTCACGCTCGCCCTCGGCTTTCAGCGCAAGCGATCCGATCAGGATCGTAACATCTTGTTCAGATGCCAACTCCCGGATCGCCGCCAAGCACGGATCTTCTGCCTCAGACACAATCGTCGAGAACAACGCATCGCGATTCGGCGCGATCAGGTTGGTGACTTCAGGCGTGGCGATAAAGCCCGCGCCGCCATCCACCGCTTGTCGTATCAAATCACGCACGCGCGCCCGGTTGCCATCGGCATCACCCGTGGCATTCATTTGCACCAAGGCCACGCGCGGCGAAGTCATAAAGATAACAGCGGATCAAGCCCACCCTTACGGTCCAGCGCGTTCATATCGTCGAACCCGCCGATATGCTCATTACCGATAAAAATCTGCGGCACCGTGCGCCCGCCATTCGAACGCTTACTCATTTCGGCCCATTTGGCCTGATCCGTATCGACGCTGTACTCTTCGTACTCAACGCCTTTGCGCTGCAAAAGACGTTTCGCCATCATGCAATATCCGCAAGTACGCTTCGTGTAGATTTCGACTTTGGCCATCATAAGCCCTTCATAATAAAACCCGCGATACAGATAGGGTATCGCGGGCGTCTACGAAAGAGGCGTAATGAAACCAGTTGATTTAGAGGCTTAGAACAGCGTGATGTCGTTGCTCAGATCACTCACGCTGATCCCGCCGGAATTCACGATGCGAATGCTGTCACCACCATCAAAAGCGAGATCAACAACATTTGCCGACACTTGCGTCGCATAAGAGGTCAGCACTTCAGACACGCTCAACGACGCGCCACTCCACAACGCACTATCGAGGTGCAACGTATCGCGGTTGTTCTCAAAGGCGCTGATCGTATCATTTCCATCACCCAGCGAGAACAAGAACACGTCAGTCCCCAAACCGCCGTTCAACAGATCGTCGCCTTCATCGCCGGAAAGCGTATCGGTACCATTACCCCCGCGAAGCGTGTCGTTACCCGTACCACCATTCAATGTATCGTTGCTAAAAGCGCCTGACAGGAAGTCATTGCCGTCATCGCCGTGCAAGACGTCCGAATTACCCTGACCGAACAGCCGATCATCGCCTGCTCCACCGCGCAAATCATCGGTACCGGAACCGCCGTATAGCCGATCATTGCCCGCGCCCCCTCTCAGCGCGTCATTAAATCCTTGGCCGAGCAACACATCATTACCGTTCCCGCCATTCATAAAGTCATCATCAGCGCCACCGCTCAACTGATCATCACCATCGCCGCCGTATATGGAATCCTGACCACCCTCACCGAACAACAGATCATTCCCATCTTCGCCGTATATCAAGTCAACGCCGGGTCCGCCTTTCACATCATCATCGCCCCCGGCCGCTTGAACGGTGTCATCACCACCACGGGCGAAAATACGTTCACCAAAATCCTTACCAACCAAATCATCGTCACGCGTTGTACCCACGGGAGGCAACTGCAATTCGCGCGGCGCAGGTCCATCATACTCTGCGCCCATGAAATCCAGGTCGCGCGATGGTGAGGCATATGGGTAAAACCCGGCGTCGGCGACAATACTGTTGAAAGACTCGACCTTGGCGGGCACATTCAGATAATCGACAATGAAAACGGGAATCTCATTGCGCGCAAAATCATCAATCAAAAGGCCGATGCGGTATTGGTCAGGTACTAACGTGTTATTCTCATCCAGGTTGCCGCGATAATAAACGTCCTCAACCGCAATCGCACCGATTGCATCGAAATAAGCATCGTGCCGTACCGTATCATCTTTACCCAGCGCCCGAATGATCCCCACCGCATTCTGTGGGATGACGAAGAAATCCGGGTTCGTTTCACGCGCGTGCTCTGTCATCGCGACGATAAAATCAACCATCCGCTGCGCCGCCGCACGCTCGCTTGTCGGATCACCGGGCATCCGGTCAGACGGATCAACCTCAGCGCCCCAATGATAATAGGCGTCGACGATATCCAGGTAAGCGGCATCAAAACCCTGATCAACAATCTGGTCCAACCACCCCGTGCGCGCATCATTGAAGATGATATTTTGCCATTCCGTATCCCAGTAACGGACTTTACGGGACTCCAACCAGTCGGGATTTGAAGCCCCCAACCAATCGGGTGCATCTTCTGTAAGCGGGCTGGCGGCCAGACCGCTCTCCGTCCAATCCGCCTGCCAATGATCACGAAACTCGCTGGCTTCACCGATAGAAATGTAAGATGCGACAACCGATGCACCGCCCGGCCCGTCTTGCATTGATGCAATCTCAGCAGCGGTGAACTTTTGCGCACCCGTACCGTCTTTTGAAAAGTCCGTCACAATCAGATCATGTGTTTCAGCGGCGAGTTGGACCGGGTCTACGAGCGTCCCGTTGTTACCTTGTAGCTGGTAACCCCAATTATTGACCTCAATCGCACCACGCGCCGTTTCAAAAACCAGCATCATGTTCTCCTTACATTATTACGGCGATACCCCTGAACCACAGGATACATGCTTCTTTGCCAGCGTATACTTATTCAGAAGGATCATGTTTAACCATCAGTACGCGAATTAAAATATCAAATTATCACTGTGCGTCTCTTCACCGCGATAAACGGTGGCGAAAACGATCACGTCCACGGATTGCGCGCCGTTCTCCAACAAAACACCCGCCGCCGTGTTCAATGTCGCTCCGGTGGTCATCACATCGTCTACAAGCGTGACCCGTTGCCCTTTGATCTGCTGTTTTGATTTCGCGGGCATACCAAACGCGCCGGCGACATTAGACTTACGCTCTGCAAAACTGCGTCCCCGCTGGCTTTCCGTGGCACGTGTCCGAACCAGCAAGCCCGGCATGTGCGGCACCGCCGACAGCCGCGCAATCGCACGGGACAACTCAGCCGATTGGTTCAATCGCCGCTTCAGAAGCCGCGTCCAATGCAACGGCACAGGCATTACCATATCGCTGCGCCTCAGAATATCGCGTCCCGCGCGTGTCATCCATCCGGCCATTGTCGGCGCAAGATCCGGCCTGTCTCCATGCTTAAGCGCCAGCACCATCGACCGCGCGCCCCCTTCATACAACGCCGCCGCCCGCCCGTGCCGCCAGCAAAACCCGCGTGTCACACAATCCTCGCACCGCACATCACCAATACTTTGCAACGCAAGATCCATCGGCCTGCCACAGCCATCACAAACCGAGCCGGATGATAACCGCGTGTCGCGCCAACAAGCCGCACAGAGACCTTTGGGGTCAGAGACATCTTCACCACACACAAGACAACGCGGCGGGAACAGTGCATTGGCCGCACCCGTCACAAAATGCCGCGCGGCCCTGCGTACCGTGTCAAACTTCCGGGCTGCGTTTTCCATTCACACAGGTTAATAGAGCGATATGTCCGAGTCACCCTCCCTCTTCGACCGCGAAACCTACCGCCGTCGTCGCAACCGCGCCTCCGCATCCCTGCACAATGCGACGTTCCTGTTGGAGCGGGCGCAGGATGCGTTTGAGGAGCGGCTGGACGATGTGAACCGCCAATTCAAGCATATCGCTATAATCGGCGCTTGGGACGGCACTATCACATCAGCCTTAGCCGCAAAATATCAACCGGAAATACTGGTTCAAGTTGATTTTGCGCCCGACATGGCCGCGCTTGCCGAGCAAAGGTGCCCCGCCGCCGAAACCATCGTTGGCGATGAAGAGGCCCTGCCTTTGCAGCTGGAATCCTTCGATTTGATCCTCGCGCCACTTACCCTGCACGCGGTCAACGACCTGCCGGGCGCGTTGATACAAATGCGCCGGGCCTTGAAGCCCGATGGTCTCCTTATCGCCGCGTTGATGAGTAACGAGACCCTCAAAGAACTCCGCGACAGCATCGGGCGGGCAGAGATCGAAACAGCTGACGGCCTCAGCCCCCGCGTATCCCCGATGGCCGAATTGCGCGATCTGGGCGGCCTGCTCCAACGCGCCGGCTTTGCCTTGCCCGTCGCCGACCGCGAACAACTAACCGTCCGCTACGCAAATCCGTTAACGCTGATGCAAGACCTGCGGGCGATGGGTGAAACCAATTATCTGGCCGAACGACGCCGTGTTTTCATGCGCCGCGAAACCTTGGCTCGGACCTTCGAAATCCTCAGCACAGACCACAGTGAAGCGGACGGGAAGATACGCGCGACATTTGAAATCGCCTATCTGCACGGCTGGTCACCTGCGCCCGACCAACCCAAACCCCTACGCCCCGGTTCGGCAAAGATGCGCCTGGCAGATGCCCTTGGCACACGCGAACAACCGTTAAGCGGCGATACGGATCATTGACGCGGCCCGTTCCCCGACTATGTTGCACCGCAAAGAATTAACAATGCCAACAAACCGAGAGACCCGCGAATGCTGGACGCCGCGCCCATGAATGAACCGATACTGGACGCACCGGGCGCAGGACGCCTCGCACACGCCAATACAGATCACCCTCCGGTGCCGCAGTCTAAGGTCGGTATTTTATTGGCCAATCTGGGTACACCGGACGATCACAGCTACTGGCCGATGCGCCGTTATCTCAAAGAGTTTCTGAGCGACCGCCGCGTCATCGATATCAACCGCGCTCTGTGGTGGCCGCTGTTGAACCTTGTGATCCTGACGAAACGCCCCTTCAGCTCCGGCGAAGCCTACAGATCCATCTGGAATAACGACAAAAACGAGTCCCCGCTGCTCACCATCACGCGCGAACAGACCGAGAAAACCGCTGCCGCACTCCATGCCGAGTTCGGGGACAACATCATCGTCGATTATTGTATGCGCTATGGCAATCCCTCAACCATCGACACGATTGAGAAGATGCAAAAACAGGGCTGTGAGCGTATTATCTTCTTCCCGCTTTACCCCCAATATGCCGCCCCCACGACGGCAACCGCCAATGATCAGGCATTCCGCGCGCTGATGGAGCTGCGTTGGCAGCCCTACATCCGCACGGTTCCGGCTTATTACGAACATCCGCTCTACATTGAGGCGCTGGCGCAATCGCTCGAAAAGCATATGGCAGAGCGTAAAGCTAACGGCCAACCGCCCCCCGATGTGGTCGTCACATCCTATCACGGCGTCCCGAAACGCTATCTGATGTCGGGCGATCCCTACCACTGTCAATGCCAGAAAACCACGCGCCTGCTGCGTGAACGGCTGGGTTGGAGCAAAGAATTCCTTGAAGTCACCTTCCAATCGCGTTTCGGCACAGAAGAATGGTTGCAACCTTACACAGTAAAACGTGTCGCCGAATTGGCGGAAGAAGGCAAAAAAGACATGGTCATCCTCGCGCCCGGCTTTTCTGCCGATTGCGTTGAAACGCTTGAGGAAATCAACGAGGAAATCCTTGAAGCGTTTGAGGAGGCGGGCGGTGAAAAATTCACATACCTGCCATGCCTCAATGCGGATGATGCCCACATCAATATGATCGTCGATGTTATAAAGCGGGAGGGCCAAGGCTGGCTGTAGTCGCAGAATGCGACGTTCTCGGCGGGAATGATTATTAAATCAATTTCTTTGAAAAACCATATGGACCTCTACAAAGCCTCATTTTCTGGGCTTTGTCGATCTCTTCCCATAATGGCGCGCGTTTTGCTGAATCTCTTAACACCGAAGTTCATCGGATGTTAGGGGGGAAACTGCATGATTGTCACCGGGATAAGAGACAGCATCAGGGGGGCAATCTTGCAAAAGGCACATCGTTATGAGCGCCTTGCTTTAAAAGCACGGCAAAACCCTACGTTACAGCGGCTCGGCTACACGGTAGCGGGCCTTTTTATGTTTCTCGGAATGATGGATGTCCTTTCAACAGAATGGGCGCTCTCGGTTGGTGCGTATGAACTGAACGGCTTTATGCGCTCCCTGCAAGAAACGATGGGCAGCATCTGGTATCTCCCGAAACTCGCATTACAAGCGACCGTGGCTGCGATGATTGTATGGTCACCGAACAAGGCCACTATTGCCATCATGACTTGCATGTGCGGTTGGACCTCCAGTGTTGTCACCAACAACTTTGTCATTGCGTATAATCTGTCACTATAGGCGCATTCAGCCTACAAATCCGGGTAAGCGACTCTTGTTTATCCTGCTGTTTTGGTTAAGTTAGTGGGGCACCGTAAACTGGAGCCGCACAGGCCATGCTTCACATTTCCCGCCCCCGCACCGTGACCACAATCGTCGAATTGCGCGATGTTGTGCGGGATTGGCGGCGTGCGGGTGATCTGGTGGCACTGGTGCCGACAATGGGCGGCTTGCATGAGGGGCACCTATCCCTCGTTCGCACTGCCAGACGCCGCGCAAAACGCGTCATTGCATCAATTTTCGTCAATCCGACACAGTTCGCAGAGGGCGAGGATTTTGAGAAATACCCCCGCGATGAGGTCCGCGACGCCGAACTATTGGCGAATGCAGGATGCGATCTGATCTACGCACCAACAGTATCCGAAATATACCCTGACGGCTTTGCAACCAATATCAGTGTAAAAAACATCACAGAATCTCTCTGCGGTACACATCGGCCAGGCCATTTCGACGGCGTTACTACGGTCGTCTGCAAGCTGCTCAACCAGGCACAAGCCGATTACGCGGTTTTTGGGGAAAAAGACTGGCAACAACTTGTCTCAATCCGGCAAATGGTGCGGGACCTCGACATGCCCATACGCATCGCTTCCAGCCCGATTGTGCGCGAAGCGGACGGTCTCGCAATGTCTTCGCGCAATCGCTACCTCAGCGAAAAAGAACGCAAAATCGCGGGAAAACTGAACCGCGCTCTGTTTGCATCTGCCGACCATATCGCGCATGGTATTGATTTAGAACGTGTTTTAGAGGCTTGCACCAAAGCCCTTCTCACGGCTGGTTTTAACGAGATCGACTATATCGAAGCCCGCGATTCCGCCAATCTCAACCTGATTCACACCTTGGAACATGGCAAAGAGGCCCGCATATTCGCGGCAGTCAGGCTTGGCCAGACACGCCTCATCGACAACGTCCCGATCGAGCGCACGGGCAGGGCCGGATAACCTAAAAGCTTTATAAAAACAAAGTCTTAACCCCTATTCAGGGCAAGGCATTTCAGCGGCCACCCAAACGATCATATCATCCAAATGCGCCTGCATCCCGCCCGGCGCAGGTTCGCGCCCCGCACCCGGATCAAAGCCCCACGTAATAAACCCTTTCTTTTCAGCATCATGCGTGATGTGCTCGACCAATCCCGCCCCGTCACGCCCGCCATTGCGCTCAGGATCGCGGATTTGCTCGCAAATAGTGCGGCCATCCACCCCGAACCACAGGAATTCCGCCGGAGCCAACCGCCATTCCATCCCCGTATGCGGGGCTGCGCGGGGCACCGTGTTCGGCCGGGTCGAGGTCACGTGACATGTCTGGCAAGTCAGGGTTTCCGCGCCTATCCGGCTTTCGCCCGCGTGAATATTCATCCCGTGAGGCCGCACATCCGCGTATTCCGGCCCTGACCACATCGGCAAATTCTGCTCATCCGTATGGCAGTTCACACAGCGCGGGTGAGAGACGACAGCGTGAATTTTCTCCCATGCCTGCAACCCATCCGTGCGCGAAACCGAGCCAACAGGGGGTGTTTTTATCACTAACCCGTGCCCGTCAGATGCCAATGCGGCACCAGACAGTAACAGTCCGGTCACTGTAATGAGCCTTCTCATATCACCACGCCCTCACACAAAATCGATATGCTTGTTGAACGGCATTTCACGCAGCCGTTTGCCCGTCGCGGCGAAAATCGCATTGCCTAACGCTGCCGCTGCGGGCGGAACAGGCGGCTCTCCGACCCCGCGCACCGTGTCGCCATTTTCCAATCCCCGCACTTCGATTTCAGGACATTGATACATGCGCATTGCCTCATAGGCGTGATAGTTCGACTGCTCCGCGACACCGTCCGAATACGTCACTTCACAGTTCATCGCATGGCCCAGCGCCCAGACGACACCTCCCTTGACTTGGTTGTCAAACGCAACCGGATCAATCACCGTCCCGACCTCCGCCGCGATAAAGACCTTGTCGATTTTGATCCCGCCGGGCGTATTGGTCACCTCGACCACCTCCGCACAGGGCACGCCGAACGAATTCACAAACGCCACCCCGCGCCCGCGATCCGGGCCAAGATCACCGCCCCAACCGGACATCTCGCCCACCGCCTCCAGCACCTTGCGGGCCAGATCATGCGTGCAGAGCCGCAATCGTTCCTCTAACGGATCGGCCCCTGCAGCATGGATCAGCTCGTCGAGAAAGCTGTCGGCGAAAAAACCCGCCGAAGACGCCCCGACCGAGCGCCATGAACTGGTCGGTGCCAATTCCGGCACGCGATAGGCCGACACCCTGAAATTCGGGACCGCATAGGGCAGGTTCCACGCCCCGGCCGGAATTTGCGAATCCGGCCCCGGCATCGGCATCCCGATGCGACCGATCTGCGACGCGGATGATGATACCGAGGCAATGCTCAGATCATAGGTTTCGACCTTGCCGTCCTTTACCGCTCCGCGCCCGCGCGCCATGCTGATCTGGCGGGGGTAGTCATGGGCGAAATCTTCCTCACGGCTATAGGTCAGCTTGACCGGAGTGCCGCGCATCTGGTTCGCGATCTCGGCGGCCAGTTTCACGTTCTCAAACTCCAGCCGATGCCCGAAACTGCCCCCCGCATATTGCCCGTGCAGCTTCACCTGCGCCGTGTCATGCCCGGTGATAGCCGCGACCTGCTGTTGTACAATGCGCGGAATTTGGTGCGAAACCCAAATATCCGCACCCTCCTCCGTCACCTTCACAACCGCATTCAACGGCTCCAACGGCGCATGGGCCAGATAGGGCGCATGGTACGCCGCCTCAACAACATCACCCGACAGGCCCGCATCAGGATCACCATCCTTGCGCCAGACCTTATCGAGCCGATCATCGGTAAAGCTATCGGCCACGGCTTTCCAATGATCCGATTGCTCCGCCGGATAAGGGGACGGTCCCCAGTCGCAAGTGATCGCCTCCGCCGCTTTGAACGCGTACCAAGTGTTCTCCGCCACCACGGCCACACCATTTGTCACGGGCAGGATTTTCAGCACGCCGGACATCTTTTCGGCCTCGCCCGCATCGTAGGAATTCATCACCCCCCGACGCGGGTTCACCTTGACCGTCGCGTGCACCATCCCCCCGACATCAACATCGATGCCATATTTCAGCGTGCCCGTGGACTTGCCGACAATATCCGTGCGCCGCATCTGCGAACCGATCAGCCTCCATTCGGACGGATCGCGCAGAACCACCTCTTCAACAGGCTCCATCTCTGCCGCCAGCGCCGCAATCTCGGTATAGTTCAGCGCCGTGCCATCGGGCATAATAACCGCGCCTTTTTCGGTTTTCAGATCATCAACCGACACGTCCCAATTCTGCGCCACCGCCGCTTTCAGCGTCTCACGCGCAACCGCGCCCGCCATGCGCAGCTTGTCAAAACTGTCCGGGACAGAGCTTGACCCCCCCGTCCCCTGCATCCCGATCACCTTGAACAATCCGCTCATAAAGGCGCGCGTCGTCTCGGCGGTAAAGCTGTCATCCGTCGATTTAAATGGGGCAGCATCCCCCGCCATCGCGGTATTCCAATAGGCGGCGGCGGGCACGCCAAAGCGCGTCTCGAACTGGCCGAATTCCACATCCAGTTCCTCAGCGATCAGCGCCGCTTGCATCGATTCCGCCCCTTGGCCGAGGTCGGTATGCGGCGTGATCAATGTGATCCGCTCGCCGTCGATCATCACCCACGGATTGAAAACCGCCTCGCCGGATTTTGCGTTTTCGAGCAGCGGGTTCGCCGGGTCTTGCCTGACCTTATACACGCCAAACGCCACCCCGCCCGCAATCGCCGCCGAACCGATCAAAAACGTGCGCCGCGCAATCGTTTTCAACTTGCCCATATCACGCCCCCCGCAAGCTGGCAGCCGCTGTTTTGACGGCTTCACGAATGCGCGGATAGGTGCCGCAACGGCAAAGATTGGCGCTCATCACGCGGTCAATATCCGCATCCGTAGGGTCGGGGTTGGTATCTAAAAACGAGGCGGCGGCCATGATCTGCCCCGATTGGCAATAGCCGCATTGCGCCACCTGATGTTCCACCCAAGCCGCCTGAACCGCGTGCAGCACCTGCGGCTGGCCCAATCCCTCAATCGTGGTCACTTCGCCTTCCAAATCACCCACAGGCATCTGACAGGATCGCACGGCGACCCCGTCAATATGCACCGTGCACGCCCCGCACTGCGCGATGCCGCAGCCGTATTTCGTACCCGTGAGTTTCAGCTCGTCGCGCAGCACCCACAGCAAAGGCATATCCGGCGCAACCGCCACATCATGCATCTCGCCGTTCACAGTGATTTTCATTCAAAGCCTCTCAAGGGCAAAAACGTACCGATCATTTCAGTAGCAACAGACCAAATCGCCGTCCCCGTGAAATGACATAAGTGCGGATTTAAAGTTTTTCAGCAGTCACCCCGCAACTTGATCGCGGTGTCCATTGTTCAGCGCGTGCGGGGCAATGGATACCGCGATCAAGGTCGCGGTATGACAGTTCTGTATACCGAATGACTGCGAAAAACTAAAAACGTCACCCCGCAGGGATTTCACCCATCTTCTTCGGCACATGATACCCCTTCTGCACCGCCGGACGGGCGAGAATACGCTGATACCAAGCGCGCACATTCGGATAATCGGCCAGATCAATGCTCTGCCACTCGTACCGCGACGCCCAGGGCCAGCACGCCATATCGACGATCGAATACTCATCCACGATATAGTCACGATCCTTCAGGCGCTCGTTCAGCACACCGTACAGACGCGCCGTCTCGGTCAGAAAGCGCTCCTCGCCCCATTCCGACTTGCCCTTGTTGAAGTGGTGAAACGCATGGGTTTGCCCCAGCATCGGCCCGAAACCCGCCATCTGCCACATCAACCACTCATGCGCCCGCGCCTTGGCCAGCGGTTCGGTCGGCATGAACTTCCCGTATTTTTCCGCCAGATACAGCATGATCGCGCCCGATTCCATCAGGTTCAGGCCGTTGTCATGGTCCACAATCGCGGGAATCTTGTTGTTCGGCGCGATTTTCAGGAACTCCGGCGTTTTCTGATCGCCCGCACCGATGTCAATCGAATGCGCCGTATACTCGACACCCAATTCTTCCAACAGGATCGAAATCTTGCGCCCGTTCGGCGTGGTCCATGTGTAAAAGTCGATCATGATTTTCTCCTGCTGTAAATCTTACGCCTTTGAAGGCACATATTTTTCGTAGACCGTCAAGGCTTCCTCAAGAGTACGCGACTTGTCCAGCGTCGCCCGTGTTTCCTCCGCGAACGGAGTTTGAGCCAGTATGCGAAACACATCCGCCGCCCCGTCATGAAACCCCGAACTGACCCCCGCCGAGGCAAACGTCGCCGCGATTTCCTCCATTTCGCCGACCCAGCGCGCCGAGTCAGCGGGCAAAAACGGCACACGCGCCCGCATCGCATCCAGCGGACCTTTCTGGCTGAATTCAAACTCCTCCAGCAGCGGATCAATCACCCCCAGCCGCTGCGCCGCCAGCAACACGGCTGTCTGCAACGTCCACGTCCCCTTAGTCAGCCCAGCATAAACCATTTTCAGCGCCGATGCCTCGCCAATCCCCGCACCCGACCGGACCACCTGAAACCCCTTGCCATCCAGCGCCAGCATCGCCTCCACATCGGGACCGGACACATAAAAACGCGGCCCCGCACCCTTGCCCGGCGCCAGCCCGATAATCCCCGCATCGATAAAAGCCGCACCTGCGCCCCCGATCACCGCGCCAACCTGCTTGGCCGTATCGGGAGAGATCGCGTTGCAATCGACATAGACCGGAAACTTGCCCAGCGCCGTCATCTGCGCCGCCACATCCGTCGCCTGTTGCAACGCCGCAGCGGGCGGAAGGATCGAAAGGATCAGATCAGCCTCAGCAACCACCCCCGCAACCGTCCCCGCATCCCGCAAGCCCGCCGCCGCCGCCAGTTCCAACGTATGCGCCCCGCGCCCGTCCAGCGCCGTAATCACGTCAAAACCATTCTCACGCAGCACACGCCCGACCGCATGACCCATATCGCCGGGCATCAAAACCGCTATCGTCTCAACCGCCATCACGCCGCTCCCGTTTCTAAGACTTCCATCATCCATCATTCCACGCCATTGTCCAACAGGGTTAACGGAACGGGGATTTGAAGATGACACAGGCACCGGATTTACGTGTCGCCATCGCGGGCCTGGGCGCAATCGGCCTGCGCGCAGCGAAAGCGGTCGATGCCGGAGAAGTCCCCGGAATGCGCCTCACCGCCGTCTCCGCCAAAGACCGTACCCGCGCCGCCCGACGCGTCGCCGAATTCCGCACCCCGCCCGACATCCTGCCCCTCGAAGGATTGGCAGAGGTGGCGGATGTGATCGTCGAATGCGCCCCCGCCGCCGTCTTCCCCGACCTCGCCGCCGGCGTCATCGCCAAGGGCCGCTGCCTCATGCCGCTATCGGTGGGCGCGCTGCTCAATCATCCCGACCTGATCGAACAGGCCAAGCAAACGGGCGCGAAGATCATCGTCCCCACGGGCGCGCTCATCGGCCTGGATACCGTGCGCGCGATGGCCGTCGGCACAATCCACACGGTCACCCTGCAAACCCGCAAGCCCCCGAACGGCCTCGCGGGCGCACCGCACCTGACCGACAACAACATCGACATCAGCAATCTCACCGAACCCCTCTGCGTTCTGCGCGGTTCAGCGCGGGATGCCGCACGCGGCTTTCCCGCCAATGTTAACGTCGCCGCCGCTCTGGCGCTGGCCGGCATCGGGCCGGAGGATACCCAGGTCGAGGTCTGGGCCGACCCGACGATTGACCGCAACATTCAATCTGTCACGATCAAATCCGATTCCGGCGAAGCCACAATGACCATGAACAACATCCCCTCCGACGATAACCCCCGCACAGGCCGCATCGTCGCCAACAGCGTCATCGCCACGTTGCAACGCATGACCGCGCCGATGGTGGCGGGGAGTTAGGCTGTCTCTCAAAACACCGCCTCGCGTCACGCCAGCGAAGGCCGGCGTCCGGTCTCGCGAAAATATCAGCAGCAGCGCTCTGGGATCCCCCTTAACCCACAGGCGGCTTCGCGCAGACCTGCTCATACGCAAACCGCGTCTTCAACCCGCCCGCATATTGATAGATATCCAGCATCGCCTCGTAGGCGGGGGCCGTGATCTCCACATGCGGCGTCCAGCAACCCAGCTTCTGATACGTCCCGATGCAGTCTTCGAGGACCGCGCCGTCAATTTTCGGGAAGAAAGACTTCATCGACGCCGCAATCCCCGCCGCGCTTTCCTCATTCATATAGGCCCGCGCTTTGGCATAGGCCCGCGTGAACGCCGCCGCCATATCCGTCTCCAGCCATTCGGGCATCGCCGCGAGGGAAGAGAACCCGCAAGGGCCAACCATCGGCCCAACCTGCGCCACCACATGCCCCGCACCGTCAGCTTCCAACTGCTGCGGGAACGGGCCTTGCTGCTGCACATATTGGCCCTGCCCGTCGCGGAACGCACGATCCATATCCGCCGCACCGCCCACATTAATCGCTTTGATCTTGTCGAAATCGATGCCCGCTTTGTGGCACGCCCATTTGAACATCACCAACGGCTGCCCGCCACCGAACAGCACCACTTCGGCACCCTCCAGCGTTTTCCAGTCAAACCCCGCATCCGGCTCACGCCCCGTGAGAAAAAAGCCGTCCATCTCGTTAACCTGCGCAAAATGCACGGCGCGTGGCGTCTTACCGCCATCCAATGCCATCAGGTTCTGGCTCAGCGTCGATTGCACAACATGCGCGCTGCCATCCTCCAGCGCCGTCAGCGCGGAAACACCCGGTTTTGCCACCGACCATTCGTAGTCGAGTCCCTCCTCACGCAAAAATCCACCCGACATCGTCGCGATAAGGGGGGCGTAAAATGCCGAAAACAACGTGAACTGGATATTAATGGTGGTCATAATGCGCTCTCTTCTCTTTCGGATGAGATCAATTTTTGTGCGATCTGCCCGCTCTTGGCAACGCCAAAGGTTGACCGGACCGTTCAGAACAGTAACCTTGATGACAGAGCAATGCACAATTGCCAAATCTTGGGAGACTTTAATAATGACAGCGTCAAAACTGTTTCGCAGTGCCCTTGCAGCGGGCGCAATCTCACTGGCGTCCTTCGGCAGTGCCAGCGCGGCTGATATCCCGTGTTCAACCGCAAAACTGATCGTACCTTGGGGTGCGGGCGGTGGCACGCACATCATTTTCTCGCTGTTTGAGGAAACCATCAACAAGATGGGCGGACCAAAAGTACAGGTTGTCACCATCAGTGGTCAGGGCGGCAATAAAGGCGCGAAAGAGGCCAAGAAAGCCAAAGCCGACGGCTGTACCCTCTTCGCCATCCACCAAAGCGCGATTGTCAGCTATCTGGCGGGCCGCGTGCCGTTCACATGGGACGCCTTCGAAACCGTCGCACAGGTCACCTCAACGCCAGAGGTTATCGGCGCCTCCGGTGACGCCCCTTGGGCCGACTTCAAGGCGGTAATCGCCGAGGCGAAAGAAAAGCCGAACACCATCCCCCTTGGCGCAACGCTCGGCTCCACCAGCCAGTTCATGTGGCTGCTGATCGAGGATGAAAACGAAGGCGCAAAGTTCAAATACATCCCCTTTGACGGCACAAAACAACGCGTCACGGCCCTCCTCGCGGGCACAATCAAACTCGGTACGGTCAACATTCCCACCGCCGAGAAAAACGTGAAGCAAGGCACACTCAAAGCCTACGCCATCGCTGCGGACGAGCGTCTGCCACAATTCCCCGATGTCCCCACGCTCAAGGAACTAGGCACAGACATGACCTACTCACTTGATCGCGGGATCGTGGTTCCGAAAGGCACCCCTGAAGACGTGGTCGCCATGTGGGCGGAGGTATTCAAGAACGCCGCCGAAAACGAAGAACTCATCGCCAAACTCAAAGCGAAAGGCACCCCGGTCGTCTATCGCGGCCCTGATGCTTACGCTGAGTGGTTCAAAGAAGAATACGAAGCGCACGAAAAAGTCGCGATCAAGATCGGCATGTTCAAAAAATAAGCCGATCCAACCCTCCCCCGACGCATCACACGCTGCGTCGGGTTTTTTATTGCTGTGGATCGTCCCAAAAATCCCCTCCCCGCACTTGATGCCGGGTCTCCTTCCGGGGAACATGGTTTTTGGACGGGGTTAGCTGTCATTATCAGACTTGTTCAGCACAAGCGGGGCGCCGTGCGGATAATTCAGAGCAGAGTTTCCACCGGAACTGGACCTTCGGAACAAGTCTGAAGGTTACAGTATTCTAGGATAATCTAAATGTTTAGCGCATCGGATACGGTGCTGAATACAATCACCGGAGAAGGCTCCCGATGGGCACCATGAGCCGCGATACTGTCGTTTCGATCATTCTGTTGCTGTTTTGCGGTCTGCTGATCTGGGCCGGATACCAAATCCGCGACCCCCAATTCGGCGAGTTATCTCCCGCCGCATGGCCGAAAGGCGTCTCCTATGTCCTGACCGCCCTGTGCCTGATCTATTTCGCGCAGTCACTCATGGGCGATAGCGCGCGCAAAGCGGATGGCAGCCCCAACGACGCCCCCGCCCATGCGGGCGGTTTGAGCGGGTGGTTCCGGTACTATTTCAATCCGATAGTCTGCTTCGCCCTCTATTTCGCCTTCCTCGCCACGCTACCGTTTTTCGGCACCTTGATCGGCGGAACCCTGCTGGTGTTTTTGCTTCTCAGCTTTCTGGGCGGCATCGCGCCAAAGCAGATCGTGATCCACGCATTGATCGCCATCATCTCCGTCGGCGCGATGTGGGCGCTGTTCACCTATGGCCTGCGGGTGCTGTTGCCCCGGGGCGAAATCATTCCCGGTATTTGAGGAACAACCCAGATGATCCTCGAAAACGTCCTCGCCGCGATCCAAGAACTCGCAACTTTCAAAACCATTCTGCTGATGACCGTCGGCGCGATGGCCGGCCTGCTCGCGGGCGCCATCCCCGGCTTCACCATCGCAATGGCCATCGTCCTGACGCTGCCTTTCACCTTCGGCATGGAGGCATCGCAAGGCGTCGCCACCATGATCGGCGTCTATGTCGGCGGACTGTCGGGCGGATTGATGTCCGGCATCCTCATCGGTATCCCCGGCACCCCCTCATCGGTCGCCACCACCTTCGACGGTTTCCCGATGGCCCGCAACGGCGACCCCGGCTTCGCGCTGGGCCTCGGCGTCTGGTCGTCCTTTTTCGGCGGCATCATCGCCACCGTCCTCCTCGTACTGGTCGCACCCCAACTCGCAAAGGTCGGGCTGGAATTCCAGCCGTGGGACTATTTCTCCCTCATCTTCTTCGCCCTGACCGTGACCGCCAGCCTTGCGGGCGAGAACATGATAAAAGGGCTGATCTCCGGCGCGCTCGGCCTGATCGTCGCGTGCGTGGGCGAGGATGACATCAACGGCGTCCAACGCTTCGCCTTCGGCAATGACTTCCTCGGCGAGGGTTTCGCCTTCCTGCCCGTCCTCATCGGCCTGTTCGCCTTTTCACAGCTGATGTCCGACATCCGCGATACCACCAGCGCCCGCAAATCCCTGACCGACATGGGCGATGTGAGCGTGCGCATCGAACACCGCCGCGCCATCGCGACCATTATCAAAGACTGGATCAACCTCGTCCGTTCGTCCCTGATCGGCGTCTTCACAGGCGTCCTGCCCGCCGCCGGGTCATCAATTTCCAACATCCTCGCTTATGACCAGGCCAAGAAAGCATCGCCCACGCCGGAAAAATTCGGCACCGGACATTCCGGCGGCATCATCGCACCGGAATCCGCCAACAACGCCACGGCGGGCGGGGCGCTTATCACGATGATGGCGCTCGGCATCCCCGGCGATGTGATCACCGCCGTCATGCTGGGCGCGCTGCTGATCCACGACGTGATCCCCAGCCCCGCCTTTATCGCCGAACAGCCCAAGATCGCATATGCCATCTTCATCGCGTTTTTCTTCGCCAACTTCCTCGTCCTGATCCTGCAAACGGGTGCCTTGCGCGGGTTCGTATTGGTCACGCGGGTGCGGATGTACGTTCTCGCCTCGATCATCCTCGTTTATTGCGGGATCGGGGTGTTCTCGCTGAACAACATCACCAACGACATGTGGACCCTCGCGATCTTCGGCGTCGTCGGCTACACGATGCGCACCCTGAAATTCCCGCTCGCCCCGATGATCCTCGGCGTCGTCCTCGGCCCGATTGCAGAGCGGTGGCTGTCCCGCTCGCTGGCGCTGTCCACCGATGTGACCGAGTTCATCACCCACCCCTGGTCCCTGTTCTTCCTGATCGCCAGCGTCTTCTCCATCGGCTTCAGTTTATACCAAAAACAACGCGGAACGAAGGTTTGGACACTCTGGTACGCACCTGTCCTGATGCTGGCGCTCACCGTGCCGCTGTTCATGATGGGCGGCATTGTGCGCCCCGCCCTCGCGGTGGTGCTGATCGTCTTGGCGGTGCTGATAATGCGAAAAATCCCCGCCGCCACCCGCGCCCTGAAATCGATTAACTGAGGCCCGAAATGATCTACGACCACCGCACGTACACCTGCCGCCCCGGTACGATCAAAAAGCAACTCGCGCTTTACGAACAATACGGCTGGCCCGCACAGACCCGCCACCTCGGCAAGCCCCTGCTCTACGCCTCAACCGAGACCGGAGACGTGAATTCCTACGTCCATATCTGGATCTATGACAGCGCCGATGACAGGGCCAAAAAACGGGCGGCCATGCAAGCCGACCCCGATTGGCTCGACTACCTGAAACGCAGCGCGGAAGCGGGATTCCAAATCTCCCAAGTAAACAAAATCTTGCAACCCGCCGCGTTCTTCAACGCATAAAAAACGCCCCGCAAGGATATGCGGGGCGTCATCATTTAATCAGCGGCGATGGTCACTCCCAACCACCGACCGCTTTGACTTCCATAAACTCTTCCAGCCCCCAAGGCCCGCCCTCGCGGCCATTGCCCGACGCCTTCATGCCACCAAACGGCGACCCGGCGGCGCGTGCCTTGCCATTCATATCAACCATACCCGTGCGCAACTGACGCGCCACGCGGCGGCATTTGTCCATGTCCTGCGACTGAACATAGTTGGTCAGGCCATAGGGCGTGTCATTCGCAATCGCGATGGCTTCCTCTTCGCTGTCAAACGGCATCATCGAAAGCACAGGCCCGAAGATTTCCTCACGGCAAATCCGCATCTGGTTGTTGGTATCCGCAAACACTGTCGGGCGGACAAAGAAGCCACGGTTCAGACCATCAGGCCGCCCCAAACCACCCGCAACCAGTCGTGCACCCTCGTCGATACCGACCTGGATCAGGCCTTGGATCTTGTCGAACTGCGCTTCACTGACCACGGGGCCGATATGCTTACCGCTCTCATGCGAAGAATTCACGCTCAGGCTGTTGGCAAACTCTGCGGCCTGCTCAACCGCCTGATCATACCGCGAGCGCTCAACCAGCATTCTTGTAGGCGCGTTACAGGACTGGCCCGTATTGTTCATGCAGCGCATCACACCCTGCTGAACCGCTTGCTCCCCGGCATCCGCAAACACGATATTCGCACCCTTGCCGCCAAGCTCCAACGAAACACGTTTCAGCGTATCCGCCGCGTTCTTCGAGATCGCAATCCCCGCGCGGGTCGATCCGGTGAACGAGATCATATCCACATCAGGATGCCCCGACAGCGTCGTCCCCACGCCCGGCCCATCGCCGTTCACAAGGTTAAACACACCCGCCGGCGTCCCCGCCTCCGCCATAATCTCCGCAAACAAATGCGAGGACAGCGGCGCGATTTCGGATGGCTTCAGGATCATCGTGCACCCGCTCAGCAACGCGGGCATCACCTTCAACACGACCTGATTCATCGGCCAGTTCCAAGGCGTGATCAGGCCACAAACCCCGATCGGCTCATACAGAATGCGGGTATCAGGGGCGTTATCGCGTAGTGCATGGTCAAAATTGAAATTGCGGGTCGCTTCGATGAACGCCTTGATATGCCCCGCTCCGGTCGGCGCTTGCTGCACCCGCGCCATCTCAATCGGTGCACCCATCTCAAGGCTGATAGTCTGTGCCATATCCTCGGCACGCGCCGCGTAGACTTCCATGATCCGCTCGGCCAGCTTCAGACGCTCGGCGACAGGCGTTTGCGCCCATGCCGGAAACGCCGCTTTCGCCGCCGCAATCGCCGCCAGCGTATCCGCCTCACCGGCCAACGAAATTACCGCACACGCCTCTTCGGTCGATGGATCGATCACATCGAAATCGGTTCCGGCTTGCGGTGCGACCCATGCGCCATTGATGTAGAAATCGCGTTTCTCAAGCATAGTGATCCCTCGTCTTGCGGCTTGAGACTCAAGCCTTTTGAAATCCGTAAATTATGCACTGTCGGACCCTTTCAGCCCCGCACTGTCAAGCGGTTTTCCGACAAAACGGCGCTTATGCGCCTATCGCCGCCCCTTTTCCAAATCCTCGCCCCAGCGTTTTGTCGCGGGCGCATCCAGATCAAAAAGGTCGAGCGCACGGGAGACCGTCTGATCGACCAACTCCTCAATACTCTTGGGTTCCGCATAAAAAGCCGGAACAGGCGGATAAATAATCGCCCCGATCTCACTCGCCGCCGTCATCGCGCGCAGATGCCCCGTGTGCAATGGCGTCTCACGCACCATCAACACCAACCGCCGCCGCTCTTTCAGAACCACATCGGCGGCACGGGTCAGTAATCCGGCGGTTACGCCCGTCGCAATCTCCGAAAGACTGCGCATCGAACACGGAACAACCAACATTCCCAAAGTTTTGAACGAACCGGAACTGATCGCCGCCCCGATATCTTTCGCGCCATAATGGTGAGTCGCGAGCGCGGCAAGCGCGCCATAATCCATTCCCGTTTCGTAATTAACAGTCATGCGTCCCGCCGGACTCACAACAAGATGTGTCTCAACCCCCATCTCGCGCAACATCTGGAGTGTTCGCACCGCATACACCGCTCCCGACGCACCGCTGACACCGACAATGAGACGCTTTGGGGATTTTTCATTCATCTGGATAAACTCAATTCGTTTCAAAAGAGATCAAAATTAATGCAAAGAAGGCCATGACAAACCGATAATTCAGTGCTGTACTGAACTCCTGACTTTAACAAGGAGGGCTACATGAGTTTGTCATCGCACGTTGAAACGCTCAAACAGAAACACCGTGATCTGGAGGATAGCATTACTGCAAGCCAACGATTACCGGGAAGTGACCATCTCAACATCGTGGCTCTCAAACGTCAAAAGCTGAAGATTAAAGAAGAGATCGAGAAGCTAAGTCACAGCATCCATTAGTCCAGTATCAACGTCAGAATACCAAAGCCCGGCACTCACGCCGGGCTTTTTTGTTGCACCGCGCATCATGCGCGGATCGCATCATTACCCGTTGTCAGATAGACGCCTCGAACAGCGCGCGGGTATTTTCCGCTGTCAGCGTCACCGGATTACCGCCCGCACTGGGGTCTTCCAGCGCCATAACGGTCAGCTCATCAATCCGGTCATCACCAACGCCCAATTCACGCAGCTTATCGGGTACACCCAGACTTTCGCGCAGACCCGTGACGTAGTCAAAGAACCCGTTAAACCCGCCCGATATCCCCAAATACGCCGCCGCCTGATCGATACGATCCTCGATGGCCGGACGGTTCATGTTCAGGACTGGCGGAATCACAACCGCGTTCGTCATCCCGTGATGGGTATTGTACACCGCGCCAATGGGATGCGACAGCGCATGAACCGCCCCCAGCCCTTTCTGAAACCCAACCGCCCCCATACTCGCCGCCGCCATCATCTGCCCCCGCGCCTCCAGGTCCGTGCCATCCGCAAAAGCACGCGGCAGATACTCCTTCACCAACCGCATCCCTTCCAGCGCGATGCCCTGACTCATTGGATGGAAAAACGGCGAGGAGAACGCTTCCAGACAATGCGCAAACGCATCCATACCCGTGCCAACGGTGATGATCTTCGGCATTCCCACGGTCAATTCAGGGTCGCAAATCACGATTTCAGGCAGGAATTTCGGGTGAAAGATGATCTTCTTCACATGCGTCTGACTGTTGGTGATCACGCTCGCACGCCCCACCTCAGACCCCGTACCCGCTGTCGTCGGGACGGCAACAATCGGCGCAATCGCATCATGATTGGCCCGCGTCCACCAGTCGCCGACATCCTCGAAATCCCACACAGGGCGCGTCTGCCCCGCCATGAACGCAATGGCTTTACCCAGATCCAGCCCTGACCCGCCGCCGAACGCCACCACGCCGTCATGCCCACCCGCCTTATAGGCAGCGACACCCTCCGCGAGATTGATCTCCGTCGGGTTCGGATCAACATCGCTGAACATCGCCCGCCCCAGCCCCGCCGCATCCAGCAGACCCAGCGTCGATTGCGTGATCGGCATTCCCGCCAGCCCCTTATCCGTCACCAGCAAGGGCCGCGAAATCCCAGCCGCCGCACAGGCATCCGCAATCTCAGCGATACGCCCCGCACCAAAGCGGATTGCGGTGGGATAGGACCAGTTTCCGGTAAGCTGCATGGCTCAAGCCTTCTTCAATGCTTCACATTCCAAGCGTCTGAGGCAAAATTCACCGCCGCGCCCGTGCCATGTTATTGGTTCGGTTGCGCAAACAACGTCAAGCCTTATCCATAATCGCATCGCGAAAAAAGAACCAATTTTGACCCAAAAACAGTCCCAAGCCTCCTCAGGGCCGCTTATTTTCTTCTTTTTCAAGCCATCGCTGTTGTCTGCATTGAAAAAATTGGTTTAAATTGGTGCAACAACAAATAAATTTACGGGGAACCACCATATGACCAAAAGAGTAGCCATCATCGGCGCCGGGCCATCGGGCCTTGCGCAACTGCGGGCGTTCCAATCAGCCAAAGCTAACGGCGCGGATATCCCTGAAATCGTTTGCTTTGAAAAGCAGGACGACTGGGGCGGTCTGTGGAAATACACATGGCGCACGGGCATTGATGAGCATGGCGAAGCCGTCCACGGCTCCATGTACCGCTACCTCTGGTCCAACGGTCCCAAAGAAGGTCTGGAATTTGCCGATTATACCTTCGAGGAGCATTTCGGCCACCCCATCGCTTCCTATCCGCCCCGTGCCGTGCTGTTCGATTACATCGAAGGCCGCGTGAAGAAAGCGGGCATCCGCGATTGGATCAAGTTCAACCACGCTGTGCGCCGCGTTGAGGAAAACCCCGGCGGCGGCTTCCGCGTCGTGGTCAATGACAGCGTCAATGACACTGAAATCGACGAAGTGTTCGACCACGTCATCTGCGCCAGCGGCCACTTCTCAACCCCGAACGTGCCGCATTATCCGGGCTTTGAAAGCTATCAGGGCCGCATCCTGCACGCCCACGACTTCCGCGATGCGCTTGAGTTCAAGGACAAAGACATCCTCATCCTCGGCACGTCCTACTCCGCCGAAGACATCGGCTCACAATGCTGGAAATACGGCGCGAAATCCATCACCGTCGCCCACCGCACCGCACCAATGGGCTATGACTGGCCGGAAAACTGGCAGGAAGTCCCCGCGCTGGTCAAGGTCGAGGGCAAAACCGCCCATTTCAAAGACGGCACCAGCAAAGACGTTGACGCGATCCTGCTCTGCACGGGCTACAAGCACCACTTCCCGTTCATGTCAGACAAACTGCGCCTGCGCACCGCCAACCGCCTCGCCAGCGCCAACCTCTACAAAGGCGTCGCCTACATCCCCAACCCCGATCTCTTCTATCTGGGGATGCAGGACCAATGGTACACGTTCAACATGTTCGATGCGCAAGCGTGGTGGGTGCGTGATGCGATCATGGGCAAGCTGCCGATCCCTGACGAAGCCGCCATGCGCGCCGATGTCGCCGACCGTGAGGCCCGCGAGGATGCGCTGGAGGACGATTACGCCTGCATAGACTATCAGGGCGCTTATACCAGCGAGCTGATGGGCGAAACCGATTACCCCGGCTTCGACGTCACCAAGTCGAACGAGGCGTTCTACCAGTGGAAGAAGCATAAGAAAAAAGGCATCATGGAGTTCCGCAACCACGGTTACGTCTCTCCCATGACCGGAACCCAAGCCCCGCCGCACCACACCCCGTGGAAAGACGCGCTGGACGACTCGCTGCAATCATATTTGCAGACATAATCGCCTCTGGCATTGCCCCATATAAATATTCCCTTCTTCGCAGTAGAAAAGGGAATGTTTATTTTAAAGCAATGCGTGATGATCTGTCATTC
>CALFAK010000157.1 GCA_937948985.1 uncultured Neomegalonema sp. | reverse complement strand
AATGGCCTTTTCCCGTATGGATGCGCCTTTTACCATGGGCGGTGTTGAGGCTGCGGCGGCAGCGATGCGATAAAAACCGATCTGATACCTGTACAATTTGAACATTTGGTATTTGATGTAATTGTGTTGGATCGTTGTTTTATGCGGGTTTGGAATAGTCGGTAAAATTCATCGGGATTTCGATATAATTCCAATGACTTACGCAGATCGTTGTACAAGGTTTCTTTTACGTCTGACGGGCATTGTGTTTCTCAAGGAAGGCCGGGGGGCCACACACCACACCGTTTGGGGGACTACACAATGACCGGCAAGATCACCGCACCACTTGCTTCGCTCATCATCGCTTCGGTTTTGTCGGGCACGGCGGCAGCCGATGATCTGGCGCAAATCCGCGCCATATCCTGCGGCACCGATCCGGCGAAGGCCAGCAGCGTTGCAATGCCGACGGGGTCGCTGTTCAAGCGGGGTCATCTGCAAGCGCTGGCGAAAAACAAAGACGGTGACTTTCCGGCGCGTTCCGCCTGTTACCAGCGCTTGTTTCACGCCGCCACCGCCGTCTCGACCGCGCGGCTCAGCTTGTCGATCACCTCGTCGATCTGCGCGTCGTCGATGATAAACGGCGGCGCAAGCATGACGTGGTCGCCGTGTTTGCCGTCAATCGTGCCGCTCATCGGATAACAGATCAGCCCGTTCTCAAAAGCCGCCCGCTTGATACGCGGAGCGATTTTGCGCGCCGGATCAAACGCCTGTTTGCTCTCACGGTCCTCCACCAGCTCCAGCGACCAAAACAGCCCCCGCCCGCGAATATCGCCCACATGCGCGTGTTGTCCGAAGCGCGTGCGCATCGCCGCTTCCAGCTTACCACCCATCTCCCGCACCCGGCTCACCAGCCCCCGCTCAAGAACAGCCGTCACCACGGCCAGTCCCGCCGCCGTGGCCACCGGATGGCCCAAATAGGTGTGCCCGTGCTGGAAAAAGCCGGACCCGTCAACAATCGCGCCGTAAACTTCTTCGGTACACAGCATTGCGCCAATCGGTTGATAACCCGCGCCCAAACCCTTGGCGATGCAGAGGATATCCGGCGCAATACCGTCCGCTTCACAGGCGAACAGATGCCCCGTCCGCCCCATGCCGCACATCACCTCGTCAAGGATCAGCAACACCCCATAGCGGTCACAAATCTCGCGGATACGTTTGAAATAGCCCTCAACCGCCGGAACCGTTCCCATCGTCGCGCCGACCACAGGCTCGGCCATAAAAGCCATCACAGCATCAGGGCCGAGGCGCAAGATTTCCGCCTCCAACTCATCCGCCGCACGCCGCCCGTAATCCGCAGCGCTCTCGTCATCGGTCCGCAAGCGGTATTCATAACAGGGCGGGATATGCGCCACATCAATCAGCAAAGGGGCAAACTGCGTCCGCCGCCATTCATTGCCCCCGGCGGCCAGCGCGCCCAGCGTGTTGCCGTGATAGCTTTGCTTGCGCGCGATCAGGTGTCGGCGCTGCGGCTCGCCCTTTTCAACCCAGTATTGCCGCGCCAGCTTAATCGCCGCCTCCGCTGCCTCGGACCCTCCAGAGACAAAATAGGCACGGTTCAGCGCACCGGGCGCATGCTCGATCAGCAGGTCCGCCAGCGCTTCGGCGGGTTCCGATGTCATAAATCCGGTATGCGCGAAGGCCAGCGTATCCAACTGCGCCTTGACAGCTTCTGTGACTTCACGATCACCATGCCCCAGACAAGACACCGCCGCCCCGCCGGACCCGTCGAAGTAGCGCTTGCCATCGGAATCGATCAGGTAACACCCCTCCCCCGCAACGGCGGTGGGCGTTTTCCAGGCACTGTGACGGGGAAGGGTGTGAGACATTGTTCTCTCCATTGGCTTCGCGCCTGTGGAGGCCGTGTCAAAGGCGCAGACTCAATGCTACGCAGCTTTTAGTGTTAACCGCAACAGCGATGCGCTTCGGGACCGTTTTCCATCACCTCGGCGGGGCCAAAGAAATTACCCTGGAAGGTATCAACGCCCAGCGTTCGCAACAGCGCAGCCGCCACGTCATGCTCAACCATCTCGGCAACGACCATCAGATCGTAATGCTTCCCAAGCTCGGCAAGCGTTTTGACAAACAGCTGATTGTCCGGTGAATCGCAAACACCGCGAATGAATGATCCATCAATCTTGACGATGTCGAGTTCCAGCGTCTTGAAATACTTGAAGGATGTGTAACCCGCCCCGAAATCATCCAAAGCGATCGAACACCCCCGCTCGCGAATACGGGCTATGCAATCCAATGCGCGTTTGGACTCGTGCAGCGCGGTCGATTCCGTGATCTCAACAATCAAGCGCTTTGCCGATTCAGGATAATCGCGCGTCAACCGCTCGAAACTGCTCGCCCAGCCCACATCACTCATTGTCAGCGGAGACAGGTTGACCGACAGGCGCAGATTCGGCGCATCATTGAGCACCTCAAACGCCAACTCCAATACGCGGCGGTCAATCAGCCGCACAAATCCAAGCTGCTCGGCAACAGGCATGAATTTAGCGGCAGGAACCAGATTGCCATCGCGATCCACCATCCGTGCGAGGCATTCATAAAACGCGACCACATTGGTATCACTTGCCGTCACAATCGGCTGGAATGCGAGACAAAAGCGGCCTTCACGCAAGGCCGCCGAAAGTTCTTCGGCAATAATGATGTTTTGCTTGCGTGTCTCGACCTCGGCAATATTCGGCTCGTGGAAAGCAAACCCGCCTTGCCCCTGCAACTTCGCCGCCGTCAACGCATCTTCAGCCGCTGCAAACGCATCCTGCGTCGTGCGCGCCTGTTCGGGCAGCATCACCGCACCGATGGAAACGGTCACCGAGACAGGACCGGACCCGGTCATGATAAACTCATCGCGGAAATTCGCTTGCAACTCGGCCAAGCGTTGTTCGATGTCAGTGACGCATTGCGGTGACAGGAACACGCCAAATTTTGAACTGGCAACCCGCCCGATCACTTCATCTTCGCCAAGGAACGACTTGATCCGGTTCCCGACTCCGATCAGCACCTCATCCGCCACATCATAGCCAAAAGCGTGATTGACCCCAGCCATATTATCGAGGCCGATAAAGGCAAAACAAAACGCCTCTTCGCTGCTGAAAGACCCAACAAGCGCTTGAGCCAACACATTGCGCAGACGCGCGCGGGTAAAATGCCCGGTCAGATCATCAAAGCACGCAAGATACGTCAGCTTTTCTTGATGGGCGTATTCATCGCTCACATCACGCAAAAATCCGACGTAAAGCGATGGCTCCGATATGGTGGAAGGAATACGGGTCAATCGCTCTTCAACCCAATACGGCGCCTGACCGCTTGCCGCGAAATGCACCGCTTTGAAGCCGGTCAAAGTGCGCGGACGCTGCAACCATTGCGCCCGCCTTTGCATGTGCTCACTATCAAAACGAGACGCCAGATCAGTTCCGGTCGTGCATTGAGATAGACCTTTGAGCGCAGCACTCATCGCAGGTTTCGAGTGCCAATCGACCTCATCCGTCACCGGATTCCAGACGTAGACAGCATCACCCGACCGCGCCAACGCGTCGATGAAATCTGAAACTGTTAAGCTCTGCCCACTTGCCATCAGCATCATCGAACACTCGAAAGGTTATTGCGTCGACACAATCGCCGACGTCACTCCTTTTCGCCCATCGGTCTTAGTATTGAGTTACTAACCCGCATGTTCTGAGAGCGAACGTGCGATTACCCGCTGCACCGTCAAACCCTGCACGATGATGGAAAACACCACAATACCATATGTCATGGCCAATATCGGGCCTTTGCCTTCAAATTCCGGCAGTGACAGCGCAAGTGCGACGGAAATACCGCCCCTCAGGCCGCCCCATATCAAAACCGGAACCGTGCCTTTCTCTACGACCATGCCCCGCGATTTCAGCAAGATCGTTGGCAAAACCACAGCGATTGTCCGCCCCATCAGCACGACAGGAATGATCAAAAGCACCAGCATGATCAGGTTTTCCGTAAAAGGAATCACCAGCAACTCGAACCCGATCAGCAAGAACAACACCGCATTAAGCACCTCGTCGATCAGCTCCCAGAACTTCTCCAGATGCTCCTGTGTGACCTTTGACATCGCAAAACGGCTGCCGTGGTTGCCGATGAACAGCCCCGCGATCACTACGCCCAGCGGACCCGATGCGTGCAGATAAGCACACAGCGCGTAAATCCCCATCACCAGTGCGAGACTGATAATAACCTCGACCACGTAATCATCGATCTTGCGCATCGCCAGAAATGCGACATAGCCCAGCACAAGCCCGATCAGCACGCCGATAACAACTTCCTCGAACAGCAGAATACCGATTTCTTTAGGATCGACATGCCCGTGAGTAGACGTTGCAATTCCCGTCAGCGCCAGAAACACCACCACGCCGATACCGTCATTGAACAGGCTTTCCCCGGCAATCTTCGTCTTCAACGCTTTGGGCACGGTCAGCGTTCGAATGATCGACAGCACCGCAACGGGGTCAGTGGGTGAGATCAGCGACCCGAACACCAAACACCAGATCAGCGGGATCGAGAACCCGAACAGTCCCACGATGAAATAGGTCACAAATCCGATGAAGAAAGTCGAGACAACAACCCCGATCGTCGCCATCAGCAGGATATGCCACTTATGCCGTAACAGCGCATCCAGATCAGTGTGCAGCGCCCCCGCAAACAACAGCAGATGCAACATCCCGATCATCAGGCTGTCATGAAAGTCGATCCGCTCCAGCGCCGTTCGCGCCCGGTCCCCGTATCCCAGATCAAATACGGCATCCAGTCCCGTCACCGATGCCGAGGCCAACAGCGCTATCAGCATCAGCCCAATCGTCAGTGGCAGCTTGAGGTACATGGTGTTCAGCCAACCGAACAACGCTGCGAAACCCAGCAAAATAGCCGAAATATTGAGCAGGGTAGCTGCGTCCATCAGTTCGCTCCGGGTAAAACTACGAGTACCTTTATACGTTATCCGATACACCCGTTGGCCAAAACAGACCAGAATCATTCGTAATTATCTGCGTCGGATATCGCATCCGGTCAGGCAGAAATCAAAAAACCCCGGCATAATGCCGGGGTTTGGTTTTCGTAACACAGCGGAGATGCTCACTCAGAAGATAAAGTCAGCATTATCAAGATCGCTGGCCACGAGGCCGTTCACGGTGATCGTATTGCCCGCATAGGCAATCTGCGCCGTGCCACCGACATTGGTGATGGTCAGATCGGCAAGTCCGCTCACGCCCGTCACGCCGCTCAGATCGATCTTTTCAAAGCCGTTATTTGCAAAGTCCCTGATGGTATCGTCTTCCCAACCGTTGCGGAACTCGAAACGGTCATTCCCGACTGCCCCTGTCAGCGTGTCATCGCCCGCTCCACCACGCAGCACATCATTATTGCCGCCACCATTGAGCAGATCATTGCCGTCATCCCCGAACAGGCTGTCATTGCCGTTTTGGCCGAATAAGCGGTCATTGCCATCAGCGCCGCGCATGATGTCGGCACCAATGCCCCCCTCTAGGCGATCATCCCCATCCCCTGCTTGCAGAGAGTCATTACCCCCGCCGCCCAGAAGAAGATCGTCACCGAACGAGCCTTGGAGCCTGTCATTGCCGATACCCCCTTCGAGAGTATCGTCCCCTCTGCCGCCGTTGAGCAAGTCGAGGCCACCGTCACCGAACAGCATGTCGTTTTGATTAGAGCCGAACAAGGTATCGTTCCCAAGACCTCCCCGCAGCACATCATCGTCATTGCCGCCGTTGATGGTATCCTGACCGTCACCGCCGTCGATCTCATCAATACCGATTTGACCGAAGATACGGTCATCATCCGCACCGCCGGAAACAACATCGTTATCGGCACCGCCGAAGATCAAATCAGCGCCCGCACCACCATCAATGCTGTCATCGTCGCCATTGCCGTTGAGCAAATCATTGCCATCACCGCCCGTGATGGAATCGCGGCCAAACCCCGCAATAATGATGTCATTGCCGCCCTCGCCATCGAGGCGGTCATTGCCGTTCTGGCCTTGGATGCGGTCAATGCCGTCACCGCCCAAAACCCGGTCATCGCCGTTGCCCGCGATTAGGGAATCGTTACCATCACCGCCGCGCAACAGGTCATTACCATCGCGCCCGCGCAAGGTATCATTGCCCGCGAGACCGT
>CALFAK010000156.1 GCA_937948985.1 uncultured Neomegalonema sp. | reverse complement strand
GATCACCATCGTGATTGTCGGGCACGTTGTGGTGCCCCTGATGCTGACGGCGGCGACGCAATGGCATTGGCCGGATTGGCTGAACATGGTGTTTTGGCCGCTGTTGGTGGTGGTGCTGTCTATGGCGATTTTGCCCTTTGCTAAAGGGTTCGTGATCGCGCTGCAATGGGCGTTGAAGATGCACGGGTTCGGGCGCGAGACTTGAGGGTTTGAGGTGGCCCCGGATCAGGTCCGGGGCGGGCGTGATGTCAGTCTTTTTGCGCCATTTCGGCTTTCCATTTAGCGACTTCTGTGTGGTTTTTCAGATTTGCGGGGCGAGAGGGGCGGATACTGTCGTAATGCGGCACGCGCGGCGCCCGGTAGCGTCTTTTGACGGTCCAGTGCAGTTCATCATCGGGGTTGATCTCGCGGATTTTTTCTCCGGCCAGCTTCCACACGGGATTGGCGAGGTATTCGTTGTGTTGACGCCCGTCGGGGGCGTTGAAGAGGTTCAGCAATGAACGATCAAGTTTTAAGCCGATCTCTTTATTCTCCACATCTTTCAACATCCATTCCAAGGCGGCATCGGACAAGCGCGACTCGGTTTCGGGATAGCCGCCGCCAATGTCGGTATGAACGCCGGCAAACCACTTTTGTTCAAAAGGCAATGCGCCGTTTGCATCCGGCTCGTTTTTCCGCCCCTGAGTGTCCCAGTCCACAAATTGGAAGTATTTGCGGGTTTCGTCGATGGCGAGGGCATGGCGGGCGTAAGGCACACGGTGGCTTAACTCGGTATCCTCGAAGTGCATGTAGCCGGTAAATCGGATGGTCTGCCACCAACGGTATTCAGCGATCCCGCCCGGAATTTTAACGCTGTCCAAATAAGCGATTGCGGCGAAGGAAACGACGACCCACAGCAATGTCCAAAAGAAAAACCAGAAATGACCGCCTATGAGCGTCAGCAGGTATGACGCGAGTACAATAAGAGCCAGTATAGCGGCGACGATGATTGCGCTGGCGAACCAGTGACGCATCGACGCCACGGTATCGAAAACGCCGATGAAGTGCGGTACGGCGTTCGACTGGTTCGTGTTTTCCTTATCGTTGCTGCCATATTCTTCGCGGAATTTTTTGGCGAGTAAGCCGCGTTGTTTGAGTCGGGTCTTGTCATTTTCGGTCAATGGCTGCTTTGCCGTGCCGACCTTTGAGGGATAGTATTGATAAACTTGGGTGACGGCTCTGCGCGCGACGTTTTCGGACCCGGCTTTGTCTATCGTAAGCGCTCCGCCCGGACGCTTGGTTGGCACACCGCAAAGCGAAAGCACGCCGCCGAGCAAGCGCATGGTGTATGCGCCGCGACTGAACCCGAAAAGAAAGATACGGTCGCCCGGCTCCCACACGCGTATTATTGCCGCGTAGGTTTCAACGAGGTTGGTGGTAAGGCCGTAGCCGGTTGCCTGACAGATCATATTGTAAATCTGGTTCCATTTTCTGGCCAGCCAGCCCGCCCCCGGCGGTGTTGTTCCGACGCCGCCGTCGTAGAACGTCACCTGATCGGCGGGGTCGATTTGTGAATCAGGGCCGGAGCGGGTGGCGCGGAAGAGTTTGTAGATATTGCTGCGGCGTTCGTCGAATGTCAGGCCGGAGCGCTGTCCCGTGCCATCCGAGAAGATGACGATATTCTTTGGCATTTGTATCCCCCGTAACTGACCCCGTCGAAGACGTTAACCGACGCGGGCAAATAAGGAAAGAACACGCGTTATGGGCGGCGCCGCGTGATGTGATCCTTGTCCGGCCTGCGCGGGGGCGCTAATCTTGGCGCGAGATAAGGGGCGTGTGATGCAATATTGGCTGTTCAAATCCGAACCGGGGGCGTGGTCGTGGGACGATCAGGTTGCCAAGGGTGATGCGGGGGAGGAATGGAACGGCGTGCGCAATTATCAGGCACGGAACAATATGCGGGCGATGAAGATCGGGGATCGCGGGTTTTTCTATCACTCGGTGGATGAGAAGCGGATCGTTGGCATTGTTGAGGTATGCGCGGAGTCGCATCCCGATTCCACCACGGAAGACGAGCGCTGGGACTGCGTTGATATTAAAGCGGTTTGCGGGGTGGAGACGCCTGTGTCGCTGGCGGATATCAAAGCGCATCCTGATCTGGCGGAGATGGCGTTGCTGAAGCAATCGCGGCTGTCTGTTGCGCCTGTGACGGCGGCGGAGTGGAAGATGATTTGCAAGATGGCGGGGATCAAACCGTGAGCGCTGGCGGCAAGCGGCTGTCCGTGTTCATCATCACCCATAACGAGATCGAGCGGCTGGAAGGGACGTTGCGGGCGCTGCAATCGCTGGACCCTGAGATTATCGTGGTGGATAGCGGCAGCACGGACGGGACGGTCGAACTGGCCCGGCGTTACACGCCCCATGTGCATCACCGCGACTGGACCGGATACGGCCCGCAGAAGGTGTTTGCGGAGGGGCTGTGTACCGGGGACTGGCTGTTCAATCTGGATGCCGATGAGATTTTGTCGGAAGGGGCGCAGGCTGAGGTCGCGGCGGCGGTGCGGCAGGACGTGCATGATGTCTATGACGTGCGGATCGTGCATGTGGGGATTTCGGACGAAGGCGCGCGGCGTTTTGCGCCCGTGAACCGGACGCCGAGGCTGTATCGGCGGGGCAAGGCGTATTTCTCGGACTCGCTGGCGCTGGATAAGGTGCAGGTTCCTGAGGGGACGAGCGTTGGCGTGATCCAAGCGCCTGTGTGGCACCGGTCGCTGAAGTCGTTCGGGCATATGTGGGACAAAGCGGGCAGCTATGCGAAATTGCAGGCGCGGGAGCGGTTTGCGAAGGGCAAGCGGCCCCCGGTCTGGGGGGTTATTCCCGGCGGGATCGGGTTTTTCCTCAAGCAGTATTTTCTGCGCCGGATGTTCGTGCTGGGGGTTGAGGGGTTTGTGCAGGCTGCGACGCTGGCCAATGCGCGGATGATCCGGGATATGGAAATCCGGCGGTTGGTTCGGGAGAGCGGGGCGGAGAAGTAGCTTCGGAGGCGCTGTATTGGCGCTGCTCCGGTTATTTGCCCATCCGTGCTTTTAAATCCCGGCCCCAGTTCTCGACATGCAGTTTGAGGCGTTTGCGTTGGAGGGCGAGGGAGAGGATATCCGGTCCCGGTTCACCGAGATTGGTTTTGTAGCGGTTGGTGCCGCCCATGAAATCATACACATCCATGCCCGCTTGCAAATGCCGCTCGATGGCGAGGGCGTGGGTGACGAGGCCTGGTTTCAGGCGGTTGTCAGCCTCGGCGCGGAAGCCGCTGAGATAGAAGAGCACATCACCGCGATAGACGAAATTATAGAGCCAGCCGAACGCGTATTCGCCCGCGCGGGCGCGCAGGATTTCGATCTCACCCGTCGGTAGGGCCTCTGCGATCAGGCGGTTATGGAAGGCCATGTAATCGGCGTTTACCGTCGCGCCGGCCTTGCCTTGGGCTTGCCATTTGGCCTCATGATGGTGGCCGAGTTCGGCCATGAAGGCGTCGGCTTGGTCCCGGGTGGTGGCGGCCTGGATGGAGAGGGGGCCGTGTTCTTCTTCGTAGAGGCGGGCGGAGCGCCTGATCTGGCTGCGCGTGCTTTTGCCGAGCGAGGCGATGTAGCCGTCACGGTCGGTGATGTTTTTCCCGCGCAGGGCGGCGAGATTGACTTGAGCGGAGGTGGTTTCGGCGCGGCGATGTTGGGTCAGATCGTGCCTTGCGAGGAGGGCGGCGGTTTCGCCCGTGGCACCGCTGATGATGATCTCATCCCAGTCAGGCAGACTCTCAAGGTGTTTCAAAGCGGTTGCCCATGCGGCCTGCTCCATGCCTTTGACGGCTAGTAAACTGTTGAATTCTATAGTGATCGCGTCAGCCTCGCGGATGCCTGTGTCATGCAGGCGCAGCTGTCTGATTTTGAGAAATTTTTGGCGGGTCTCAGTCGCTTTGCAAAAAAGGCCCAGTGCGATGTCTTCGCCGTTCGGGTCTGTGACCGCCAAAAGATAGGGGAGTGTGGTGAGTCCGCTGACCCAATTGCCGATCCATTGCCATGATAAGAAGAAGGCGGCGCCGGATTTTTTCTCCAGCGCGCACCAGCGGTTGCGCAGGGCTTCTATGCTGGTGACGGGGGTCAATGAGCCGGCGAACGGTTGCACGATTGTTGCTTCCCTGTGGGGTCAGAACTGTTACTCACGAACACTTAACGGGATCCGGGTAAAGGTTTCGTCACTTTTGATTGTTGGAATCCAGAATTGACGCTGAATGCAGCCGATTACGACATTGCTGTTATGCCTCGTGACATGCCCGTCACGTTGCTGGTTGTCGTGGATACCGAAGAGGAATTTGATTGGGCCGGCCCGTTCTCACGCGACAGCCGTTCGACCCTGAACCTGCGGGAGCAATGGCGGGCGCAGGCGGTGTTTGACAAGCACGGGTTGGTGCCGACTTATGTGATTGATCAGCCTGTCGCCGAGGATGCGGCGGCGGTGCGGTGGTTGCGGGAAACGCGTGACAGGGGCGCTTGTGAAGTGGGCGCGCATCTGCATCCGTGGTTGTCGCCGCCGCTTGTGGAGGCAGTCAACCGGGTCAACTCCTATGGCTGTAATCTGCCCGAAGACCTTCAGGCCGCGAAGATTGAGAGCCTGACACGGGCAATCGGCGATGCGTTTGAGGAAGCCCCGGCGGCGTTCCGGATGGGGCGCTACGGGCTGGGCGCGTCAACGTTAAAGATATTGCCGGATCTGGGGTATACGACCGATCTGTCCCTGGCCCCGCATTCGAGTTTCAAGGATCAGGGCGGGCCGTCTTTTTACGGATGGCATAATGCGCCATTTTGGGCGGATCATGAAAAACGCCTGTTGAGTTTTCCGGTGACAACAGGGTTTTCCGGTGCGGGGCGGCGGATGGGGCGGGCGTTGGTGCCGTTGCTGGACCGTCCGTTTGCGCGGGCGCTGCATGTGCCGGGCTTTTTGGCGCGGTCATGCTTGCTGGAAAGAGCACGCGTGACGCCCGAGGGGCAGAGCGTTGAGGAATTAAAACGCCTGCTTGCGGCGCTTGTGGCGGATGGGGAACGGGTGATTACGCTGTCTTACCACAGCTCGACACTGCTGTCCGGGGCGACCGTATACGCGCGCGATGATGCGGAGCGGGATGCATTTATCGGGCGGCTGGATGCGGTGCTGACGTATTTTTCTCAAACGCTTGGCGGGAAATTTGCTTCGCTTTCAACAACGCGCGCGCAGTTCACGGAGTGAGGCAGGCGTTTGCCAAGCCTTAATGCCGATACCGTAAGCTGCCACGCATATTGTTGAACCTCATCGAAGGCGTCCCAGACATGACCCTTGTTCGTTTGCTTAGTAGTTTTGCCCTTTGCCTGTCATTGATCGCGTGCAGCACGCTCGACTCGACGCTGTCTTCCGCGCCGACATCCGCATCGCTGGGGTCTTCAGCGGCACGGGCGAGCACGTCTGGCAATGTTGCGCCGAATTATCGTTTCGGGCCGGGAGAGACGATCCAGATTTTCGTCTGGCGCTCGCCTGAACTCTCGACGACGGTGCCGATTCGCCCTGACGGGCGGTTCTCGATGCCGTTGATCGAAGATTTGTCCGCTGCCGGTAAAACGCCGACCGAGCTGGCCCGTGACATTGAGGATAAGCTGCGCGCCTATGTGCAAGATCCGATTGTGACGGTGATTGCGCGCGTTGATGGTCCCGGTGATCCGCGTCAGCAGATTAAAATTCTCGGTCAAGCGGTGAATCCGAGTTCGCTGCCGTATCGCAGCGGGATGACAGTGCTTGATGTGATCATCTCGGTGGGTGGTCTGACAGAGTTTGCCGAAGGGAACTCTGCCGTGTTGGTGCGCCGTGAGGGGATTGAGAAAACCTCCTACCGTCTGCGCCTCGACGATCTGGTGCGCAAGGGTGATATCGCCGCCGACAGGCCGTTGCTGCCCGGTGATACGATCATCATCCCGGAGAGCTTTATCTGATTGCGACCGCGTACTGAGCCGTCACAACGCTTTCAGCCTCTTACCCTTAAAGTATCCTGAATGATTATAAGGATCATTCAGGATACTCTGGTGAGAATTTTCGAGTGGCGGAAGCGGGTATGATTTCAGAGTGCCTTGAATATCGATTTGAGGTGATCGCAAGAGTAATTGCTGCATGTTTCAGAGCGGATAGCGTGGATGGAGCACAGGTTGTCATCCGCGAGAAAAATACATGGCATGGTTTCGTCTTCGGTATTGACGCGTATTGCCGGGAAACATTCTTTCTTTTGCCAGAAAGTCCGCTCCGGGAAGAGGGCAGAGCCTTCCTCGTAATCGATGAACACCTCATCATGGGGGACTTCGCGACCGCGCAGCGCGCTTAATCTTTCCAGCACTTGCGCCGCGTCGTGTACGGGGCCGATGATGTAATCCCGATCACCAATCGAGCAGCAGCTGCCTGCTGTACCTTCATTGCCCATGCAATTGCGCAGACAGGTATAGGTCGTGATCTCATCAATCAGTTCTGTTTTTGAGGAGACCGGAATGGAAGTGGTTTCTGTACTCACACGTGTCATAAATCTACCTAACTTAAAATAGCATACTAGCATGTGCCGTGAAATCGGTAAGGGCCAATAACGTCTGATAACTAACGTGTGTATTACGTTGTAAAATATCGGGTTTTGGCATCGTGTGTACGAATGGCCTCAATATTTGCCGTTGGGATTTTTTCTTAACGTCCCGCAATTCGATGCCGAGCCTTATGTGGCAGTGCAATCACTGCAGAAGACCCTGCATCGAGTGCGGGGAAGGGGATGTTTGCAACGATCGGGGATTGATGAAAATCGCAAACGGGTCGCATTTGATGCCGTTATGGTTCAGGCTTGCTCCGTTCGTTTTCGTTTGCAGAGAGGCCGACCATGCCAAAATCCGTGATCATCACATGCGCGCCCACGGGCGGGATTCATACGCCGACGATGTCACCGCATTTGCCCGTAACGCCGGATGAGATTGCGACGGCGAGCATTGATGCGGCGGAGGCGGGGGCGTCGATTATCCATCTGCACGCGCGCAATACCGACCCGGATATTTATGGCAAGCCGGACCATCGTCCTGAGACGTTCATGCGGTTTTTGCCGCGCATCAAACAATCGACGGATGCGGTGATCAATGTCTCGACCGGGGCGGGGTTGGGCATGAGCATGGATCAGCGGCTGGCGGCGGCGGTGGGGGCGTCGCCGGAGATGGCGTCACTGAATATGGGATCGATGAATTTCGGCATTTTTCCGCTGTTGGAGAAGTTTGACAGCTGGAACAAGCCCTGGGAGCCGGAATTTTTGGGCATGACCAAGGATTTCATCTTTCCCAACACCTTCGCAACGATTGAGTATGCGCTGAAGAATTTGGGCGAGGCGCATGGGACGAAATTTGAGTTTGAATGCTATGATCTCGGCCACCTCTATAATCTTGCGTGGTTTGTGGATAAAGGCCTCGTGAAGCCGCCGTTCTTTGTGCAGATGGTGTTCGGGATACTGGGCGGGATGGGGTCTGACCTCGACAATATGATGCATTTGCATAAGACCGCGACCCGCCTGTTTGGTGAGGAAAACTACGAGTGGTCGGTGCTGGCAGCGGGGAAGGCGCAGATGCCGTTCGCGACGCAAAGCGCGATGCTGGGCGGGAATTTGCGGGTGGGGCTGGAGGACAGCCTCTATATCGGCAAGGGCGAATTGGCGACATCCAGCGCGCAGCAGGTGACGCGGATCAGGACGATTGTCGAGAATCTGGGCCTGACCGTGGCAACCCCGGCGGAGGCGCGGGAGCGGTTGGGCCTTAAGGGCGGCGACGCGGTCGGGTTTTGAAGGTGACTGCCCGTCTGACACGGTGACGCGATTGTGGTGGCGGGTGACGGCTGCATCTTAGTAAAATCCGTCACGCCAGCGCAGGTTGGATTCCACGCCTTCGCGT
>CALFAK010000155.1 GCA_937948985.1 uncultured Neomegalonema sp. | reverse complement strand
TATTCCGGCTTTTCCGGCACCGTCACACTGATCTCAATCGCAGAATACCACGCCGCGAGATCAGAAATATCCTCATCGCTCAAGCCTTTGGCAACCACGGTCATCATCTCGTGCTCGCGCTTGCCATTGCGGAACGCCTTCAGCTGGGTCTCAAGATACACCCGGCTCTCCCCCGCCAGATGCGGCGCAATCGGTATCCGCGCAATCCCGTCAATCCCGTGACACGTCCGGCACTGCTTCGCCTTCTTACGCCCGTCCTCAACACTTGAGGCGGCGGCAAGGGTTGGCGCAAGCAAGCAGATAACCGACAGAACTAAAACGCGCATTCGTAACCTCAAATAATATTACGGGATGCCCCGCCACAGGCGGGACATCAGTATCAACAATCACTCACCCGAATACGAAATCCGGTAGATCGCGCCGGCCAGATCATCCGACACCAACAGCGACCCGTCACGCAGCTGCGCAACATCGACCGGACGGCCCAGATATTCTCCGGTTTCGGCATCGAGCCAGCCTTCCGCGAAAGGCTTCATCTCCGCGTTGCCCTCGTCATCAATATGCGTGACCATGACCCGCGCGCCGACAGGTTCGGTACGGTTCCATGACCCGTGCTGTGCCGAGAAGATCGCATTCTTGTACTTCTTCGGGAACATCCGGCCCGTGTAGAACATCATACCCAGATCCGCCGCGTGAGCGACCGTTTCAACCGCCGGCATAACGATGCCATCGGGGGGCGTGTCATCCTTATACTCGTCGGTCCGCACCGAGCCGCCACCATACCAAGGGTGGCCAAAGTGCTGTCCGGCCTCGGTCTGACGGTTCAACTCACCGGGGGGAATATCATCGCCCATACCGTCAACCTGATTGTCCGTCCACCACAGCTCACCCGTCTCAGGGTGGAAGTCCTGGCCGACCGAGTTCCGCACGCCATAGGTATAAACCTCACGGTTTTTACCGTCACGGTCCATGCGGATAATCCCGCCGATCCCGACCTCGTTATAAAGATCCAGCTTCTCCTCCGGTGCCACGTTGAACGGCTGGCCGAGCGAGATATACAGCTTGTTATCCGGCCCGATATCGCAAACCCGTGCCGTGTGGTTGTAGCTGGTTTCATCCTCAGGGATCAGCTCCCCGCCCGCGACCACTTCAAACGCCGCCACATCCGGCCCTTCATAGAAAAATTCAGCCGCCGGGAACAGCAGAACACGGTTCTGCTCGGCAATGAACAGGAACCCGTCTTTCGAGAAGCAAACCCCGTTCGGCAGCGTGAAATCGATCGAAGGCGCGAATTCCTTCACATCATCCGCCACGCGATCCTTATCGCGATCGGTCACCGCATAAACTTCGTTCTTACGCGTCCCCACGAACGTGACAACGCCCTGCGGCCCCACCGCCATATGCCGCGCATCGGGCACAATCGCGTAAAGATCAATCTCAAACCCGTCTGGCAAAGTCACTTTTTCCAGCACCTTACGGATCGATTCAGCACGCTTCCCGCCTTGCGGGATCGGCTCCATCATCGCGGTTCCGGTCGCTTTAAACGCGGACAGTTTATTGAGATTTCCGGCATTTTGGGCAAACGCGGGAATACTCGCCGCAAGAGCCACCACGGCCACAGCCGCAGACCATTTCTTCATCATCAAATTACTCCCTAAACGAAAGATCTAGCGTCTTTCCATGTACGAGACTGGCGCAGCTATGCCGTTACGTCAATATACAACCGCAGGAATCGCGGTAACGCACCACTCAACGCGCGAGACGTAAAAGGATCGCCCCCAGCAATGTCGCCATCGTCGAGATTACTTTGCCGAGATTCAGCCGCTCGTTCAAAAACACGGTCCCGATCAGCAGCGCAAAAACGATACTCGTCTCCCGCAACGCTGTGACCAGCGCAATTGGCGCTTGCGTAAACGCCCATGTGACGATGGCATACGCCACGAACGACACAGGGCCGCCAAAGTAGAACGACTTCCACCCCTCCCCCGTCATCTTGCCCAGCACCGCCGGACGCCAGAACAGCAAAATCACAACAAAGATCACCGCATTGATCATCGCCGAGCACGCATAAAACGACAACGAAGACCCCGACAACCGCGCCCCCAGCCCGTCATTGATCGAATAAGACGCGATAAAGCACCCCGTCACAAACGCCAGCACCGCTGCGTTACGGTTGAACAGCCCGTCCGCCCGCCGCACAAAGCTCAGGCTCATAATCCCGCACGCGATAATCAGCACCGCCAACATTTGCAGCGGCAGCAACTCGACCCCCAGCACAACCACCGAAAACCCCGCCACCAATAACGGCGCGGTCCCGCGTGCAATCGGGTAGACTTGGGTAAGGTCGCCGATCCGGTACGCGTTCATCAGGAACAGCTGATACCCGACATGAAGCAATGCGCTTAATCCGATATAAGGCCAGCTTTCCGCCGCCGGGAACGGGAAGAAGAAGAGGACAGGCAAGGCCAGAAAAGCATGACCGACAACCACCCCGGCCATCCCCACAACCTTATCACCCCCGCCTTTGAGAACCGCATTCCACGTCGCATGAAGCAATGCCGCACTCAGCACGGTGATGAAAACAAGGCTGCTCATGGGGCGGTGTCCTTAGGCGCTGAGTTAAAAATTTTTGAACCGTCATTATCGGACTTGTTCCACGAGTGTCCGGTAGTATGCCGATTTTATAAAGTCTTGTCTTACCGCGACTTGATCGCGGTATCCATTGGTCCGCCCGCCTTGCACGATGGAAGTACGACCATGCTGTTACATAACACCATCGCTATCCCCTCACTCCGCCGCCAGCTTCGCCTCCTCCGCGTGCGGTGCATCCAGTGACGCGAGCAATTCCGCCCGCTTCAACGCCGCCTGCGCCATCGCCTTTTCCTTCACCGGGCCAAACCCGCGAATATCCTCCGGCAGGGACAACAGCGCCCGCGCCACCGGATTGCCCGGCGCATGAGACAGCACCGCCGCAACATCGCTCTCATAGTGCTTTATCAGCGCCCGTTCCGCCTTGCGCTCCTCAGAATATCCGAACACATCCAGCGGCGTCCCGCGCAAGCCCTTCATCTTGGCCAGCATCCTGAAATTGCGCATCATAGACGGCCCGAACGCTTTCTTCTTCGGCCTGCCCTGCGCATCCAATCCGCCCCCCATCACGGGCGGCGCTAGGTGGAAGGTCAGTTTGCCGCCCTCCTCGAAATTATCCGCAATCGCCCGCTCGAACCGCCCGTCCGTGAACAGCCGTGCGACCTCGTATTCGTCCTTATAGGCCAGCAGCTTGGCGTAGTTCTTCGCGACAATCTCCGCCAGCCCCGCATCATGCGCGCGCATCCGCTCGACCAGTTTGCGATACCGCTTGGCCAGTCGTGGCCCTTGATAGCCCGTCAGATGCGCGGCACGGTGATCGATAATCTCGCTCAAGGTCCGCGGGATCACCTCGCCATTGTCCAGCGCCCCCGCCAGCATCGCCTTGACCGCAACCGGATCAGCCGACAGTTTACGACCCCAATGGAACGCGCGCACATTCGCCTCAACCGCCACGCCATTCATCTCCAGCGCTTGCAGAATCGCGGGCATCCCCACGGGCAGCAATCCGCTTTGACACGCATAGCCCAGCATCATCACGTTGGTCATAATCGCATCACCACACGCCGCCTCGGCAATCGCGGTGAAATCATGGAAATTGTCATCCCCGCGCACCGTCTTCCTGATAGTCGCCAGCGTCAGCGCGCTTTTGAAGTCGAAATCACGGTTCTTGATGAAATCCGCCACCGGGGTCGCATGGGCGTTAACAACCGCCTGACTGCGCTGCGGATCGCACAGGATCACCCCGTCCGTCGAGGCCGCCACCACCGCATCCGCCGCAAACAACAGATCCGCGCCCCCCGTAACAATACGCGGGCTGGTCACCGCGTCCGGCTCCTCACCAATACGCACATAGGCAAACACCGCCCCACCCTTCTGCGCCAGACCCGCCATATCAAGGATCATCGACGCCTTGCCTTCAATATGCGCCGCCATCCCCAGCACGGCCCCGATGGTCAGCACACCCGTGCCACCAACGCCTGTAATCGCGATGTTCCAGGGCCGTGTCAGATCATCAACAGACGGCACGGGGACGGGAATGGCCGCCGGATCAATCTCCGTCGCGCTCTGCTTTTTCACCCCCGCGCCCTCAATCGTCACAAAAGACGGGCAGAACCCTTTCACGCAGGAGAAATCCTTGTTGCAGCTTGACTGGTTGATCTTCCGCTTGCGGCCCATCGCCGTTTCCAGCGGTTCGACAGCCACGCAGTTCGATTGCACCGAACAATCGCCACAGCCCTCGCAAACCGCCGGATTGATGAACACCCGCTTGTCGGGATCGGGCATCGTCCCCCGTTTGCGGCGGCGGCGCTTTTCGGCGGCGCAAGTCTGCACGAACACAATCGCGCTGCACCCTTCCGTCTCACGCAATTCGCGCATCACCGTTTCAAGATCATCACGATGTCGGATCGTCGTGCCATCGGCCAACTCGTTCGTGCGATACACATCCGGCTCGTCCGTCACCAGCACAATCGGCTTCACGCCCTCATGTGCCAGTTGATGGGTGATCTGCTGCGGCGACAACTCACCATCAATCGACTGCCCGCCCGTCATCGCCACGGCGTCGTTGTAGAGGATTTTATACGTCAGATTAGCCCCCGACGCGACGCCCTGCCGGATAGCCAGCGAGCCGGAGTGGAAATAAGTGCCATCGCCCAGATTGATAAACTGATGCTTCTCATCCGTGAAATGCGCCATCCCCTGCCACTGCGCGCCCTCGCCGCCCATCTGGCTGAATCCCGCATCGCTGCGATCCATCCACGTAACCATGAAGTGACAGCCGATCCCGGCCCCAACGCGGCTGCCATCGGGTACATTGGTCGAGGTATTGTGCGGACATCCGGCACAAAAATACGGCGTGCGCCTGGTCGGCGCGGTGTGCGTTTTGCGGATTTCAGCCCGCCGCTCGAACCATGCCAGCTTGTCCTCCAGCTGTTCATGCAGACCGGGGTCCAGCTCCAGATGCATAATCCGCTCGGCAATGGCGCGGGCCACCTTGCCCACCGTCAACTCCACATCCAGCGGCAAGCGCTGGCGATCCTGATGGTCGAACTTGCCCACAATCCGGGGCCGCACATCCGCGCGCCAGTTAAACAGCTGTTGCTTGATCTGATGTTCGATCACCTCGCGGCGCTCCTCGATCACCAGCACTTCTTCCAGCCCCTCGGCAAACTGCCGCACGCCTTCCGGTTCCAAGGGCCAAGGCATCCCGACCTTGTAAACCCGCAAGCCAATCGCCGCCGCCTCCGCCTCACCGATACCCAGCTGGCGCAGCGCCTCGCGCATATCCTCGTATGCCTTGCCCGACGCGATCAGGCCCAGCCGCGCGTTCGGTGCATCAAAGACGGTGTGATCCACCTTATTCGCCCGTGCAAACGCAATCGCCGCATAGCCCTTATAGGTCTGCAACCGGTGATCCTGCTCCCAGCGATCATCGGGCCAGCGCAGATTCAAACCGCCTTCAGGCATCTCAAAATCCGTCGGGATGGCGAACACCCGATCCTCGCCGCGCAAATCAACCGTCGCCGTCGTCTCGACCGTGTCCGCGATCACCTTCATACCGACCCAACAGCCGGAATACCGCGACATCGCGATGCCGAGCAGGCCCATTTCGACAAATTCGTGAATGCTGGACGGATACAACGTCGGGATCAGCGCCGCCGACAAAAACTGCTCAGATTGATGCGGCACGGTCGAGGATTTCGCCGCGTGGTCATCGCCCGCGAGGCACAAAACACCCCCCTGCGGCGCGGTTCCTTGCGCATTGCCGTGCTGAAACACATCACCGGACCGCGCGACGCCCGGACCCTTGCCGTACCAGATGCCGACAACCCCGTCATGCCGCGCGCCGGGAGAGAGATGCGCCTGCTGCGATCCCCATACGGCGGTCGCGGCCAAATCCTCGTTCACGCCGGGCTGAAAATGCACCCCCGCCGCCTTCAACCGCTTCGCCTGCCGGAACAATTCCTGATCGTAAGCGCCCAGCGGAGACCCGCGATAGCCGGAAATATACGCCGCCGTATTCAACCCCGCCGCCTTATCGCGCCGCATCTGAACCAATGGCAAGCGCGTCAACGCCTGTGTCCCGTTCATGAAAACCCGACCTTCGGTCAGCTCGTAACGGTCATTCAACGAAATCGCACGCGCGTCCACGGTATCACTCCATTGGAAAGCAACAGTGAGTTAGGTCAGCAATGCTACCATAATTCGTGCAACGCGCAAGACCGACATTGCAAATATGATCGCCCGATCCTACCTATGCGCACAATCTGTGCATAACGGGGCACAAAGGCAAACATTTCAGCGCGTAACGCAGGCGTGTAAAATCGCGCATTTGTGCCTTAACATGTTAGCGCTATAATTATCGTATCATTGATCGAGTTTTCCTGAATCGAGGTTCCGATGGCGTTGCGTGCATTAGCGGTTGCTCTGCTGGCTTTACTTCCCCTTTCCGCTCAGGCGGTCTCCGATGGACGTGTCGAGACGCAACTGGTCAAGGGCGGCTTTATGGCCGAGGATTCGACTATCCAGCCCGGCAAAACCTCCCGCATCGCCTTCGATATGACCATCGAGGAGGGCTGGCACACCTATTGGAAAAACTCCGGCGATTCAGGCGAAAAGATCGACATTCAATGGACCCTGCCTGACGGGGTTTCTATCGGCGAGATCAAGTGGCCCGCCCCCCACCGCCAACCCATCGAGCCGATGATGAACTACGGCTATTCCGATGATGTCACGCTGTTGATGGATTTGGATGTCCCGAAAAACTGGCCCGCCGGGAAACCCGTCGATCTCACCGCCAGTGTGACATGGCTGGTCTGCGCCCAAGTCTGTATTCCTGAGCAGGGCGAAACCACCTTCTCCATACCGACCGGACCCGCCGCCATCACCAATGCGGCGGCTGCTGAAGTCTTCGACCGTGCCGCACTCTCCCAACCCGTCACCAGCCCTTACAAGGCCCGCTATCAGTATGACGGCACCCACCTGCGCCTGCGTTTCGACGGAAGGGGCCTCGACAGTAAAATGTTGGAGGATGCCTATTTCTTCCCCTCCGAATGGGGTGTCATAGACCACCCCGCCCTGCAAGTCGCCACCAGTGACCCTTCCGGTCTGACCTTGGTCATCCCCAAATCCACTGAGAATGACCCCGTCCTCGAAGGGCCGTTATCCGGGGTCCTTGAGATCACCGAACAGACAGAAGGCGGTGAAACCCTCACCGTCGCGCTTGGTGTAACAGCTTCCAAAGGCATCGTCACATCCGGCGCGGCCGGCTATAAAGGCAGCGCGGGTACCGCTATGACATTACCGATGGCGCTGTTCTCCGCCTTCATCGGCGGCATCATCCTCAACCTTATGCCTTGCGTGTTTCCGGTCCTCGCCCTCAAAGCCATCGGCTTTGCCGAAACCGCCCACGAAGGTAAATCCAAGCGCCTCGCGCACGGTCTGTCCTACACGGCGGGCATCCTGACCCTCTTCCTGATCCTCGCCGCAGGTCTGATCCTTCTGAAATCGGCGGGCGCGGCTGTCGGCTGGGGCTTCCAGCTGCAAAACCCGCTGATCGTTGCGGGCCTGTCCTACCTGCTTCTCCTTGTCGGCCTGAACCTGTCCGGTGTGTTCGAGGTGAACGCCACCGTCAGTGGCGGTGAAGACATTGCGGGCGGCGGTGGCAATCGCGGCGCTTTCTTCACGGGCGCGCTCGCCGCTGTGGTGGCAACCCCGTGCACAGCCCCCTTCATGGCCGCCGCACTGGGCGCGGCCCTGACCATGAACACCACTTCCACAATGGCCATCTTCGCCGTCCTCGGCCTTGGTCTCGCCTTCCCGTTCCTGCTGCTGAGCGTCAGCCCCGGCATCGCCCGGCGTATGCCAAAGCCCGGCATGTGGATGGTGCGCCTCAAAGAGTTTCTGGCCTTCCCGATGTATGCCAGCGCCGCATGGTTGCTCACCGTTCTGGGCGCATTGTCCGGCACAGCGGCAATCCTGAGCGCGTTGATGGGTGCGGTTCTGATCGGCATGGCCGCATGGGCCTATGGCGTTGCACAGGAAAGCGGTCGCAAGGGCCAATTTCTCGGCTACGGCACCGCTGTCGCCTCCGTCGCCGCTGTCATTGCTATGACATTGCAACTCGGCACGGTCCCGACCGGAGGAACCGCATCGGCATCCTCAACTCACGCCGGCCCTTACGAACCCTACAGCACCTCACGCCTCGCAGAGCTGCGCAACGCGGGTGAGCCTGTCTTTATCAACCTGACCGCCGACTGGTGCATCACCTGCAAAGTAAACGAGCGCGTCGCTTTCGGCAGTGCATTTCAAGAAGCGCTCGAAACCAACGGCGTGACATATCTTGTGGGCGATTGGACCGCCCGCGACCCCGAAATCACCGCCCTGCTCGATCAATTCGGGCGCGTCGGTGTGCCGATGTACGCCGTCTTCCCGCGCGAAGGCGATCCGGTCCTGCTGCCACAAATCCTGACAAGTGACCGCATTGTCAGAGCCTTGGGTGAAGTATAAAATACCACCGAATTGTTTTGCTTGGCTTAATCCAAGCGTGACTTATATTGCATCCGGAACAGAAACTTGGGAGAGATCATAATGCTCGCAAAACGCAAGCTCGCCGCGATCATCGCAACCGCCGCCGCTGTAATGGTAAGCGCCCCGGCATTTGCCGATGGTGACGCGAAAAAAGGCGCTAAAGTCTTTAAAAAATGCAAAGCCTGTCACGTTGTGGACAGCGACAAAAACAAAGTCGGGCCAAGCCTTCAGGGCGTCATGGGCCGTACAGCGGGTACGGTTGAGGGGTTCAAATACTCCAAAGCCATGATCGCATATGGCAAGGAATGGAACGATGAAACCCTCGCGGCGTTCCTGAAAAAGCCGAAAAAAGCCGTCAAAGGCACCAAAATGGCGTTTGCGGGTCTCAGAAAAGACGACCAAATCGCTGACGTGATTGCCTACATCAAAGAAAACGGTGGCGCTGAATAATCGCCGGCGTTTTATCGATATCTATCTTCGCGGCGGTCTCAATCAGACCGCCGTTTTTTTATCCGGCAGCGCGTCTTTTGATGACGCCACTATCAAGCCGTTTTTGACACCATGACGTATTCGGCACCACACGCGACTCGCACCGCTGAAGTGAAACCCAAAAGCCGGCACCACGGCCCGGCACATTCTCAACCCCGATTCGACCGCCCATCGCTTCGACCAAATCTTTCGCAATCGCCAGACCGATGCCGATCCCGTCATCACCGCGCCGATCAGCGGATAAACGGTCATAGCGGTTAAAGATCCGATGCATTGCCTCCGGCTCTATGCCCTCGCCATCATCAATGACCCAGATTTTCAGATCCACCTCATCCGACGTGTCCACGCGCACCTCAACCGTGCCTTCCCTCGGCGAATATTTCAGGGCGTTGGAGAGCAAATTGATCAGCACCTGAACCAATTTGGTTTGATGCGCCTTCACCGAGATCGCGCTTTCGGGCCGGACGAACTTCAATGCCTTTCCTTTGCGCAGCGCCAGATCAGCCGCAACATGGTTTGCCCGATCCAAAACCTCGCTCAGCATGACAGATTTAAGCGTCTCTTCGCTGCCCTCATCCACGCTGGGTGTGCTCAGCAAACTCTCAATAAGCGAAACCATGTGCAGGCCGGAATGTTCGATATCGCTCGCATACTCGACGATTTTAGCGGAATTCGCAGAACCCTCACCCAGCTTGCCGACCAATTGAGCGAACCCGACCACAGCGTTCAGCGGCGTTTTCAGTTCGTGGACCAGATTGGGCAGAAGCGCCGCTTGCACCTGCCCGGCTGTGCGTGCCTCAAACAGCGCGGAGGACAGTTTTTTCTGCAATGATTTCAATTCGGTGATATCGACCCGAAACCCGGCCCACCCGCCCTTAGGCATCTTGGCATCATGCACCAAAACCCAGCGACCATCGCTCAACAGCACTTCTAACGGTGCCCCGGACTCAGCGTTAAGACTTTCAAGCCGCTGCGTTTTCCAGTTCTCCTCCTGACCGATTGCATGGCTATACTCACCCTGCGCCAGACCGTATTCAAGGATGCGCTTGAAAGTCGTGCCCGCTGTCATCGCGGGTTTCGATTTGGGATAGAATTTCTTGTAAGTCTCGTTGCACCAGATCAGGCGATTATGCGAGTCGAACAGAATAAACCCGACATTCATTTCATCAATCGCGGTGCGCAATTTGCGTTCGATGGCTTGCGCCCTGTTCTTTTGAAGACGTGTATTCTCCTCTTTCGAGATATCTTCAATGAAACCCCAAATTTCCGTTATCTGACCATCTACCGCTCCCACCTCGCCGCTGACCCGCACATATCTGGTTTTATCGGCGCTCTTATGCATCCGCACAACGCAGGAGAAGGTTTTTTGTTCTTTGATCGCCGCTTCGATCGCCGCACGCAGCTTGGCCCGATCACATTTGCGGTAATATGCCAGAGCGGATTTAAAGTTCTTCGGCGAAAACCCCGCTTCTTCAAGGTGCAGCTCAGCGGCACGATCCGACCACGAAACATATTTTGTGCGCAAGTCGATATGCCAATGCCCGATATCGCGCACTTTCTCCAACGTTGCCAACAATTGCCCGGCTGGCACGCTTGATCGCGACAGATCTTTGGAAAGTTGAGTCAGTTGGTTCTCCCGCTCAGATAACATAAAATGAACGATCTATTAAATAAGCCACGTAATTGGTTAATTTTTAGTTACCGTCATTAACACTTTCCTCCTATCCGTACACTGTATTAACGAGTATTGAATTCACTTTTCGCATTAACAATTATTAAGTCACGTTAATATTTTATCAAAAACCTGACACTATCCGCCTCTTAGATAAATTCCCCGCCGCGATCCATTCACGCTATACCACGCATAACAGACGATGGAGCGTCCCATGTTTCGCTGGTTCGAGACCCGCATTGACCCGTTTCAGCCATACAATGACAGCGCGGACATGCCGCCGACGCTGCGGGGGTTTTTCGTTCAGATGTTGTGGCCTGTGCGTAAAGTCATCGCGCTATGCCTGTTTCTGAGCGCCGCTGTCGCCCTGCTCGAAATGCTCATGTTCCGCTATGTTGAGCGCCTCGTCGACCTGATGGGCGGCACGACCCCGGCAACGTTCTGGGCAGAACACCAGACCGAGATCATCGTAATGGCCTTCGTCGCCTTTATGCTGCGTCCTGTTGTAGATTTCTTCGCGATCAACCTGCTCAATCAGACCTATTTGACCCCGGTTGCCGCCCTTGTACGCTGGCGCACGCACCGGCATGTGCTGCGCCAGTCGGTCGGTTTCTTCCAGAACGATTTCGCGGGGCGCATCGCCCAGAAAGTCATCCAGACCGGTCCCGCTGTCGGCGATGCGATGTATACCGTGATCGACGCGCTCTCTTACTCATTCTTCTTCGTGATCGGCACATTCATTCTACTTGCGGGCGCGGATTGGCGGTTGTTGATCCCGTTCGTCATCTGGCTGATCGGCTACTTCGCAATCGCCGCCTACATCGTCCCCCGCTCCGGCATTGCGGCGAAGGAGATGTCAGAGGCCCGCTCCTCCATGACGGGCCGCATCGTAGACAGCTACACCAACATCCAGACCGTCAAACTCTTCGCCCATTCGGACCGCGAGGATGCGTATGCGCGCGAGGCGGTGCATAACACCTACACCACCTTCCAAACACAGATGCGTTTGATTTCACTGATGGATTTCAGCCTGATGCTGCTCAATACCGCCCTGATCGCGGGTGTTTGCGGCATGGGCATCTGGCTGTGGAGCATTGATGCCATCGGCGTCGGCGCGGTCGCCGCCTCAACCGCCATCATGCTCCGTATCTCTGCAATGACCACGTGGATCATGTGGGCGCTGACACAGCTGTTCCAGAATATCGGCGTCGCGATGGAAGGTTATGAGACCATCGCCCGCCCCCGCACCGTGTTGGACGCCCCGCGAGCAACCACCCTGACCGTTCCGCAAGGCGCCATCGCTTTTGAGGATGCCAAGTTCATGTATGGCCGCGATATCGGCGGTATTGAACACATCAAACTAGCCATTAAGCCAGGCGAGCGCGTCGGTCTTGTGGGCCGTTCAGGCGCGGGCAAATCCTCGCTCGTGAACCTGATCCTGCGATTTTATGACCTTGAGGACGGTAAAATCCTGATCGACGGCCAAGATATTGCCCACGTTACCCAAGACAGCTTGCGGGCGCGGATTTCCGTCGTCACCCAAGACACCGCACTGCTGCACCGTTCCGTCATGGACAACATCCTCTATGGCCGTCCCGACGCCACAGAAAGCCAAGCGCGAGAGGCCGCCCGCCGCGCCCGCGCCGATATCTTCATCGACGACCTCGAAGACCCTGAGGGCCGCAAAGGCTATGACGCGCATGTCGGCGAGCGGGGCGTGAAACTGTCCGGCGGGCAACGCCAACGCATTGCCATCGCCCGTGCCATCCTCAAAGACGCCCCGATCCTCGTGCTGGACGAGGCAACCAGCGCGCTGGACTCCGAAGTCGAGGCGGAAATCCAGGACGAACTCGCCGACCTGATGCAAGGCAAAACCGTCATTGCAATCGCCCACAGGCTCAGCACAATCGCCCATCTGGACCGCATCATCGTCATGGACAAGGGCCGGATCGCCGAGGACGGCACGCATGACGCGCTGTTGGCTCAAAACGGCCTCTACGCCTCGTTTTGGCAGCGTCAGTCGGGCGGCTTCTTAAATACCGACGCTTGAATTTCACTTTGCACCATCCGCCGCTATATCGACTTTTATGAACAGGATTACAGCCGCCTTCACCGGGATGTTCCCACCGTTTCAGCCCGACGCACAACCTCAACCACCAGCAGAACTCGGCGCGTTTCTACGCTGGTCACTGGGTGAATACCGCTGGGTGCTGCTCGGTCTGGGCTTCGCCACTCTCGCCTATGCCGCGCTGGATGTCTGGGTTGCGTGGTATTTCGGTCAGCTGATCGACATGGCCAATGCCAGCGGGCCGGAGAGTTTTTTCAGCGATAACGCGGCCTCCCTCGCCTTTGCAGCCCTTATTTTTTGCCTGTTGCGCCCTGTTGCACACCTGCTGCAAAGCGCCTTTCAATCCCTCGCCCTCGGCCCCAGCCTCTCAGTCCGCGCGCTTTGGCGTTTACACCGCCACACGCTGGGGCAATCACTGGGCTTCTTTCAGGACGATTTCGCCGGACGGATCGCCTCAAAGCAAATGCAGACCGCCGGCGCGCTGGTCACGGCGACAATGGACACGATTATGTCCCTCGGCCTGCTCCTCGTCTATGTCGCTGTTATGGCAGCCGTTTTGGCGACCACAAACCTCTGGCTCGCCGCCCTCACCCTCGCATGGCTGGGCGGTTTGTCGTGGTTCGTCGCCTCGCGCCTGGGCCGCATCCGGGCCACCGCCAAAATCCGCGCCGAAACCCGCGCCGGGGTCAACGGGCGTTTCGTTGACAGCTTCACAAACTTCGCCACCGTCAAGCTGTTCGCCCATGCGGAACGTGAAGAAGGCTACGCACAGGACGGCCTTGGCAAATACCGCGACGCCTCCATCGCATTCGCGCGTGAGGCGATGGTCGTCCGCATCGGTATCGCTGTGGCAAACACCCTCGGCGGAGCCGGAATCGTCGGCCTCGCCCTTTGGTTCTGGAGCATCGGCAGCGCGACGATAGGCGATCTCGGCGCGGCCACTGCCATGATCCTGCGTGCCACGCAGATGAGCGGCTGGGTCGCGTGGAGCGCCATCGGCATCTTCGAGAACATCGGCACGGTCGAGGATGGCGCGGGTACCCTGTCCAAACCCCACGGAATCCGCGATGTTGAGGCGGCACAACCCCTCGTCCACAAGGGCGGCGGCATCCGGTTCGAGGGCGTCGGCTTCCAATACGGGCGCGAGCGCGGCGGTGTCGAAAACCTGTCCCTGACCATTGCGCCGGGCGAGCGTGTCGGCCTTGTCGGGCGCTCCGGCGCGGGCAAATCCACCTTCGTTAACCTGCTGTTACGCTTGCATGATTTGGAACAAGGCAGCATCAAAATCGACGATCAGGACATCAGCCGTCTGACCCAGCACAGCCTGCGCCGCACCATCGCGATGGTCACTCAGGAAACCGCGATGTTCAACCGTTCCGCCCTCGACAACATCCTTTACGGCTTTCCCGGCGATACCAGCGACGGAAACGCCCGCAAAGCGGCGATGCTGGCCGCTGAACAGGCCCGTGCGGACGATTTTATCCGTGATCTTTCAGACCGCGATGGCCGCACCGGATATGCCGCCCATATCGGTGAGCGCGGGGTGAAGCTGTCAGGCGGCCAACGCCAACGCATCGCCATCGCCCGCGCCATCCTCAAAGACGCGCCAATTCTTGTGCTGGACGAGGCAACAAGCGCACTGGACTCCGAAGTCGAGGCCGAAATTCAGGATGAGTTGAAGGATTTGATGCGCGGCAAAACCGTCATCGCAATCGCGCACAGGCTGAGCACCATCGCGCATCTGGACCGCATAATTGTCATGGATGAGGGCCGTATTGTCGAGGACGGAACCCACGAAGCCCTCTTGGCCGCGAATGGCCGCTACGCGGGCTTTTGGGCGCGTCAATCGGGTGGTTTCCTTGATTTAACAACGGAATGAGCCACGCCCCGGCGAAGGCGCATCAGTGTCATCCGCACATGAGACATAGAGTGTCAGAATTCACGCAAGTCTTGGCGGGAATTTGATCCAAGTGGATCTCGAATGGCTTTAGCGCCCTTGGCTGCGCAAATACGTGTCAATTTGCCTGGCCAGATCGTTACATCCGGCCTGTCGGCACACCATCACCCGACCATCAAAAAACCGCACCTGATACCGCCCGTTCAATGAACACACCGCCACAACACCGATGCCCCGCCCGTACCAACCATGCGTACATGTTTCAGGCACGGAACCATAAAATTGAACGCGCTGGCGGCGCTGATCATGATGGGCAAATACTTGGGTATTAATCAAAAAAATTAACACGCTGAGTGAAGTAATCTTAAGTCGCATCTTACAATCCGGTCGTTTTATTTGATCCAAACCCTAGGCCGGATTGGCGTACTGTCAACAAATTATATCTGTATACACCATATTATTTTCTATATAATTCAGGATATTAACCAATTTTTTTGATGCAATCAGTAGACAGAATAAAACTTTGAACGCGTAGTTTTTTATCACCGGGCGTAATTATAAAATCAACTATCGCACTTAATACGATTGTTTCTCGAAAAAACTTATAATCGAACACTGAACTTAAATCAGCCGAAAGGAAATAATGCGAATTTTTATATAAATTATATCAATCCGGACAAGATTATCATGAACACACGATTAAAAATATCCGCCTTGCATTTTCGGCGCTGCACATCCGGCTCAATCGCTATGATGACGGGGCTTTTCATAAGTTTTCTTGTACCCACTATTATCGCCTCTGTTGATTTGGCAAACATTACGACTGAAAAGCAAACCATACAAAACCAATTGGATAGCGCTATCCTTGTGGCAACACAAAGCGGTGACTTGGAAAAATCTTCCAAGGACGGAACGTTACAAGCCAAAGGTGAGCAGTTCTTGCACAATGCCTTGATTGGTGCCGGGATTGATCCCGACAGAACAATGGCGACATTCAGTTACGACGCGAAACAGAATGTGGTCCGTGCGACCATCGATTACGATGCGCCATCGCTGTTCGTCGGGCATGTCATTGATCTGGACATGGTTACGATCACTGCCGAAACAACACCGCGACAAGAGGCAAGTGTCGAAATTGCGCTCGCCCTTGATGTCAGTGGATCAATGGCCTTCGGATTTAATACCGAACAGAATGTACCGGTCGGATCGCGCCGGATTGACGCCTTACGCGATGGCGTCAACCAGCTGTTGAAAACGCTCGATCAAGAAAAGCTGATAAGTCCGCGCTATTCGGTTATTCCTTATTCGTCCTCCGTGAATATCGGGGAATTATTCCACACTTCCCGCAATGTGAACCGATATTTTGAAGGCGCAAGAGGCCGCAGCTTTCAGGAATTGGGGCTATTTCGCGCTGCTGTCAGGTTCATCATGAGCATGTTCGGTTCAAACCGCTCGGATCAAATCAGTCAACCGGGCGTATGGGCAACGGAGCGGACGGAACGGTCGGGGGCGGGCGGCTTTCGCTTTTCAACCCGTCAGCCGCAAGGCAATCAACGCGTTCCTGTTACGGCACCAACCAACGTCGCGCGCAGTTGTAATGGCAGGAATGTGAGAAATTTCGGGCAACGATGCATCAACGTTGTCAATTACACGGGGGGAAACACTTCAGGTTGGTTCAAGCAGGAATCTGTATTTGCCCCGGCCACAGGTCTTATGCCGTTGAACAAGCCTGACACGATACCCGATTATATCAGCAATTTAGAGCCGGAGGGTGCCACGGCAATACATTTGGGTACGGCATGGGCGTTGTATTCCCTGCTGCCGGAGTGGCAAGATGTCTTCAACACCCCTGAAATGCCGGCTGCAGCTCCCGGAGGAAAAACGCGCAAAATCCTTGTTGTGATGACAGATGGCGATATCACGCTGACCCATACAAATGGCATGTCTACTGAAGAAGCGTATGATTACTTTCAAAATGTCTGCAAAGAGGCGCGCAATCTTGGCGTGGACATCTACACTGTCGGCCTCAAGGCAAGCCCGGAAACAGATCAGGAGTTAACGAAATGTGCCGGGTCCAGAAATAACTATTTTCCGGTATCGGATCGTGCGGCACTGAATGACGCGTTCGAGCAAATCGCGAGGGAGACCGGAAAATTACGCATCTCCGGATGACGGGGTTTGGCGGGCATTGCCTATCAACTTGATCATACGAATTCCCCGCCCGCATTGATACGGGGCGGGGAATTCCTTTTAAAAATCAGACCTGATTGGCCGCTATGATCATTTCATCTTGCACGCTTCGGCATAGCTGTCACCGTAATCATCGAAGATTTTCTCCACGATCTCGGTCTGGTACTTGCCGTCATCGCGCTTGGCGACTTTCAGCAGATAGAAGTCCTGAATCGGATAGTGGTTGTTATTGAACGAGAAGTCACCGCGCAGTGAGGTGAAATCGGCCTCCTTCAACGCCGCACGCACGGCATCCCGGTCTTCAACACCGCCCGCTTTTTCAACAGCCGAGTTGATCAGCATCGCCGTGTCAAAGCCCTGCATCGCATAGCCGCCGGGGACGTAGCCGTATTTCTCTTCAAACGCCGCGACAAATGCCTTGTTCTGCGCGTTGTCGAGGTCCGGCGCCCATGTCGTTGCCCCGTTGAAGCCGACCGCGTCGTCTTTTTGCGCAGGCAGTGTCGTCTCATCGACGGTGAAAGAGGAGAGGAACGCCATCTTGTCCGACAGACCCGCCGCCGCGAATTGCTTTACAAAGCGAACACCCATACCGCCGGGCATAAAGATGAACAGCGCGTCAGGCTTGGCATCGGCGATGCGCGCGATCTCTGCCGAGAAATCCTTATGGCCCAGCGGGGTGAACACCTCGCCGACAATCTCACCGCCATAATAGGATTTAAAGCCCGCCATCGCGTCTTTGCCGGCCTGATAATTCGGGGCCAGCATGAAGACTTTGCCGATATCTTTCGAGTCCGCGTATTTGCCCAGCGCCTCGAAATTCTGGTTATTCTGATAGCTGGTGACGAAGAAATTCTCGTGGCAGTTTTTGCCCGCAAACGTCGATGGCCCGGCGTTCGGGCTGATCAGGATCGTGTCGGATTTGATGACCGGCTTGAAGATCGCCGCAAGCATGTTCGAGAAGATCGTGCCGACAACAAAATCCACGTCATCGCGCTCGGTCAGGCTTTTCGCCTTCGAGATCGCAACATCGGGTTTCAACTCGTCATCCTCGACGATCAGCTCCGCCTCTTGACCACCCAACGTGCCGCCAAGCTGCTCCATCGCCAGCGAAAAACCATCGCGCGCCTGCTTGCCCAGCGCACCGGGAGGGCCGGAAAGCGTGACGACCATACCAACCTTGATGCTTTCGGCTGCCGCTTGTCCCGCAAACAATGCCAGCGCGGCGGCTGTGCCGATCAGAAATTTCTTCATCTGTTTCATCCCCGTAGTTTTGTTTTTATGTCCGTAACCGTCATAAGCGGAGTTTTGCGCAGTTTCCAGACCCGACCTGCATTCAGGCCGAATACGCACGCGCAATCGCCCGCTCCACCGCCAACGCCATGCCCAGCAGCCGCGTGTCGTCATCGGCGACCGAGGACAGCAACACGCTTGTCGGCATCCCGTTTTCATCGCGCCCGTTCGGCAGGGCAACACCGGGCGTATTCAGGAAGTTGCCCAGCAACGTATTGCGCAAACCCCGCAGGTTCATGGTGTGAAACGCCGCGTCATCCGCCTCCAATGGCGCAATCTCAGGCGCGGTGTTGGGCGTTGTCGGCATCAGCAGCATCCGCCCGCGCAGGAATGTCGCGAGTTCCGCCTGCAAGCGCGTCCTGCCCTGCTGCACCGCCAGCACATCCTTGGCCAGCATGGTTTTGCCGGGCATCATCCGCGCGACCACGCGGCGATCCATGCGCTCAATCTCCGGCCCCTCCAGATAATGCGCGTATTCGAGATAGGCTTCGGGCGAGGTCAGGATGCCATGCGCCGCCGTGATCGTGCCAATCTCGGCGAATATCGGCATCGGCCCGCGCTCGATCTGCGCGCCCTCGACGGTCAGCATCTTCACCGTTGCCTCAAAATTGGCCGCGACCGCCGGATCAAGATCCTCCATCGCCACAGTCTCCGGTATATAGGCACGCAAGCCGGACAAGGCGGCAGCGCGGACATCGGATGTACTTGCCCCGCGCATCGCCATATCGATCAGGATGCAATCCTCGACCGAGCGCGCAATCGGGCCGATGGTATCCAGTGAGACGGACAGCGGTATTACCCCGCCCTTATCAATACGCCCTTCACTGGTTTTATATCCGACCAGCCCGTTAAACGAGGACGGAACCCGCACCGACCCGCCCGTATCCGACCCCAGCGAACACGGCGCAATCCCCGCTGCCACCGCGACCGCAGAGCCGGAGGATGAGCCACCCGGTGCACGGGGGGTGGTCTTGTCATGCGGGTTATGGGGCGTGCCGAAATGCGGATTGAGACCAAGACCGGAGAAGGCGAACTCGGTCAGATTGGTCTTGCCCAGGAAAACCATCCCCGCGCGCTCCAACCCCGCCGCGCAGGATGCATCTTCGCTTGCAGGGGGCGCATCGCGCAGCAGGTCGGAGGCGGCGGTGGTGATTTCGCCCTCCAGATCGATCAGGTCTTTGATAACAATCGGCACGCCATCCAGCGCCGATGCCGGACGCCCCGCATCAAGCCGCGCTTTCGCCGCCGCCGCCTGTCGTAAAGCCCGCTCACGGGTGATTGTAATGAACGCATGAGGCGCGACATCGGCTTCGGCTTTTGCCAACAGATATTCGGCCAGCGCCACGGGGCAAACCTCTCCCGCCGCCAAAGCGCGCCCCACACCGGCCGCCGTCAGTTTTGAAACCTTTTCAAGATCAGACATCGTTCGCTCCCCATTGGCCCGATACCCGGTTCACAAGAGGGGAATCGTTCGCACATACAGCACCTTGCCACCGGAATGGCACGATTGTCAGCGTCAAAAAGGAGGATATGATCCGAGGCAATTCCAGAGAAGCTGCTGCAAAAAACTCAAAAGCGTAACACTTTATTATCCATCATGATTTGGTAATTATCAATTTTTAAATAATAAAAATATCCAATATTAAAAATATCATACATTGAACATATTATAATTTTATAAGCTATTTCGTTGTTAATTGCAGTATTTGAGCCTGTACTGCGAGAAGACTTGATGAATTGTTTTGCAAGATTCATTTACAGCATACTCTCTTGTTTTTTCAAAAAACAGGATGGCAGCATTGTAGCTATAACAGGGATTTTTGTACCAATAATCGCCGGTGCCACCCTGTTTGCCGTTGATCACATCGCGATGGCACAGAAAACCGCATCTTTGCAGAAGGCCGCTGACATAGCAGCGATATCGACAGCACGCGAACTTCATTTTGTGCAAAAAGGCATGCAAAAGCGCGGAACGACTCTCGCCGCGATTGCAGAAACCCATGCAAAGCAAAATATGCCGGGCGACGACATCAAAGCTCAAGCACGGGTGGAGAATGACACGATTGTTAAGGTCAAACTGGCACTGACACTCGAAACACCGCTCAACCGACTTTTCCAAGGCAGCCGAACCCTGACGGCCGAGGCGGCCGCCGAAGTCTATGGCGGCCAGAATATATGCATCATTGCCGTTGACGGAGGCAACACCACGCCCGGAATCGGGATCTCCGGGCAGGCCGAGATCAAAGCGGGCAATTGCGGTATCTACACCAATTCACGGGAAACCTTTTCCATTCGCGCCGAGGGTAGTGCGTATGTGGATGCAAAGTTCGTGTGCGTTGCGGGCGGCTATGAGGGAGCTGATCGAAACTTCTCAACAACCGTCACGACCGACTGCCCGCAAATCCAAGACCCTCTCGAAACGCGCCCGTTCCCGCCCAGTGGCGACTGCGACAGCAGTTTGCCGAACACAATCAAGGACGAGGAAAATGTTAATCTGACGCCCGGAACCTATTGTGGCGGCTTGACGATCAAGGACAACGCGAGCGTTTGGTTCGCGCCCGGAACTTATTTCTTCAAAGACGGGCCGCTTATTATCAAGGATAAAGCCACAGTCAGCGGCGAGAATGTGGGCTTGTTCTTTGATGATTTAGAGTCGCACTTTGAGTTCAAGGACGATGCCGAGATTGCTTTCAGCGCGCCGGAAACGGGACCGATGGCAGGTATTGTGATCTCCGCACGGAACTTCTGTCCGGGGGGGAGCGGCAGATGTTACAGGCCCAAGCTACGCCCGTTTACGATTACCAGCGCGAATGTGCGCTCTCTGCTTGGCACAATTTATCTGCCTTTGGATGATCTGCTGATCGATACGACCATGCCGATTTCTGAAGAAGCAGCGTTTACAATCCTGATCATCGACAATCTGAAAATGCAGCAATCGCCCTCTCTCATTCTCAACACCGACTATGCCGCGACCTCCGTTCCGGTGCCCGATGGCTTCGCGGGCAAACCGGCAATGCGTTTGATCGAATGATTTCAAGGGCGCAGCCGGAATTCAAGCCGCGTTACCGCGATTGCAATGATTGATTTTTGATTTCCTTGGATTCTTAACCGATACACGATATCGGCTTCCTGAAATGCATGCATCCCCGCACTGATTATGATCAGTCAGGCACTGCCCGACTGAACAGGAAGCCTTTATGATTTCTCTCAACACCTATCGCGACCAGTGGTTTCACAACATTCGCGGCGACCTGCTGTCCGGCCTTGTCGTTGCGCTGGCGCTGATCCCCGAAGCCATCGCGTTTTCGATCATCGCCGGGGTGGACCCCAAAGTGGGCCTCTACGCGTCGTTCTCGATTGCGGTTATCACGGCGATTGCGGGAGGCAGGCCGGGGATGATCTCGGCGGCCACCGCCGCGACGGCTGTGCTGATGGTGACGCTGGTCAAGGAGCACGGTTTGCAATACCTGCTGGCAGCGACAGTGCTGGCGGGGGTATTACAGATTTGTGCGGGATATCTCAGGCTCGGCAATCTGATGCGGTTTGTGTCCAAGTCAGTGATGACCGGATTCGTCAACGCGCTCGCCATTCTGATTTTCATGGCACAATTGCCGGAGATGGACCCGCGCACGGTGGGGTGGTTGACTTATGTGCTGATCGCTGCGGGGTTGGGAATTATCTATCTGTTCCCGCTGGTTACAAACATGCTGCCTTCCCCGCTGGTTACGATTATCGTGCTGACCTCGCTGACCGTGATCTTCGGTTGGGATGTGCGCACGGTGGGCGATATGGGCGAATTGCCCGACACGCTGCCGATCTTTCTGATCCCCGACATTCCGTTTAATCTTGAAACGTTGAAGATCATCTTCCCCTATTCCATCGCGGTTGCGGTTGTGGGCTTGCTGGAAAGCCTTATGACGCAGAACATCGTTGATGATCTGACCGACACAACCTCTGACCGCAATCAGGAGTGCATCGGCCAAGGGCTGGCGAATACGGCGACGGGCTTTATCGGTGGCATGGCGGGCTGTGCGATGATCGGGCAGTCGATTATCAACGTGAAATCGGGCGGTCGCGGGCGGCTGTCCTGCTTTGCGGCGGGTGTGATCCTGCTGATCCTGTGCGTTGGTTTGGGCGATATGGTCAGCCAGATTCCGATGGCGGCTCTGGTGGCGATTATGATCATGGTGTCGATTGGCACGTTCAGCTGGTCTTCGCTGAGTGACCTGCGCACGCACCCGAAATCGTCGTCCATCGTGATGCTGGCGACCGTGGCGTTTGTGGTCTTCACCCACAACCTCGCAATCGGTGTGCTGGTCGGGGTGCTGTTGTCCGGGATCTTCTTCGCGGGCAAGATTGCGCAGTTGTTCCGTGTCTCATCCACCCTGTCCGCCGATGGCCGCGCGCGGACGTATCGGATTGAGGGGCAGTTGTTCTATGCCTCCGTTGAAGATTTCATGCGCGCGTTTGACTTCAAGGAGGCACTGGAGCGGGTGACGATTGATGTCAGTGCCGCGCATATCTGGGATATTTCATCTGTCTCCGCACTCGACATGGCGGTCCTGAAGTTCCGCCGTGACGGGGCGGAGGTTGAGATTGTCGGGATGAACGAGGCATCCGAGACAATCGTTGATAAGCTGGCGATCCACGACAAACCCGGCGCGCTCGACAAATTGATGAGCCATTGAGGAGATACCGATGACCAACACCCTTCTCGCCCTCGTCGACGGCTCGTTCTATTCGCAAAGCGTCTGCGATCACGCGGCCTGGATTGCCCGGCGCACGGATGCTCATGTCGACCTGATGCACGTCATGGGGCGACGCGGCAACACGAGTAAAACGGACTTGTCCGGCTCAATCAAACTCGGCGCGCGCAGCGCCTTGCTGAAGGAATTGTCCGAGCTGGACGAACAGCGCGCCAAACTGGTCGCCGAACATGGCCGCGCGTTGCTGGATGATGCCCGCGAAATTCTCGTGAAGGCGGGTGTCACCGACATCACCACCCGCCTGCGCCACGGCGATATCATCGAGACCGTGGCCGAGCAGGAGGAACACGCCGACATGATCCTCGTCGGCAAACGCGGCGAGGCGGCGGATTTCGCAAAGCTGCATCTGGGGTCAAACCTTGAGCGCATCATCCGTGCGAGCCATAAGCCGGTTTTCGTCGCCAACCGTGCGTTCAAACCGATTGAGCGAGTACTGGTCGCATTTGACGGCGGACCGTCTTCGTTGAAAGCGGTCGATCATATCTCACGCGATGCGCTCTATGCCGGGCTTGAAATCCATGTGGTCAGCGTCGGCACACCGACAGCACAAGTGGAAAAATCGCTTGAGAATGCCGTCGCGCAACTCTCCGCCGGAGGCTTTAACGCGCAATCTCACATCGTTGAGGGCAACCCGGACAAGGCACTGCCGAAGATGATCGAGGAGCAGGATTTCGGTATGCTGGTGATGGGCGCCTATGGCCACAGCCGCATCCGCCGCCTGATCATCGGTTCGACAACCAGTGAGATGATCCGGTCCTGCAAAGTACCGATTGTGCTAGTGCGGTAGAACGTGGACTGTCTTCTGCGGGCTTGTTAAAGTTGAAAGCGATCAAGTTGGTGGAAGAAAATGAGCGATAAACCACGCCCGCAGGTGTTCAAGATTGACGATCCGGCGCTGGCCCGTGCGCCTGAGCCTACGCAGTTGGACGATGATCCCACGCTTCCGGTCGAGACCGCGATCACGCCGCTGACCCGAAAGCGCTCGGCCCTGAGCGCACTGGTGTGGACGGCGGTTTCGGGGCTAATCATGTTGGTGCTGGGCGCGGCGGCGTATGATTTTGTGCTGGGGATGATGGCCAAGAATGTCTGGCTGGGCCGCCTTGCGCTGGCGCTTGGCGTGATTGTGCTGGCCGGATTGCTGTTGTTCGTGTTCCGCGAACTGGCCGCGCTGTCGCGGATGAGCAAGGTGGATGATGTGCGCCAACGGGCCGAGATGGCGTGGGATACGGCGGACCGTCTTGCCGCCTCGCGGGTCAAAGGCGATATTGAAACCCTGTACCGCAGCCGTGCCGATTTTGACCGCGCACGGGATGAAATCCGCTTGCGTGAAGGCGATGCGCCGGATGCGGATACGTTGCTGACGCTGATCGAAACCGAGGCGATGCAGCATCTTGATGCCCGCGCTTCGGCTGCGGCGCAACGCGGTGCGCGCAGCGTGGCGGCGGCGACCGCGCTGCTCCCAGCGGGAATACTGGATGCGGCGGCGGTGCTGTTTTTCAACGTCCGCATGGTGCGCGAGATTGCCGAAGTGTACGGCGGGAGGGCCGGATGGCTAGGCTCGTGGCGGTTGCTCAAACAGGTCGCCGTGCATTTGGCGGCGACGGGGATGATCGCGCTGGGGGATGATTTCTTCGGGGCCGTGCTGGGCGGCGGGGCTTTGGCAAAGCTGTCACGGCGGGCCGGTGAGGGGGCGATCAACGGTGCACTCACCGCCCGTATCGGTGTGGCGGCCATCGAAGTCAGCCGCCCTCTGCCTTATAAAGCGCTAACCAAACCGGGCGTGCGCAGCATCGCCGCTGCGGCACTGACCCGGTTCAGACAGACAGGGTAAGGTCACGCGCGATCAACCTGATCGCGGATGAGTCTAAATCGCGTTCAGATTCCAGTCGTAGCGGTCATCGTAGACGGATGAAACATTTGCCAGACCCGCAGCCAAGGATCCGGTCGCATATTGTTTCATGTGGGCGATCACACCCGCGTCATTGCCGCCGAAATCACTCTGATACCACTCGAAAATCGAGGAAATGACCAAACGGCCGCTGGAAACATCCGCACCGCGCGGGTGATTGATGAAATCGCGTGCCGACTGATCAAGCAACGAAGCGAGGTTAGCGGATGTGAACGGTTGCGTCCCAAGGTTCGGACAGCCGATGGAGGCACAGTTCACAGCGTAGTGGATGCGCGGGTCATTGTTCCATACAGGGCGCAGGATGCCGTGCTCAACATCGTTCAGCGACAGCGGACGCCCGGCGACATTCATCACTTTCTCATCCCAAGGGCCGGTATTGAACAGGCCGCCTTTGATTTTCTTGATTGATGACACCGGATAGGCATCGATGACCAGATCGACCGTCTTGGCGTTATAGAGGTTGATCCAATATGCCATTTGCGCGTCACGTGTCAGGCTGGTCGGGTCGCTCGACTCAAGCATGGCGATGTAGCCTTTGAGCACCTGCTTATCCGCGTCTGAAACACTGCCATAGGCAACGAGGTTGACGCCGTCGCTGCCCGGACGGACGTAGCTGGACAGGAAGCTGCCCCATGCGCTGTGATCGACGTTGTCAGCGGAGCCTGAAGCGTTCCAATAGCCGTCGATCAGTGAAGAGGACGGAGCCGCAAGGGCGGATGCTGCGGGAGCGGCAATTGCGAGGGCGGTCATGCCCATGAGGGCGCTGCGGCGAGAGAGTTTCATGTCTGTCTCCTGGGGCTGTTAAATTCGATAAGCGCAATTTGGTGGGCAATTCGGGCGGAATCCAGTCAGGCCACGCCGATGTGAGCTTGCGTGAGAGAGATGAAACAAACGGAAATTTTATGACAATTCACAGGCTTGGAAAGGCATCTCTTACCGTCTCAAAACAACAGCCTTTATGAGACAAGCCATTGATTAATGAGAAATTTCTGAAGTTTATGCTTAACAGAAAACGCCGCCCCCCGAAGGAGCGGCGCCGATGGTTTTGGAAACCCGGATATCAGTGATGGCGTCTGTGGCCCCTGTGTCCACCGCGATAGCGTTTTCCGCCATAATAGCGCTTGCCCCCGTAGTAGCGTTTGCCACCATAGTACCGATTACCGCCATAATAGCGTTTGCCACCGTAATAGCGGCGGTTGCTGTAGCCGTAGTTGAACGAAATCGTCGGCGCGACATAGGCGCGGGGGTAGTAGACGGGCGCTGGCGCGTAATAGGTTGGCGCGGGCGCATAATATGTGGGAGCAGGCGCGTAATACTGATTGTTCGCATTCGCTGTCGAACCGATCAATGTTCCCAAAATGAGTCCGCCTGCGATACCGGCGACAACAGCGCCGCCATCTGCTTTTGCGGGTTTAGCGGAGAGCGAACCGCCTGCAATGGCAAGGACGATGGCCCCGGCCCTGACTAGGTTCCGAACGATTTTCATGAGATCTATCCTCTGTACTTCCACCAACCAACAGTCCCAATATATCCCAAAATCGGACAAGACCAAGGCAATCACTGTTTTTTCTGTGATCGGTGCGTCGTTAAGGCATGTCGCGCTGTTACACATCGCAACTTATCGCTGAACGCAGACCACTTATATCTCGCGATGCTCGAACGCGAAGACCTGTCAGTTTGTGATTCAATTTAGAGTCATCCGCGGTCCACTTGGGCCAGAATTCCCGCCAAGACTTGCGTGAATTCTGACACTCTATGGCTACCTGATCGCGGATGACACTAATCGCAATTCGCTTAGTAAGCGCGGTAGGTGTTGTAGCCGCCGTGCCCGCCCGCGACACGGTCATTATTCGCAAGGCGGCGGATGCGCCGGCTTTGGCGGTCGAGCATAGCCATCAGCTTTGCTTCTTCCGACTGGCTGACCACCCCGTCATTCCTGCGGAAATCACGGAAAATCTGGCGGATATCCTGCATCCGGTTCATCAGCTTGTCATGCTCACGCGGGCGCAGATCGCCACGTTCCAAGGCGCGCTCAATCCGGTTACGTTGACGCTGGAGACGTGAGCGCACGATGGCCCGCCCGTCATAGCGGGACGCATAGCCAGTTGCGTTACCATAAGATGGCACGATCAGCGTGGAAGCCGGATAACTTGGTGTCGTGTATGTCGGTGCCGTATAGCCGGGCGTTGTGTAAGTCGGTGCCCTGTACGTCGGCGCTGTATATGTCGGCGTCGTGTAAGCGGGCTGCGTATAGGTTGGCGCTGTGTAGCTCGGTGTCGTCGTATAGCTGCTCACAGGCGCGGTGTAGGTGGTTGTCGCCGCTGCCGTGTAAGTGGTTGCGGGTGTTGTGTAACTGTAGGACGTGGCGGGCTGATTATAGGGCGCGTAGGTCGTGGTGTTGGCTGGCGACACATAGCTGCTGCTGACAGTCGATTGCGGTTGCGCGTATTCGATAGGCCCAAGATCAATTGTCGGGGCGGTATAGCTGGTGCCCGCATGGTTATGCGCGGGCTGACCATAGTTATTGTAATCATGCGCGAAAGCACCTGTTGTACCGAAAATGAGAGCGGCGGTGATCGCGGGGGCAAATTTCTTCATCGGGCTATCTCCTTTAACTGTGATGCGCCGGGTGGCGTCTTCACAAAGCAGTTAGCCGCTCACACAGGGCGCAACGCGGGCGCGTTTCAGACCATTGCGGGGCAATTTTACAGCGAATAAGGCGCGCCGCCCGGTTTGCCTTGATTGTAAACGTCCCACCGGAGTGCTTCTCAATCAACCTGATCGCGGATGTGTCTGAAGTCATTCGCGATCAACTTGGGTCAGAATTCCCGCCAAGATTTGCGTGAATTCTGACACTCTATGGCTGAACCTGATCGCGGATGACTTTAAACAAAAAAGGGCGGCGTGGATTGCTCCATGCCGCCAAGTTTATCATCAACAAACATTGCTGTTTGGGTCGTCCGGGAGAACCCGGCGGCGGTTTGGGCCGCCGGGGAAAATTATCAGAAGTTGCCGAAGCTGCCGTAGCCGTAAGCAGGACCGCCAAAGCCGATTGGCAGGGCTTGCTGGAGAACCGGCAGGGTCGCGCTTGGCAGGAATGCGCCGGCGGCACCGAAATCAGGGCGTGGTGGCAGGGCATAGCCGTTGCCTCCGAACCATCCTGCGAACTCCGCATTATGGCTTGCCACTTCAACACCACCATCGAGAGCGCGCATACTGGCCGCGATGATCTCAATCTCTTTGTCGTCAAGTTTACCGTCCTTGCGGGATTCGGTCAGCTTGTTCGAGATCTTTTGGATCTTCTGGCGCAGGGTTGACGCTTCGTTGGCAGAGATACGGCGGGCATTTTCACCGTCGGCGATGCTCGCGGACAGCTTTTCGATCCGGTCGGAGATTTGCTCGAACGCACCTTTACCGTGATCCTTGCCCTTGTGGTGGGCGGCGTGCGGGGTAATGTGGGCCGAAGCACCGCAGCATCCCTGACCGAGGCCAATCGCACCGAAGCCGTGTGCGCCGAAACCATGCGTCCCGAAGCCGGAACCCAACACGGAAGCGGGACTGATACCCGGAACGGATTGGCTGGAGCCGAAATACTCATAGCCGCCGCTCGTGCTCCACCCTGCGCCGTGAGCGGCACATGTTGTTTGCGGAACCGCGCAGCCATGCGTTGCGGGCGCGATAACAGGCGCCGGACGCACAACAGGACGATCGACATATACCGGGCGATCCACAGGGACCGGACGATCCACAGGAACCGGCACACGAACCGTGCGGTTTACGTAGATAGGACGATCAACCGGGACCGGACGGTCCACATGCACCGGCACTTTCACGTGCACAGGGTATGGACGCGGCACAGCCACAGGAACGCGTTTTTCGACATAAACAGGACGATCCACGGGTACAGGCACTTTCACGTGCACAGGAACGCGCTTTTCGATGTAAACAGGGCGATCCACAGGAACCGGAACCCGCTGCACGACGCGCACCGGAACCGGTACACGCTTTTCAACATAGACAGGACGGTCAACCGGAACCGGCACTTTCACATGCACAGGAACACGGCGGTTCACGTAGACGGGACGGTCAACATAGATCGGGCGGTTGACGTAGACTTTACGCTCAATAGGCCGCTCGACGATGATTTTACGTTCGACAGGACGATCAACGAAGACTTTGCGCTCTACAGGGCGGTCAACATAGACCTTCTTCTCAACCACGCGGTCGCGATATTCGATGCGTGGTGGTGCCTGGACAATTTGTGGTGCCTGATACACTGGTGCGGGCTGCACATAGGTTTGACCACAAGGGGAACCGCAAGGCGATGCGCCGTGAGGATGCGGATGCGGGCCAACCTGTGAGTGATACGCGCTCTGGCTGCTGCCGACATACGAAGTGGGTGCCGTGTAGGACGGAACCGTTTGGGTTGTCTGTGCCGTCGCCAAAGGCGGTGGCGTGTACGCGGGCTGCGCAGGTGCGGTGTACTCATACTGCGTCGCCGATTGCGCGGGCGCGGTGTATTCGTATTGCGGTGCGGGTTCGGCCGCAGCCGTGGTTGACGTCGTCAGGTCTGTCCAAACGGGTGTGGCGGCGGATTGGGTCACAGTGGGGGTGATCCACTGGTCGTTATCACCGGGACCGGATGCGAATGCGGCGGTAGCACCAACAGCACTGGCGAGCCCGACCATCAACGCAAACGACGATGTCTTTCTCAAAAACGTATCCATAGCTCGATCCTCATGTTGCCAGGAAGGGATCGTTGCATCGCCCCTTCGCTTACAATCAACATTAAGAAAAATTTTCAAGTATGCAATATAATTCGTCTTTTCGCTTTCAAGCGATGTTTTTGAGTGACGGTCCATCCGTATTCTCTCATTTTTTTCAGTGCTTATCCCGCAGTTAAGACTGATGTTAAGAACATCCCACAGGTCACGGAAATTAATAGATAATAAACTTTTCATCCGAATTTGACGATAAAATTGCCGACTCAGGCCCGACTCAACGTAGCGCTTGCGATAGAGTCGCGTGCGGGTCATACCCTGAACAAGTTTGCCCGCGCGCTGATGCGGGATGCCACCCGATAGCACGAGACACCGATCATGGCCGACGCCCCAGAGACCACCGCACCCGATTATCGCGACACGCTGTTCCTGCCGAAAACCGAGTTTCCTATGCGGGCGGGATTGCCGAAGCGCGAACCCGATTGGCTGGCGCATTGGGAGAAGATTGATCTCTACAACAAACAGCGCGAAGTGGCGGCGGATCGGGAAGCATACGAGCTGCATGACGGCCCGCCCTATGCGAACGGCAATCTGCATATCGGCCATGCGCTGAACAAGATCCTGAAGGATGTCGTGGTCCGCTCGCACCAGATGCTGGGGTACAACTCGCGATATGTGCCGGGCTGGGATTGCCACGGCCTGCCGATCGAATGGAAGATTGAGGAGAAGTATCGCAAGAAGGGTAAAAACAAGGACGATGTTCCTGTGAACGAGTTGCGCCGCGAGTGCCGTGAATTCGCGGGCGAATGGATCGAAACACAGAAGCAGGAATTCAAGCGGCTGGGCGTGGTCGGTGACTGGGACCACCACTATGAGACTATGAGCTTTCAGGCGGAAGCCGTTATTGCGGAAGAGTTTTTGAAGTTCGTGGAGAACGGCACACTCTATCGCGGATCGAAGCCCGTGATGTGGTCGCCCATCGAGAAAACCGCACTGGCCGAGGCGGAGGTCGAGTACCACGACCACAAGAGCCATATGATCTGGGTTAAGTTTCCGGTTGTTGGTGGTGGCGCGGCAGACCTTACGGACTCTAAGGTCGTCATCTGGACCACGACCCCTTGGACGATCCCGCAGAACCGGGCGATCTGTTTCCATAAGTCGATCTCATACGGCCTTTATAAAGTCACCGATGCCGCGCCTGAAAACTGGGCCGTGCCGGGTGAGTTGTTTATGGTCGCTGACAATCTGGCGGCGGATGTGTTCAAAGCCGCGCGGGTTGATGCCTATGAGAAAGTCCGTGCTGTCAGTGCGGATGAACTGGCTGGTCTGACCACTGCTCATCCCTTCCGCGACGCAGACGATGCAAACGGCGAATGGGACTACGATGTGCCCCTCCTCCCCGGCGACCATGTGACGGATGAGGCGGGCACGGGGTTCGTCCACACTGCGCCCTCGCACGGGGCGGACGATTATATGATCGGAGTGCAGTATAAGCTGCCGATGACGCACAATGTCGGTCCGGCGGGGGAATTTCGGGATGATCTGCCATTCTTTGGCGGGCTGCATATTCTCGACCGCAAGGGTAAGGAAGGCAAAGCCAATGCCGCCGTTATCGACAAGCTG
>CALFAK010000154.1 GCA_937948985.1 uncultured Neomegalonema sp. | reverse complement strand
AAACCCGCCCCACCTCAACCCCCTTCGCCCCCTTCTTCGCGGCCAGCAGGCACAGCCAGTCATGCGCCACATGGGCGGCGGCGAGGGCTGTGATTTCCGCATGGTCGAACGGGGGCGAGACCTCGACGACATCCATTCCGACCAGATCAAGCGCACCCAACCCGCGTATCAGTTCCAACGCCTGCCATGAGGCCAGCCCGCCTGGCACAGGCGTTCCGGTGCCCGGCGCAAAGGCGGGGTCCAGCCCGTCAATGTCGAACGAGATATAGCACGGCGCATCGTCAATCCGCGCGTGGATGACCTCCAGCGCCGCGTCGATGCCGTTGCGATGCACCCACGGTGCTGTGAGAATCTCGAACCCGTGCGCGCTGTCATTATAGGTACGCAAGCCGATCTGCACCGATTTGGACGGATCAATCACCCCCTCCGCCACGCCCCGCGCGAACATCGTGCCGTGGTCGAGGCGGGTGCCGTCGTCCTCCCAGGTATCGCAATGGGCGTCGAACTGGATCATCGCCAGCGGGCCGTATTTGGCGGCATGGGCTTTGATCAGTGGATAAGCGACGAAATGATCGCCCCCCAGCGACAACATCTTTGCCCCGCCCGCGATAATCTCCGCCGCGTGTGCCTCTATCGAAGCGGGGACGCCGGCGGGGTGATGGGGATCGATGAAACAATCGCCATAATCAGTAACCGCCAGCGTATCGAACGGATCAAACCCCCACGGAAACGCCTTCAACTCCGCCAATTGCACTGACGCCGCACGGATGGCCTGCGGACCGAGGCGGCAGCCGGGGCGGTACGTGACAGAGGCATCAAAAGGAATCCCCGTCACTGCCACATCAACGCCATTCAGATCACGGGTATAACGCCGCCGCAGAAAACTCAGCGCCCCGCCATAGGTCATCTCCACCGAGCGGCCCAAATTGGAAGTCGCGCGAAAGGCGTGGTCGGCTTTGATGGTCATCGGTGTTCTCCGCTGCAATACCCGATGTCCTTGCCAGTATTGGACGGGGGCGGCAAGGGGGGCGATGGCGGCCTTATTGTATCCTGACCCGGAAAGTCAGCGACCCTTCGCCACCGGGCGGAAATGAGCCGGGGCAAGACCATTCAATCGGTCCGACATAATTTGAGTTGCCGCCGTTTGCGGGTATCACAACCGCACAATTTATACCGGGCGCAACGGTAACCGGGCCGGGTATCGTGTCTGATAGCGCTGTCCAAGCCGGCGTTTGGTCGAAGACTCTTATATCGCTGATCGGTTTTGTGTTCGGATTCGTGATCATCAACCTGTATTGAAGCGTATCGCCCAATGTTCCGGTATTTGATGTGCCTTCAGGTGTGTTCTGTGTGATGTTTGTTACAAATTTGCGCAGTGTGATCGCCCCGGCGGAAGCACTTTGGATCACATCATCATTGCGCAGGTTTGTGCTCAAACCCGTACCCGAAAAATCTGTGAACGCGACTATACCATACGTCGTCATGGCTGCATCGCTTATCCCGCTTGATGCCTGAGTGCGCACAACCAGGCATATGCTCTGGCCCGCCTCCACAGATACCGGTGCAGATAGCGGGGTATCGGGCGCGCTGTCACAATTGATGTCACGGAAAAATGTGCTGGTGAAGGCACCTGCGGGCGTCGTTGTTACATCGACGAGTGAAAAATCCACGATGCCGGTGGCTGTGGCTTCATATCGATGCGCGAGATTGGCGATCTGTCCCTCCGAAAGACTTACGCTTTGGTTTTGGCTGAGTGTCGGCTCGCCTATCAGGCCAAAATCGAGGCCCGTGTAGCTGGCATTGCTGGCCGGGGTGAATGTGTATGTGCCATCTGTTGCGCCGGGGTTGCTGAGTGCAGGCAGTCCCGGATCGGCTTCGGATACGGAAAGATACCCTGCCGCAGGACTCGCTGTAACTGTCAGCGTGCCTGAATACCCGAAGGGCAGGGCGGCGATCCATTCTCCGGCCGCATTGATCGGTGGCGTTGCCAGCACGGTGCCGCCGCTATCGGTCACAACCACCGTGGCAAAAGCACCTGCTGTTTCTGCTCCGCCAAGACTCGCATCATACGCCGTCGCCGCGCCCGCACCATTGTCGAGGAAAATGCGGCCCGCAACTGTATGCCCGCCGAATTCCGCGACCGTAAACTGTGCCTCATCATCATCCGTGCCATCAGTCACCAGCCGCCCGACATTGAAGTCAGAATCCGGGTCCGGCATCGAACTGAAGACAATCTCCGCATAATTTGTGCGCCCGCCGCCAGCATTTGCGGTTGTGGTGATGTTGAGCGTTTCCGTTGCATTGGGGAGAATTTCATCGACAAACCAGTTGCCGTTGCTTGGGTTATAATAGTCGCCCACCGCTGGCGCATCATCGGAGACATAGGTGAATCCGTCCGGGATAATATCTGACACCATGACATTGGCAGGTGAGCCATTGCCTTTGTTCGTTACACTGATCGTCCAAATCACCGTATCCCCCGGCAAGGCTTCGGTGACATTGGCGGTTTTGGTTATTTCCAAATCCGCTATACCGGGATCCATGCCGAAATTTACGTCTTGAGTCTGTGTGGTCGTGCTGACTGTGACGCCAATAATCGGGTTCGAGGTGCCGATGTTTGAATTTAGCGGCAGATCAGGGTCGGTTGCGTCGATCTCAACCCTATAAGTCTCGATGGTGACGAGGCCGTCAAAAATGTATGTGCCGTCTGCTATGGTTTCTGTCGTGCCTATAAACGTGTCGTCTGCAAGATTGGCTTGTGTTCCGTTGTCATAATATACCGAGACCGTGACGCCCGCTCCCACACCCGGCTCCCCAGCACCAAGCATGTCGTCGCTGTCGATGTCTTCAAATACTGTACCCTTGATACTGCCGAGCGGCACAGGGGCGGGGCCACGGCAATATGCACCGTCATTTGTGCCGCCCTCTTCATCGGTGCTGACGGCCAGGAAGGCCGCGTTTCCTGTTCCATTGCCCGCAACACCGACATTGGCGACGATGATTTCATTGTTATTGTTATTGTACAAATAAAGACGGCCATCTTCATCGAACCAAAGCGCGCCATAACCGCCTGTATATGTGGTGGGTCCGAAAAATTGAGGCGTTGCTGTGCCGCCACCATTCAACAGGCTTGCGATATCGACATAGTACAGCTGATTTGTAACGGCATCATATCCGTACATTATGCCGTCAACCGGATTATACGCAAAGTCAGCACCAGATGCGTCTGAGGTCAGGGTGATGGTCCCGTTATTGACCGGATTTGCAGGATCGCTGAGGTCAACCAATTGCCAGACACGGGCATCGTCGCGGGAGCGGTAAATCATAACGCCGTTTGGCAGAACGTCGCCAACAAAACTGCCGCGCTCGAACGTATTATCCAGCGTCGCCACAAGGACAAAGTTGCCGTCGAAATCAATCCTCCACAAATCCCGCGTGCCGGTACGCACGCCATAGATCAGATTATCCAGATCGTTGAAGCCCCACCCGGCATTTCGGTTGGCCCCGGCACTGTTGATGTCCGTGAAGTTGGTTGTGTACCCGTTCGCCGTCTCTACAAAGTTCAACGCCTTAAGTGTTGAGTTTCTAGTAGCAATTTGATATAATTGACCATTGCATGGAAATGGAGTCGGTGCGGTTTGCGCGCTGACTTCTGTGACAGAAGGCAGCCAGAACGCGATAGCGGTAATGATATATTGCGAAAAACGCATAATTATCTCCGAGAAAGCGCCCCTTTCCTTACAATGTATAGTCTCATTTTAAGATTAATTATGGGTTACAGCTCTCAAATTATTCCCGTTAAAGTTAATGCCGCTTTTTATACAAACAACAAAAGTTCTTCTTAAAAACTTTTTTGATCATGAAAAATTGTCTGCCTGCGTACAGGTTTGGGGTCGCAACGCGTTAAAAGCTGTGCAAGGCTTCTTTCACAGTGTTCTGCATTCAAGCTGAATCAGGGTGCGTCTCGTGATTTTGGCGCGTGTTGATGACAGGGGCTGCATGGAACGCGAACGCTTCATTGGTCAGAATACGGCCATCACGGGAGAAAAACACGATGAGTGAACTCGACAAATTTACCGATTACGTGGCGACGGGGAAGATGAACCGGCGCGAGTTTATCCAAGCGGGAATTGCCGCCGGGGTATCGGTGACTGCCGCTTCAACCGCTTTTGACAAGGCCCGCGCCGCGACACCGAAAAAGGGCGGCAAATTCATCCAGGGCCTGACCGGGGGCGGTTCGTCTGACTCGCTTGATCCGGCCCAGATCCTCGATTCTTTTATGATCAACACCAGCTCCGGCCAGCTGCGTAACAACCTGACCGAAATCGGCCCTGATAACCAACTGCGCGGTGAACTTGCGACGGAATGGGAAGCCTCTCCCGATGCGGCGGAGTGGACATTTAAACTGCGCAAAGGCGTGGAATTCCACAACGGCAAGACCGTTACGGCTGAAGATGTTGTTCAAAGTTTCCAACACCATATGGGCGATGACACCAAATCGGCTGCTAAAGGCATCATCGCCGCAGTGGATAGCGTGACGGCGGATGGCGACAATGTTGTTTTCAAATTGTCCGGCGGCAACGCTGACTTCCCTTATATTTGTTCAGATTACCACCTGAACATTTGCCCCGCAAAAGACGGCGGTGGCATTGATTGGGAATCGGGTGTTGGTTCCGGCGCGTATATGCTCAAGAAAGCATCGGACTTTGAGCCGGGCGTTCGGCTGACCGTGCATCGTAACCCGAACTACTGGAAAGAGGGTGCGGGTCACTTTGATGAGATTGAGAACCTGTTCCTCGCCGATGCAAACGCACGTACCGTCGCGCTGCGCACGGGCGAGATTCACTCGATGTCAAACCTCGACGCGAACACCGCGCCGTTGCTCAAGCGGGACAAAAACGTCGTTGTGATGCCGACATACGGCAACAAGCACGTCGTTCTTCCTATGGATTGCCGTGCTGATCCTTTCACCGACAACCATGTGCGCCTCGCATTGAAATACGCGATTGACCGTCAGGAAATGGTCGACAAGATCGCACGCGGCTTTGGCGCGTTGGGTAATGACCACCCGATTGGCCCGGCCAACGTCAACCGCGCAACGGATGACGAGATTCCACAGCGTGATTTTGATGCGGATAAAGCGAAGTTCCACCTCAAAAAAGCGGGTCTCGACAGCCTCAACCTCAAGCTCAGCCTTGCGGATTCGGCGTTTGAGGGCGCGGTCGATGCGGGTGCGTTGTATTCGGAAAGCGCGCGCAAATGCGGCATCAACCTCGAAATCCAGCGTGAGCCGGAAGATGGTTACTGGTCCAACGTTTGGATGAAGAAGCCATTCCTCGGCGGATACTGGGGCGGTCGTCCGACGGAAGACTGGATGTTCAGCCAGGTTTATTCGTCTGGTGCGGATTGGAACGAGTCCTTCTGGGAGAACCAGACCTTCAACAAAATCCTCGTCTGGGCACGTGCTGAACTTAACCCGGAGCGTCGTCGCGATATGTATGTCGAGATGCAGCAAATCTGCCACGACGATTGCGGCAGCATCATCCCGATGTTCATGGCGTACACACACGCGATGTCCACGAAGATCGGTCTGCCGGACCAAATCGCTTCCAACTGGGAGCTTGATGGTCACAAGAACGGCGAGCGCTGGTGGTTCGTTTGATATAATTCGCGATTGTTAACCGCGAATATTAGACAAAAGAAAAAGGGCGCTCAATGCGTCCTTTTTCAACTATGCGTGTATTGAATAGATCGTTCCTCTACGAGGCATTCTATTGAGTTGAGGCGTAGAGATAAATTTTTCTGCTTGATTCTTCGTGCAGCCGACGGCTGTTTTTAATGGCTGCTGCTGTTCTTTCACGAATGTGTAGTGATCAGGTGTTCATTTCTTCAATAATAACAGATTTTTTCTGAAAATCGGTATATGCGGCGCTGTGATTTTCGGCAAGAAAATCTATTTTTACTGCGTTTTCGGCCATAACAATCCCTGGTATTCGTTGGTTTGTTCGAGTGTTTGTAGAACTACATTTGCATGTTCAATGTAAAAAAAGTTACCGCCATTTAATGGAATAAAACAGATTTCTTTACTTTTTATTTTTTGATTAGAAGCCATAGCACAGGCGGCGCTCTATGGGTGATTTTTGAAAAATTCGGTATATTCGTCAGACACTTGGAAGTTTTCAGGGGCGTGTCATAGCTGTTGTTGGCTTTAATGCGCGTACCGGCAAAGCGAGCTGGCAGATGCTGAGTATCGCATTAGCTTCAGGCATATGACGTGGGACCTTTCCTTCTGGCTGCTGGCCATTACCGGTGTGTTAATCGCGGGCATTGCCAAGGGCGGTTTCAGTGGCGGGGCGGCGTTTGTGGCGACGCCGATGCTGGCCTTGAGTGTCGGACCTGTGAATGCCGCCGCAATTATGCTGCCTCTGCTAATGATGATGGATGTGATCGCCTTGCGTGCCTATTGGCGGCAATGGAGTTGGCCGGATGGACGTGTGCTGATTCTGGGGGCGGTTCCGGGAATCATTTTAGGCTGGCTGCTGTTCAGCGTCGTTGATGAACGGCTCGTGAAACTGGCGCTGGGGGTGATGTCGCTGGGCTTTGTCGCCTATATGATGGCAAAGGCGCGCGGCTGGATTACCATTCGCAAATCAGAGCAGATCAACACGCCCGTAGCCCTTTCGTGGGGTGCGACGGCAGGCTTCACCAGCTTTGTCAGCCATGCGGGCGGGCCTCCCGCCTCCATGCATTTGCTGAGTCGCCCTATTGCGAAGACGACTTATCAGGCGACAAGCACGTTGTTGTTTATGATGATCAATGCGGTTAAAGCGCCGTTTTATGCGTCGCTTGGTTTGTTCGGGGCAGTGAACGTGAAAACATCGCTCGCGCTGTTGCCATTGGCTGTCGCAGGCATTTTGATCGGGATATGGCTGCACAAGCGGGTGAGCGAGGCACAGTTTTATGTGGTGATTTATCTGTGCCTGATCGTGGTGGGAGGCAAGCTGATTATCGAAGGATTGGCCGGATAGTCACCGACTTTCCAACGCGTCCATCAGGCGCATCATGCGGATCACGACTCCGGTACCCAGCTCTTGGATCGTCTTGAATGCCACATTCTTGCGGGTCGAAACCGGGAAGGGCAGGTCGGTTGCCGGAGTGCCCAGAACGCGGTCCGCCAGCACTTTGCCCATCGCGTGAGACATGGCCACCCCGCGCCCGTTATAACCCATGCCAGAGATCAAGCCGGGCGCAGGCTCCATGAAAGTCGGAACGTGGTCCGGCGTAACAGCGATTTGCCCGCCCCATTGATACTCCCATTTCACATCACGCAATTGCGGAAAGACGCGGACCGCGTCTTTCTTGAGCCATTCAAAACCACCGATCTCGCCGTTCAACCCTTTGATGCCACAGCCGCCATAGACAATCTGATTCCCCGGCTCACGGCGTGCGTACATAATAACGCGCCGGGTATCCGAAATGGTTTGCCCCGCCGGCAAAATCTCGTTGATCAGGTCTTCGGGCAGCGGGCCGCTGCCGATTTGCACGGGGTTAATCGGGATAATCGCTTTTTGCACATCCGGGCGCAGTCGGCCGGTATAGCCGTTGGTGGCCAGAACGACCCATTCGCTGGTGATGCGATGACCGCTGCAGGTCAGTGTCCAGCCGTCCCCCGTGCGCTCCAACGTTTCGATCTTCGCTTTCTCATATATCTGTGCGCCCGCTGATCTTGCCGCATGAGCGAAACCACAAACGAGTGACAATGGCTGAACGGCCCCGCCGCGCGGGTTGATAATGCCTGAATCGTAGGCGGGGGAGCCGGATGCCTTGCGCAGATCATCGCCATCCAGCACTTCGTATTCCATGCCGTGCGCCGACCATGCTTTTGCGGCCTCGCGCCATGTTTTGCGGGCTTTGGCGGAATGATCGACCCGCAGCCAGCCGTTTTGACGGGCATCGCACTTGATCTGGTATTTGCGGATCAACTCGAACAGGGCGTCCGCTGATCCGAGTGACGTTGCGGCCAGTCGCTCAAAATATATGGGTCCAACCGCTTTGAGCAGGTCGTTGGGGCGGGCGACGGGTAGCATCGGGTTGACTTGCCCGCCGTTGCGGCCCGACGCGCCCCAGCCGACGCCACCCGCGTCAAATACCGCAACGCGCACACCGTTGGAAGCCAGTTCCAGCGCGGTTCTGATGCCTGTGAAGCCCGCACCGATCACGGCGACATCGCACTCTATGTCTTGCGAAACGGTCAGTCCGTCAAAACGTTGTGCTGCGGTTGCGGCCCAAAGAGATGCTTCGGTTCCTTGCTGGGACATTTTTAATCCTTATGAGCGGTCAATGCGGAATTTTGTTTCCATGCAGCAGACTCTTGCAATAGAAAGTTTGCCGAGCTGGCGAAAACGATACGTCACGTTTCACTATGGGTGGCAAGACTTGTTTCCGGTGAGACGCTGCGATCTGCCGGGACAAGCTTTCGCCTTATGGTGATGCTGTCCTGATCTAAGGCTGGAACAACACCGGGCGGGCAACACCGTCCATGTGAAAACTGGGAGAATAATAATGATGCGTAAGACAATCGCTGCGCTGGTAGCCGGGGCCACAATGGCTATGACGGCTCAAATGGCTAAAGCTGACGATCTTGATGAAATTACGGTCGCTTACTTCCTCGAATGGCCCATGCCGTTCCTGACCTCCAAGGTCGATGGCACGTATGAAAAAGTGCTTGGTAAAAAGATCAAATGGCGTTCGTTTGAAACCGGCACGGCAATGTCTGCCGCTATGGCTTCCGGTGATGTTCACATCTCGGTCAGCCAAGGCCTGCCACCATTCGTCGTAGCGGCCTCTTCAGGTCTCGATCTTCAGGTTGTTGACGTTGCGGTCAGCTATTCTGATAACGACAACTGCGTTGTTGGCGATGCGCTCGGCGTTGACAAATCCAATGCGAAAGAGCTTGAAGGCAAACGCGTTGCAGTGCCACTCGGCACGGCAGCTCACTACGGCTTCTTGCGTCAGATGAACCACTTCGGCGTCGACATCTCTACTCTGAACGTTGTTGATATGCCTCCACCTGAAGGTGCGATTGCGCTGGCACAAGGTCTCGTCGACTTTGCTTGCGGTTACGGCGGTGGTCTGAGCCGTATGAAGGAATCCGGTAAAGTGCTGTTGACCGGTGCTGAAAAAGAAGAGCTTGGCATCCTGGTGTTTGACGTGACTTCGGCTCCGACTGAATTCGTCAATGAGCACGGCGGCGTGCTTGCTCAATTCCTCGCTGTTACCGCAGCGGCGAACGACAAGTGGAATGAATCGCAAAGCCCTGAAATGCTTGAAATCCTTGCCAAAGAATCCGGTATGGACCTTGAAGCGGCACAAGCGGCAATTGCAACGATGAAGTTCCCTTCCCGTGAAGAGCAGCTTTCGCGCAAATGGTTCGGTGGTGGTATGCAAACCTTCATGAAAGGCGTCGCAGATGTCTTCGTGGAAGCGGGCAGCATCGACGAAGCTCTTCCCACCTACGATCAGGCAGCGAACCCGATGCCTTTGATGGCGGCACGTTAAGCAGTCTGAGACGACACAACGCACCAACGCTCACCACGTTGACCGATGAGAATGGCTGGAGGGAAACCTCCGGCCATTTTTTTGTAATTCCCACTGATGCGACAGATTTCACGGCAGCGTAAAATTGCTCTTAAAGTTGATTGTTTGAAAAAGCTGAATTTGTTTCCATACACCGGAATCTTGCAATACAACGTGCGACGATGTCGGCAAAATCGATACACGGTGTTCCATTTTCCATTGGAACGCTGTCGTGTTCGATGGAGTGGTTCGCCTCTATGGCGATACATTCTTGTCGGCGGCTGAAACAAACACCGGGCGGCAATGCCGTCTAAGTGAAAAACTGGGAGAAATAACAATGATGCGTAAGACAATCGCTGCGCTTGTAGCCGGGGCCACGTTGGCTATGACGGCTCAGGTCGCTAAAGCTGAAGAACTGAAAGAGCTTACCGTTGGCTACTTCCTCGAATGGCCGATGCCGTTCTTGGCTTCAAAAGTTGACGGCTCGTATGAAAAAGCGCTCGGAATGCCAGTCAAGTGGCGTTCGTTTGATACCGGTACGGCAATGTCCGCTGCAATGGCTTCGGGCGACGTGCATATTTCGGTCAGCCAAGGCCTGCCACCTTTCGTCGTGGCGGCATCATCCGGTCTTGATCTGCAAATCGTAGATGTTGCCGTAAGCTACTCGGAAAACGACAACTGTGTCATCAGCGACTCGTTGGGCATCGACAAAAGCAACGTTACCGACCTCAACGGCAAGCGTGTTGCGGTTCCACTCGGCACGGCGGCTCACTACGGCTTCCTGCGTCAGATGAGCCATTTCGGCGTCGATGTATCCACGTTGAACGTTGTTGACATGCCTCCCCCCGAGGGCGCGATTGCGCTTGCGCAAGGCCTTGTTGATTTCGCTTGCGGCTGGGGCGGTGGTCTCAACCGGATGAAGGAATCCGGCAAAACGATGCTCACGGGTGCGGAAAAAGAAGAGCTTGGCATTCTGGTGTTTGACGTGACATCGGCTCCGACCGAGTTTGTGCAAAAGCATGGCGGTGTTCTGGCTCAATTCCTCGCTGTTACGGCTGCGGCTAATGACAAATGGAATGCGGGCAAAGACAATGATGCGCTGATTGAAATCATCGCTAAAGAGTCCGGCATGGATGTTGATGCGGCGAAAACCGCAATCAGCACGATGACCTTCCCTTCCAGTCAAGAGCAACTTTCGCGCAAATGGTTTGGTGGCGGTATGCAGACCTTCATGAAAGGCGTTGCGGACGTGTTTGTTGAGTCGGGCAGCATCGATGGTGCGCTGCCATCCTACGATCAGGCAGCGAACCCGATGCCTTTGATGGCGGCACGCTAAGTTTTCTGAGACGACACAACGCACCAACGTTACCACGTTGACTGATAGAATGGCCGGAGGGAAACCTCCGGCCATTTTGTTTGTGGTTCCGTTTCGCCTGCGACTTGTGTAGCAATCGCGCCAACCAGTTTCTTATATGATCGGGATAGTCCCATGACCGTCACAACACGTTTTGCCCCGTCACCTACCGGAAAGCTGCATGTCGGCAATTTGCGGCCCGCGCTGCTCAACTGGCTGTTCACGCGCAATGCGGGGGGGCAATTCATCCTGCGCATCGATGATACCGACGCGGAACGCTCGACTGAGGAGAATGTGGACGACATCAAGCGCGATCTTGAATGGTTGGGCCTCGGCTGGGACCGTTACGAACGTCAATCCGAACGCATGGAGCGTTACAACGAGGCGGCGGATCAGCTGCGTGCTTCGGGGCGGTTGTATGCGTGCTACGAGACGAGCACAGAACTGAACCTCAAGCGGAAATACCAGCTGCAATCGGGCCGCCCGCCTGTCTATGACCGCGCCGCGCTGAAGCTGACCGACGCCGAGATTGCCGCGTTCGAGGCGGAGGGGCGCAAGCCGCACTGGCGGTTCAAGCTGGAGCAGGAGCGGGTGACGTGGATTGACGGAATTCGCGGTGAGACGAATGTGGATTGCGCGTCTGTGTCAGACCCGGTGTTGATCCGCGAGGATGGCGGATTTCTCTACACGATGTGCAGCGTGTGTGATGACATCGATTTCGGCATCTCGGATGTGATCCGGGGCGAGGATCATGTGACCAACACGGCGACGCAAATCCAGATTTTCGATGCGCTGGGCGGCAGGCCGACAGGCTTCGCGCACCACTCTTTGTTGGTGGATGCGGACGGGGCGGGCCTGTCGAAGCGGCTGGGGTCGCTGACGCTGGGCTCGTTGCGTGAGCAGGGGATCGAGGCGTTGACGCTGCTGTCCTACATGGCGCGGCTGGGATCGTCCGAGCCGATTGAGCCGCGTAACAGCCATGCGGAACTGATAGAAGGGTTTGATCTGTCCCGCTTTGGCCGTGCGCCCGCGCGGTTCAGCCCTGACGAGCTGACGATCCTGAACGGCAAAGTGCTGCACGGGATGCCGTTCGAGACTGTATCGGGTCAGCTGGAGGAGATGGGCGTTGATGCGGACGTGGCCCCCGCCTTTTGGGCGCTGGTCAGTGCGAATATTAACACGATGAGCGATGTGCCGGGGTGGTGGGCGGTTGTCACGGGCGACTTTACGCCCGATATTGCCGATGAGGACGCGGAATTCGTGGCGGATGCGCTGGCACGGATGGATGCGGCAAAGCCGTGGGACGCCGAGACATGGGGCGCAATCACCGGCGCGCTCAAAGCCGATACCGGACGCAAGGGCAAGGGCTTGTTCATGCCGCTGCGCAAAGCGCTGACGGGGCGGGGCTACGGGCCGAATATGGCGGAGCTGGTTCCGTTGCTGCGGCGCTGAACAGGGAAAAGTGGGTGCAGCCCTTTTAACCGTGCTGCATCAACGCTACATTGCGGAAATGAACATCTTCCAGAGAATAGCGGCTGCCGTGGGTGGCATCGGGGTGCTGGCGCTGGCGATATGGCTGGGGACGATTATTTTCGTCATCCTGCTGATCGTTGCGCCGATTGCGGCGCTGTTCCTGCGCTGGAAAATGGGCAAGGTCCGCAAGGAGTTCGAGAAGGCTCACGGGCAGGCAAGGCAGGGGGCAGACGGGGTGATCGAAACCGATTATGTGGTGGTTGAGGAGGTGACGCCCCTTGACGAGACCACAAAACCGCGCCAATAACGCCTCTATGAACACGATTTCGATCATCGAGATTTGCATTACCCGCTGACATAGTCTGCGGCGCGTTTGCGTGTTCAAATCCCTCTGAACCCCGAAGCGTCGCATCCGCGAAGAGGACGACGCATGGCCATCCGGCTTTATAATACCCGCACCCGCCAGAAGGAGGTTTTCGAGCCTCTCGACCCGAAAAACGTGCGCATGTATGTCTGCGGCCCGACCGTCTATGACCGCGCGCATATCGGCAATGCGCGGCCCGTGGTGGTGTTCGATGTGTTGTTCCGCCTGCTGCGGCATACCTATGGCGGGGCGCATGTCAC
>CALFAK010000153.1 GCA_937948985.1 uncultured Neomegalonema sp. | reverse complement strand
CCAGTCTTTATTTGTCTGGCGGCCATAGCGCGAGGTATACACTTGATCCCATCCCGAACTCAGCCGTTAAGACCCGCTGCGCCGATGATACTCTGCCTCAAGGCACGGGAAAGTAGGTCGCCGCCAGACTAATAAAGACTGGAATTACAAAATATAAAACAGCTCTCTCATAACGACACAAAATCAATCACACTAACAATCAATAAAATACCCCAGTACCAACACACAGTGTAGGGGGATTTTAGTAATTAACCGACAAACCTACAACAAATCCTGCAATATCGGAATGAGCGGGATATCGGCGGCAGGCATTGGATAATCGCGCAACCGTTGAGGTCGCGCCCAAGATAAAACCTGACCTTCACGCGGCTCGGCAATGCCTTCCCATTTGCGGCAGACAAATAACGGCATCAGCAAGTGAAAATTGTCATAACTGTGGCTTGCGAAGGTTAGCGGGGCGAGGCAGCTTTCCTCGGTGTCAATCCCAAGTTCTTCCTTCAATTCGCGGATCAACGCCGCCTCAGGCGTTTCGCCATCCTCGACTTTTCCACCGGGAAATTCCCACAACCCTGCTAAAGATTTGCCCTCAGGCCGCTGCGCCAGCAAAACCCGCCCGTCCGCGTCTACCAGCGCGACGGCGCTTACGAGAATAATCCGGTTCAAGAGCGATAATCCGCGTTGATGCGCACATAGGCGTAGGTCAGGTCACAGGTCCACACAGTCGAGGCACCGCTTCCGATGCCGACATCAACCGCAACGGATAACTCTGGCTGCTTCATATAGGCCGCCCCGTCATCTTCGCGATACGCCTCAGCTACCCATCCTTGTTCCGCAACAAGAATATCGCCAAACCGGATCGTCATTTTATCACGATCCGCCGCTTCGCCTGATTTCCCGACGGCCATCACAATGCGCCCCCAGTTCGGATCTTCGCCGGCAAACGCGGTTTTCACGAGCGGCGAGTTCGCAATAGCCATTGCGATCACCCGTGCGGCGCGGTCGTCTTCAGCCCCGCTGATATCGATGCGGATGAATTTCGATGCGCCCTCGCCATCGCGCACGATTTGGTGTGCGAGGTCTTGCATCACCCCGCCCAGCGCCGCGCGGAAATCCGCTATTCGCGGATCAGCTGCATCCGTAACCAAAGCATGATCTGCCTTCCCCGTCGCGGCCAGCAGCACGGTGTCGGAAGTCGAGGTGTCGCCGTCGACCGTAATCGCGTTGAAGCTGCGCGCGTTCGTCTCGTTCAGCAGCGCTTGCAGTACATCCGGTGCAATCGCGGCATCTGTGAACACATAGCCTAACATCGTCGCCATATCCGGTGCGATCATGCCGGAGCCTTTAGTGAAGCCTGAAATCGTCACAGGCACGCCGTCAATTCGCGTGCGCGCTCCGGCCAGCTTAGGGAAAGTGTCCGTTGTCATAATCGCGCCGGCCGCTTCAGGCCACGCGGTTTCATTCAGCGATGCCGCCAAACCGTCAATTACGGCGACGATCCGCTCATGGGGTAAGCGTTCGCCGATCACTCCTGTGGATGCGGGAAAAACACGTTTGGGATTCGTGCCAAGCGCTTTGGCCGCCGCATTCGCCAATGCTTCGGTGCTTTCATCGCCCGCGCGCCCGGTGAAGGCGTTTGAATTGCCGGAGTTCACAAGGATTACGAGCGGCTGTCCGTCCCCATGTCCCACACATTCTGCCAGTGCTCCCTCGCACCAGCGTACCGGGGCAGAGCGGGTGGCAGAGCGGGTGAACACCCCGGCAATAGAAGCACCCGGTGCAACCCGCGCCAGCATCACGTCATTGCGCCCGGCATATTTCACCCCGGCAGCACCCGCCGCCAGCGTGACTCCCGGAACGGGATCAAGCGTCTGATAAGAGGTTGGGGCGAGCGGTGATATCGCTCCTGGTGTGCCCTTAATGGCCGCAAGTTGGGCTTTCAGAGCCTCGACTTCATTCGACATCACCATTCCCCCCGCAGATTATCAGTCTTTGAACATCTCGTTCTGACGCACGAGGAAAGCGGGCGGCGTTTTTTCTTCTATGGAGATTTTCGCCTCTTTGCGCGCTTCTGCGATGATCTCTTGTGCCATGCCCTGCGATGCTTTCGCGCGCAATTGCGGCTCAATGATATCAAACGGGGGCGGGGATTGCGTGCGGCGGTCTTCGAGTTTGATCACGTGCCAACCGAACTGCGTTTCTACAGGGGCGGAAACTTCACCTTTTTTCAGCGCAAAGGCCGCATCCGCGAAAGGCTTTACCATTTGACCGGGGCCGAACCAGCCGAGGTCGCCGCCATTTGCACCGGATGGTCCGGTCGATTTTTCTGCCGCGAGTTTAGCGAAATCGGTTCCGCCTTCGAGTGCTTTGACCAACGCTTTGGCTTCATCTTCTGTTTTCACCAGAATGTGCCGCGCGCTGACCTCTTCTTCACCGCCGAATTGCTTGACCATTTCGTCATATTCTTCGCGCAGTTGCTCTTCTGTGATCCGTTTCGCCATTTCTGCGGTCAGGTAGGCTTCGGCCAGTGCGGAGCGGCGAATGGCGTTAAGGCGGTAGGTCATCTCTTTCGATTGATCCAACTTCGCTGCCAGCGCTTTTTCATACAGCACTGTCTCACTGACCAATTGCTCGGTGATCCCGCTCAGCAGCTGGTCAGCGGGGACTTGCGCGACCTCTGGCGGCAGCGTGGTGTAGATCATCGCCGCATCGGCCAGCGTCACTTTCTGGTCGCCAACGGTCGCCAGAACTTCACTGCCGTCATGTTGTGACAGCGCGACGTTCAGTTCGGTTTCGCCGACTTGTTGGGCAAGGGCAAACATCGGCAGCGCAGTCGCAATGGCGAGCGTGGCAGCTTTCAGGCGATATTTCATGATCATGTCCTCGAATCAGAATTTTTTGTTGCTGAGAAACTTATAGTGAAAGGCGATCAAATTGAGTCGGAAATTGCGTTTAACGAGCTTATTTTCTGACACTTTCTGGCGCAACCCGATGACGCATTGCGATAATCTATCCGATTGATATTCGCATTGTGGCGTTTTTTGCTTCTGACACGTAATGATGAAGCCAATTCCGTCAGGGCCGGTGGCGGGGGGGAGCACGATGGCGGTTATTCTGAAGGCGTTGCATATGCGAGCAAAAGAACGAGCCGTTAAGACCTGAATTTGCACTACAATGTTGTGATGATGGCGGCGCAGGATTACCGCGCCCCTGACACATCCATAATCGCGCCATTGGCGTAGGATGCGGCATCGCTCAGCAGGAAAAGAATTGCGGCTGCGACCTCATCAGGGGTTCCCGCGCGGCGCATTGGCATTTGGGGACCGAGGCGCGCAATACGGTCGGGTTGTCCGCCGCTGGCATGGATATCTGTTTCGATGATGCCGGGCCGCACGCCATTCACGCGCACGCTTTCCAATGCCAGTTCTTTGGCCAAGCCTATGGTCAGCGTATCGAGCGCGCCCTTGGAACTGGCATAATCGACATATTCTCCGGGTGACCCTAGTCTTGCGGCAGCAGACGAGACGATCACCACGGCACCGCCCTTGCCCCCGCGCGAGGGCGGCAGACGGCGTGCCGCTTCGCGTGCCGTCAGCAACGCGCCAAGCGTGTTGATGTTCAAAATCCGTGTCAGGCGTTCCAGCGGCATATCCGCAAGCGTTGCTTTCTCGCCGACGATACCCGCATTGACGACCACCGCGTCGATGCCGCCGAACTTGGTCTGCGCGGCATCGAACAGTGCGATCACATCGGCCTCAACCGCCACATCCCCCTGTACCGCAATCGCTTCACCGCCCGCCGCTTCGACAGCGGTGACGGCCTCAGAAGCGGCTGCTTCGTTGCCGACATAGTTGATGACGACATTGTAGCCCTGCGTCGCTCCCATTACGGCTGCCGCCCTGCCAATGCCGCGTGAGCCGCCCGTTATGAGGAGGGTTTTTCTCATGCATCGCCCTCCTGTTCAGCGAGGAATTTCTCCACTTCCAGCGCCGCCATACAGCCCATTCCGGCGGATGTCACCGCTTGACGATAGATGTGATCGGTCACATCGCCCGCCGCATAAACGCCCGGAATGCTGGTCGCGGTAGAGTCGGCTTGCGTGACCACATACCCGCCCATATGTGTCTCAAGCTGATCCGTGACCAGTTCAGATGCGGGCGCGTGGCCGATGGCGATGAATATGCCCGCTGCCTCAATCTCACGGGGTTCGCCCGTCTCGCGATGCTTCAAACGCGCGCCTGTCACGGAAACGGGATTGTCACCGCCCAACACTTCGTCCAGTTGATGGTCCCAGATAATCTCGACTTTGGGATGTTTGAACAGGCGGTCCTGCAAGATTTTCTCAGCGCGCAGCGTGTCGCGGCGGTGGATCAAGGTGACTTTGGAGGCGAAATTGGTCAGGAACAACGCCTCCTCAACCGCCGTGTTTCCGCCGCCGATGACCAACACTTCTTTGCCGCGATAGAAAAATCCGTCGCAAGTCGCACAAGCCGATACGCCGAAGCCTTTGAACTTCTCTTCCGACGGTATCTCAAGCCACTTCGCCTGCGCGCCCGTGGCGAGGATGACCGCATCTGCGGTATAGGTCGTGCCGCTGTCACCGACGGCGGTGAAGGGGCGGTTGGATAGGTCGAGGCTCATGATGTGATCGCCGATGATCTTTGTGCCGACGGCCTCGGCATGTTCGCGCATACGGATCATCAGGTCCGGTCCCTGAACCTCGGTATCGCCGGGCCAGTTCTCGACTTCTGTGGTGATGGTCAACTGTCCGCCGGGCTGTATCCCCTCAATCAGCACAGGCTCGAGCATGGCGCGGCTGGCATAGACCCCGGCGGTATAACCCGTGGGGCCGGAGCCGATGATGAGAACTTTTGCATGAAGCGTATCGGACATAAGAGCGCGCCTTTCATTGAGTCGCCTCCGATATAATCGGTCATGCGCTGATGTGCGAGTGTGGTCACGGGAATGGGATGATATAGCGATTTGCGATATATCTGCTGCAGCCATTCACTCATAACAGCCCCGCCACAACCTCCGCTGCCCGTCCCGTCTCAGCCAAAGCCGCCCCCGTCCGCTCGGGCAACTCCGACGCAAACCGCGCCGCCGCGCCCGCTGCAAACAATGCGGCATGAAACCGCGCCATTTTACCGCCCTCGTTCAGCAACGGATAAATCATCACGGGCGCGTCCGTGGAGGCGGCTTCGGATGCCATATTCACGGAATCGTCCGTCACCACGATCCCATCCGCCCATGCCAGCATCCCCTGATACGGATTATCCCCCGTCCCGTCCCAGAACCACGCGTCCGGCAGTGCCGTGCGGAGGAGGGCGGTGTTCGCTTGCCCCGTCCGGCGCGAGGCGGTTATCAACAGCGTCCCGCCCGTTTGCGCGGCCAGCGCGCCCAGATCATCCGCCAACCGCCGCGTTATTTGCGGCGTCATCGGTGTTCGCTTCGTGGCCCCGCCGATCAGCACAGCGATGCGCGGCCCCTTAATCCCACCAAACACATCACTCCAAACCTCCCGCGCTTTTGACAGTCCTTCCGGCGTGATCCGGTTCACGGAGCCGAGCGTTTGCAGCACATTCGCCCCACTCAGACCATCGTGAGAAGGTGTCACCACCAAATCAAACCGCGCGGGGGGCAGTCCGCAGTCGAGGATTTGCACGGCCCGCGCCCTGTCACTGCGCTTTATCGCTTCCACAATCGGTGCAACCCGCCGTCCGGCCCCGATCACAACATCGGGCGTCCCCAAATCCGGCCCAAGCGATAGAACCACACGCGCGGGCAGCGCGGTCCACAAACGGGCAGGCGTTTTCACCATCAAAGCCGGCACGTCCAGATCACACTGTCGCACGCCCCCGCCGCAGCGCAACGCCACGGCATCCGCCAGTCCGCGCGCCATCGCCACATTGCCCGCACGCCCGTCACTGAGCGCTAAAATTTCGGGTTGAGATGATTTCATTTCCATTTGCGGCGCATTCGGGTAATTTTCTTTCGCAAATCACAGCTTTGTACGCGCAAGGCCATAACACGGGACGGGGGCGCAATGCCAAGTGTCAAACTCGACGCAATCGACAGGCAAATTCTGGCAGAGCTGCAAGCTGACGGACGGATAACCAATGTGGAGCTATCAAAGCGCGTCGGTATCTCCGCCCCGCCTTGCCTGCGCCGTGTTCGCGCGCTGGAGGAAGCGGGATATATCAACGGCTATCATGCCGATCTTGATTCCCGTGCGCTGGGTTTCGATGTCACGGTTTTTGCGATGGTTGGTCTGCGCAGTCAAGCGGGCGCGGACCTGACCGCGTTCGAGGAAAAGGCCAAGAAATGGCCCTATGTGCGCGATTGCTTCATGCTTAACGGCGAGGTCGATTTCCTGCTCCGCTGTGTTTCACCGAATCTGAGCAGCTTTCAACGCTTCCTGACCGATGATCTGACCGCTGCGCCCAACGTCGCGAATGTCAAAACCCAACTCGTTGTCCGTAACGTCAAACATGCGGCTGGTTTGCCACTTGAGTTGATTGTGTATGAGGAGGAATGACGAAAACAGCCTGTGATTGTATGGGCTTGAAGGTTTTAACCGGTAAAAAAATATTTCTACTAAAAATTGTAAGAAAATCTCAACTGCAGCGCATTAACTTGTATGACCCGACCCTAAACAAAGTGTGGTCCATGCGCGATTTTCCCAGTGATGAAACGGGCAATATTACAGTCGTTTTCGCTATGTTTTTGCCAATAATCGTGGCGGCTGCAGCAATGGCGATCGATTACAGCAACACTTTACGCTATCAAATGCTGTTGCAGAACGCTGCTGATGCCGCCGCGCTAACCAGTGCAAAGGAACTGATCAGCCTCAGTGCGATGAAAGGTGTCGATGTCGATAAAGAACTGGATCGTGTCGCGCAAACGGTCGTTGATGTGCAGCTTACCACGACACAACGCCCCGCTGAAAGCAATGCGACGATGCTGTCAGAAGACATCGTGCGCGTTCACGCATGGCGTGAGGTAAAGCCTGTTTTAGGCGAATTATACGGCGCCAAGACGATGTTGGCCGAGGCTTATGCAACAGCGCGCGCTTACGGCGGCGATGATCTGTGTATGCTCGTCACCGAAGAAGATGATCGCAAACATGTGCTTTATCTGCAAAATGACGCCATCGTTGAGGCCGATGGATGTCTTTTGCACTCGAATGCGAAGGATGGTCACAGTGTCGATCTCAAGAACCATGCGGTGTTGCGGGCCGGAACCGTTTGCTCTGCGGGAGGGATCACAATCCACGACAAAGGCTTGATTGAGGGAAATACGATTTCGGATTGTCCGGTACTGACGGACCCCCTTGGAGCACAAGGTTGCGGTGAACGGTCCGATCGACTCCATGATGAATATGCAAGGATGTTCGGTTTCAACGAAACTTGAGATCGACGCCTCAAACGCGGATTCTTTCCGGCCCGGCGTATACTGCCATGATGTGACCATCGGGGATGGTGCAGATCTGGTTTTGCAGGCGGGTGAATACGCCTTCACCGATGGCAAGTTCACGATTGAGGGTAATGCGGTTGTTGTTGGCGATGATGTTTCCTTTGTCTTCGCGAAAGACAGTGAGGGAATGCGCATCCTGGATGAGGCAGAGGTTTCGTTGAGCGGTCGTAAATCTGGTGATTTTGCCGGAATGCTAATCTCATCAAAACCGCATTCCAACGACTACACTGACAGCGATGATGATGATGATGATGATGATGATGATGATGATGATGATGATGATGATGATCGGAGGGAATTCATCATTGAAAGCCCGAACGTCACTGAACTCGTCGGCACGATCCATGCGCCGGGTGATAACTTAATCGTGGACACAGGCGCGCCTGTTGCCGACGGCTCCGCATTCACGATTATCGTCGCACGCAATGTAAATGTGAAAGGCGATGCTAAACTCGTCCTCAACCGTGATTATGCGCTCACAAACGTGCCCGTGCCTGACGGTTTTCGCGGCAAACCTGAGAATACGCGCCTGATCAAGTGAAGCTGATACGCGCCGCTTGGAGCACGCCTTGGCGGGAATTCTGACCCGGGTCGATCGCGAATGACTCTAACGGCCCTTCCAAACCGGATCACGTTTTTCCGCAAAGGCTTTCGCTCCTTCCAGATTGTCCTCCGAGCCATAGAGCGTGTCTATGGTCGGCAATTGGCGGCGGGTGATGCGGTTCATAGCGTCTTGAAAACTGGAATCCTCCGCATCGCGCACAACTTCTTTGATCGCGGCATAGACAAGCGGCGGGCCGCTTTCGAGCAAGCGCGCCATTTCCCGGGCCTTTTCCATCAGCGTCTCACCGCTATGCAGGTGGTTGACCATACCCCAGCGATGCGCCTCCTCGGCGTCAATCCACCGTCCGGTGAACAGCATTTCCATCGCAATATGATAAGGGATGCGCTTCGGCAGTTTAACACTGGCCGCATCCGCGATTGTGCCGGAGCGGATTTCAGGCAGGGCGAAACTGGCATGATCGGCGGCGAGGATGATGTCGGCAGACAGCGCCAATTCCAGCCCGCCCCCGCAGCAAATCCCATTGACCGCTGCGATGACGGGTTTGTTCAGCCCGCGCAGTTCTTGAAGCCCGCCAAAACCGCCAACGCCGTAATCACCATCGACAGCGTCACCATCAGCAGCGGCTTTGAGATCCCAGCCGGGGCAGAAGAATTTCTCACCCGCGCCCGTGATGATCGCCACGCGCAGTTCGGAATCGTCGCGAAAATCCTCAAACACCTCTCCCATGATCCGGGAAGTGGCCAAATCAATCGCGTTGGCCTTCGGACGATCGAGAGTCACTTCGAGTATACCGCCGTCGCGGCGGGTGCGGATGGGGCTGTCGGTCATTGATTGCTCGCTGCGTTACATTGTTTGCGGGGCAGCGTAGGCCAGATTGACGCTGTGGTGAAGCAGGTTTGCGTTCAGCGGTTAATTCACACCGCTGAGCATGGCTTCAATACGGGTCCAGAACCCTTGCTCGCCGGGATAGCCGACGATGCGGCCCCGTTCGCGGCCCTGATCAATCAGCACAAAAGTCGGTGCCCCGCGCACCCCGCGCAGCCACCGCAAATCAATGGGCATCGGCTCGTTCAAGCTGACGATCCGCAAGGGCGCAAAGCGCCCCTCGCGGGTGCGCGAATAATAAGGGCCGACCTCTTCTTTCCACCGCGCGCACCAGAAGCAGCCATCCGTCTCAAACATCACAAGCTGGGCCGCTTTGGCGAAAGTCGGCGTCACCATCAACATGGCGGCAATCAGTAAAGCGCGCATCAAATTCCCTCAGCACAGTATTCGTGCGCCAGTTTAGGACAGTTTGTTGAAGATTTCATCTCTAAACTTACGGGGTGCAGGTTGCGCAAAGGCCGGGGCGGGGGTAAGGCTGAATCATACTGTGAACAGCCAAAACGAGATTTTCATGCGTGCATTCGTCTTTCCCGGACAAGGTTCCCAATCTCCCGGTATGGGCCGTGATTTGGCGGATAACTTCCCGATTGCCAAAGCGGTATTTGACGAAGTCGATGAGGCGCTCGGCGAAAAGCTGTCCGATATAATCTGGGGCGAAGATGCCGACGCGCTGACCCTGACCCAAAACGCGCAGCCCGCGCTGATGGCGACATCAATCGCGGTGACGCGGGTGATGGAGGCCGAGGGCGACTTCAAACTGGCGGACAAAGCGGCGTTCGTGGCCGGGCATTCGCTGGGCGAATATTCCGCGCTGACGGCGGCGGGGGCGCTTGATCTGTCCGACGCCGCACGCTTGCTGCGCCTGCGCGGGGAGTCGATGCAAGCGGCTGTGCCTGTGGGAGAGGGCGCGATGGCGGCGGTGTTGGGGCTGGACCTTGATGCCGTGCGCGAAGTCGCGGAGGCGGCTGCGCAAGGCGATGTGTGCGAAGCGGCCAACGATAACGCGCCGGGGCAGGTTGTCGTATCCGGCAGTAAAGCCGCTGTCGAGCGTGCGGTTGTGATTGCCAAAGAAAAGGGCGCAAAGCGCGCGATGTTGCTGCCCGTATCCGCACCTTTCCACTGTGCTTTGATGGCTCCGGCGGCGGAACGGATGGCGGCGGCTTTGGCAGAGACGACGATTGCTGCGCCCTCCCCGAAACTGGTTGCGAATGTGAAGGCGGAGGCGGTCGACTCGCCTGAGGAAATTCGCCAGCTTCTGATCGCGCAAGTTACCGGATCAGTACGCTGGCGCGAAAGTGTGCTCTGGATGGCCGAGCAGGGCGTCGAAAACCTCATCGAGTTGGGCGCGGGCAAAGTGCTAAGCGGTCTTGCACGCCGGATCGATAAGCGGGTCGTTGGCGCAAATGCCGGAACCGCTGCTGATATCGAGGCGCTGTTGGCGTCGTTAAACTGAGTTTTTAAAAGAATTCGAGGGGATGGCGATGTTTTCGCTTGAGGGAAAAACCGCGCTTGTCACTGGCGCATCAGGTGGCATCGGCGGCGCAATCGCCGAGGCGCTTCATGCCCAAGGCGCTACCGTTGCGCTCAGCGGCACGCGGGTAGAGCCATTGGAAGCGCTGCGTGGCAAACTGGGCGACCGCGCTTCCGTGCACCCGTGCAATCTGTCCGATTTGTCGGCGGTCGACGCGCTTCCAAAGTCCGTCGAGGACGCACTGGGGTCGCTGGATATCCTCGTCAATAATGCGGGGATCACACGCGATAATCTGTTCATGCGGATGAAAGACGATGAATGGGATCAAGTGGTTGCGGTCAATCTGACGGCGACTTTCCGCCTCTGTCGCGGCGTCTTGCGCGGAATGATGAAGCGGCGTTGGGGGCGGATCGTAAATATCACCTCCGTCGTTGGAACCACCGGAAATCCGGGCCAAGGCAATTACTGCGCCGCAAAGGCCGGCATCGTCGGCATGTCCAAATCGCTTGGCCAGGAGGTGGCCAGCCGCAATATCACAGTGAATTGCGTCGCGCCCGGCTTTATCGCAACACCCATGACAGACGTGCTCAATGACCAGCAAAAAGAGCGCATTTTGCAAAACGTGCCCATCGGAAAATTGGGCGATCCGGTTGATGTTGCCGCAGCCGTCTCTTATCTGGCATCCAACGGCGCGGGATATGTGACCGGACAAACGCTGCACGTGAATGGCGGCATGGCAATGATCTGAGGGGCGTAAAAGCGCGGGATACGGTGTTAAACTTCGTTTGAAAAACCTGTACCTTGTGCTAATGACCCGATTAACGGGGTGAGTTTTTGCTCACTTTGAAATAATTGGCAATCATAGGCATTGTGCCTGATGATGCCGTATCTTGGCTATACGAGGAATATCAGAATGAGCGACGTAAGTGATCGCGTTAAAAAAATCGTCGTGAACTATCTCGGTGTCGACGAAGCAAAAGTGAACGAGAAAGCCAGCTTTATCGACGATCTGGGCGCTGACAGCCTCGATACCGTTGAGCTGGTGATGGCGTTCGAGGAAGAGTTCGGCGTTGAAATTCCTGACGATGCAGCCGAGAAAATTCAGACCGTTGGCGACGCCGTCGGGTTCATCAAAGAGAATGTTTCTTCCTGATTCTCGCATGACATTTATGCAATAAATAAAGACGCCCCACATAATGTGCGGCGTCTTTTGTCTATGTAATTGAATCATCACAGATAATAAGGGCGGTTGCGTATGAGACGGGTTGTCATTACCGGAATGGGTATGGTTTCACCGCTGGCTTGCGGTGTTGAGGAGACTTGGTCCCGACTGCTGCAAGGGCAATCCGGCGCGGGTCCGATTACCAAATTTGATGCTGACGACCTGCCATGCCGTATCGCTTGCGAGGTGCCTTTAGGGGACGGCTCTGATGGCACATTCAATGCCGATGACTGGGCCGAGCCGCGTGAACAACGTCGCATCGACACCTTTATCCTCTTCGCCATCGCCGCTGCCGAGCAAGCCATTCGTGACGCGCAATGGACGCCCGAAGACGAGGAATCGCTTCACCGGACCGGTGTGATGATCGGGTCAGGGATCGGTGGCCTTCCTTCGATCGAGAAGACCGCGATTGACCTGCACGAGCGCGGCCCGCGTAAAGTGTCACCGTTCTTTATTCCGGGCAGTTTGATCAATCTCTGTTCCGGCCAGGTCGCGATTAAACACGGCTTCAAAGGACCGAATCATTCAGTCGTAACAGCCTGTTCAACAGGAGCGCACGCCATCGGTGATGCCTCGCGAATTATCAAATTCGGCGATGCGGATGTAATGGTCGCGGGCGGTGCGGAGGGCGCTATTTGCCGTCTCGGCATGGCAGGATTTGCGGCGTGTAAGGCACTTTCGACTGGCTTCAATGACGATCCCACACGCGGCTCGCGCCCCTACGACAGGGACCGTGACGGCTTTGTGATGGGAGAGGGCGCGGGCGTTGTCGTGCTTGAAGAGTACGAACACGCCGTCGCGCGCGGGGCGAAAATCTACGCGGAAGTCGCGGGCTACGGCATGTCCGGCGATGCGCACCACATCACGGCACCTTCACCGGATGGCGATGGCGGGTTCCGGGCGATGAGTGCTGCGCTGAAACACGCCGCGCTTGACCCCGGCGACATCGGTTACATCAATGCCCACGGCACATCGACACCGCTGGGTGATGAGATTGAGCTGCGCGCGGTTTCCCGTCTGCTGGGCGATGCGGCGACGCGTGCGACCATGTCCTCGACCAAATCGTCCATCGGTCACCTGTTGGGTGCAGCGGGCGCGGTGGAGGCGATTTTCACCGCCCTTGCAATCCGCGATCAGAAAGCGCCGCCAACGATCAACCTCGAAAACCAGGACATCGAGACCCCGCTCAACCTCGCCCCGAATGCGGCGCGTGATATCGAGATCAAAGCGGCGTTGTCGAACTCCTTCGGGTTTGGCGGTACAAATGCGTCTCTGGTGCTGAAACAGGTTTCCTGACGCCGATATGCGCAGGTTTTTATCCTTTCTTTTCTCGTTGGCTATCGTCCTCGCAATCGGCGCTGCGGGGGCGCTTTACTACGGTAAGCAGCAATTCGAGGCCTATGGCACGCATACAGAAGCGGTTGAAATCACCCTGCCGCGCGGCGCAGGGCTTAACAGGATTGCGCAGACTCTTGAGGCATCCGGCGCGATCTCCAACGGGCTGATTTTTCGCCTCGGCACACGTGCCAAACAGGCGGAGCGTCGTTTGAAGGCCGGGGAATATCTGATCCCGGCGGGCGCATCGATGGCCGATGTTTTGGCCCAGCTTGAGGAAGGCGCGACGCTGAAACGCCGCGTCACCTTTGCCGAAGGGCTGTCCAGCATTGAAATCGTTGATATTTTGCGTGCGGAGCCTCTGCTTGAGGGGCCGATTGAAGCCCCCGCCGAAGGTTCGCTCGCGCCGAACACCTATTTCTTTGAACGCGGGGCGACCCGAACGTCGATCCTCGAACAAATGCAAGCGGCACAAACGCAGGCATTGCAGGAATTGTGGGACACCCGCGCGCCCGATCTGCCAATTAAAACCAAGGAGGAAGCGCTGGTGCTGGCCTCCATTGTCGAGAAAGAAACCGGCATCGCCGACGAGCGCGCGCGGGTTGCGGCGGTGTTCGTGAACCGCTTGCGGCGCGGAATGCGTCTTCAGAGCGATCCGACCGTCGTTTACGGCATCACGCTGGGGGCGGGACCGTTGGGGCGTGGGTTGAGACGCTCCGAACTGGATCGTGCGACGCCGTTTAATACCTATAAAATCAACGGCTTGCCCCCGACGCCGATTGCAAATCCTGGGCGCGAGGCTATTGCGGCGACGCTTAATCCGGCTGATACGGACGAATATTATTTCGTCGCTGATGGCACAGGCGGGCATGTTTTCTCGAAAACACTGGCCGAGCATAACCGCAATGTCAGAAAGTGGCGGAAGATCGAGAAAGAACGCGCGGCGCAATAGGCTGTTTAACGCCGCCATAGCGCCAAAGCGGAAAGACAGAGCGGATCGGACACGCTCGCGCATACAAAAGGAGCGGCACATGGCGAACATCGAAAACCTCAATGGCGGCACATTCGAGCGCCTTTCCCCCACCGAATGCCGCGACGCGGTCGGCGCGGGGGAGGCGGTCATGCTCGACATTCGCGGCATTGAGGAATTCGCCGCCGAGCGCATCCCCGGTGCCATGCTGATGCCGATGCCCGAATTCGAGCCTGTCGCCATGCCGGCGCAGGGCGAGAAGAAAATCATCCTGCAATGCCGCAGTGGCGGACGCACCGCCAACCTCGCGGGCCAACTGCTCGCGGCGGGGCTGGTCACAAGCATCAGCCATATGGAGGGCGGCATTCTTGAATGGAAAGCCGAGGGCTTGCCCACCATCTGCCCCGATCCGTCGCGGGCCGTTACGTGAAACCAACGCTGTCGGCGGCGGCGCTGGATGAAATTGTCCGGGAAATCTGCGCCGAAATGGCTGCCGAGGCCGAGCGCGGAGCGGTCGCGACCTACATACCCGAACTGGCGGGCGTGGACCCTAACCAATTCGCCCTCGCTCTCACGTTGCCGGACGGGAGCATGATTTCCGGCGGCGATGCGGCCACACCGTTCTCGATCCAGAGCGTCTCGAAAGTCTTCACCTTGGCGCTGGCGCTGGGCCGGGACGGCGAAAGCCTCTGGAAGCGCGTCGGGCGCGAGCCGTCGGGCGATCCGTTCAACTCTATCGTCCAGCTCGAATACGAGCAGGGCATCCCGCGCAATCCTTTCATCAACGCGGGCGCGATTGTGGTGACGGACACGATTCTGTCGAGCCACAAACCCAAAGATGCACTGGGTGAGGTGCTTGATTTCATTCACCTTCTCGCCGATGATACCAGCATCGTGATCGATCCCGATGTCGCCCGTTCCGAGCGCGATACAGGCTTTCGCAACACCGCGCTGGCCAATTTCATGCGCGCCTACGGCACGTTGCGTTGTCAGCCGGGCGAGGCGCTCGGGGTCTATTTCCACCATTGCGCCATCACCATGACCGTCCGGCAACTGGCCAAAGCGGGCAGATTTCTGGCGTTTGACGGCTGCCTCAGCCCCGGCGGACAGCGCGTCATGGCTGCCCGCGCCACGCGCCAGATCAATGCGCTGATGTTGACATGCGGTCATTATGACGGCTCCGGCGAGTTCGCGTTCAAGGTCGGTTTGCCGGGCAAAAGCGGCGTCGGCGGCGGTATTCTCGCCATTGCGCCGGGCAAAGCCGCCATCGGTTGCTGGTCGCCGGGTCTGAACAAAGTCGGCAACTCCAAACTCGCCTCCCGCGCGCTTGAGATGCTGGCGGAGCGCACCGGATGGTCGGTTTTCGCGAACTGAATAGAGAGGACAAAGTACGCATGACTATCTGAAAATTACTCTCTTTTTTCTTCGTCTGTGCGCAGCACAGACACGCGATCGCCGCCCCACGGCGTGAGCGTTCCGCTCCCGCCCGGCGTCCGCTTGGTGACGTTTGAGATAAATACGCTCCGCCCACACCAAAACCCTCCCCCACACCACGCATGGGGCAGCAGCACCTCAAAAACCGCCTGCCATCACGGCGGATCGTGCAGCGCGTAGAGCGCCATCTCGTGGCAGTCCTTCAGCACAAAATCCACCGGATGCCGCCCGCGATCCCTGTGACCGGGCGGCTTTCCGGGCCGCATCGGGGCAATGTATTTGCCCGTCTCAGCCCTGACAGCCTGACGCTTCGCCTCCCATCGCGCCAGCCTCCGCGCCTGTTTCGGCACATCGCCCAGCGCCACATGCAAAGCCCGCAATCGCCGCATCAAATGAGCCGCGCTGACCGCATCATCGGGCGAGATCACGACAACAGGCTCAAAAA
>CALFAK010000152.1 GCA_937948985.1 uncultured Neomegalonema sp. | reverse complement strand
ATCGCTGGCGCGGATGCGGTCGGTGACTTCGCGGAACAGTTTCACGTCGCGGGAGGGGGCGCCGGTTTCGGGGTCGCGGACGTGGCAGTGGACGATGGCCGCGCCCGCTTTGGCCGCATCAATCGCGCTGTCGGCGATTTGCTGCGGGGTGACGGGGACGATGTTGGATTTGCCCGTCGTATCGCCCGATCCGGTGATTGCGGCAGTGATAAAGACTTCGCGGTTGATGGGACGGTTCATAGGGTGCTCCTCGGCGTTGTTTTACGCGAGGCAGCGGAACACTATCGGGGCGGCGGGGGCAAGGGGATTTTGGTGTGTTAGCCCAATAGATATCCACGCGGGAGCGTCACGTTGGTTACCGTTCCACCGGGCCGTTCGATATCGATCCACCGGGCCGTTCGATATCGAGTGATTTCGACTGTGTGACCGTATTGCCAACCCGAAAAATTGCGTGTCGGGTGGCGATTGCAAATAGACTGGTATGCAGCGTCTGTTTTTCTGTTCACAAAAATCAAACTGCGTTTTCAGCGCTTGTGGATGCGCATCAGGTTTTTGAAATCAGCCCTCAACCCGGTGCATGAAATATCTGTCCGTCGGGACGGTTTCGGGCGTCGGGATGGTGTCGAACAGGTCAAAGCGGGCATTGGCGACGAGGAGGGCTTTGTCGGTCATCAATTGGCGCAGGAGGGGGGCCAATCGGGCGCGGAGGGGCGTGTCATGTTCCGGTATGCCGACGCCGAGGTCGTAATGGGCCAGCGCGATGGTGCGCCCTATCCGCTCGTGCAGTGTGGTCATCATTTCGTCGGCCTCGCCGCACAGGAACAGCGCGTCGGGCGGGGCGGAGGCGGGGTGGGCGTTCATTGCGCGGTCGATGACCCAGATTTCGCGGTCCGGTGCGATCTCGCGCAAGTGGTTATATGTGCGGCCATTGCCGAGGCCGATTTCCAGAAACGCCCCCTCCGGCGCGGCTGAGACGGCGGCGTTGAGGCAGTCGCGTTGGGCGCACAGGCGGCGGATCACGCTATCAAGGCGGCTCATATCAGGTCTTTCTTTCGCGGGGTTTTCAGCGGTCGTCGCCGGAGGCAACGCGGCGTGGTCCCATCGCGTCGTCAGCGGCAACAGTTGCGCGGTGGGCGGCAGCGGCGACGGCTTCCTGCTCATCATCGGTTAACATTCCCTGCTCACGCGGGGGGATGCGCACGGTGACTTCGCGGTGGGCGAATTTCACGCCGTTTGCCTCGAACAGCTCTCGCAGGCGGGAGTAGACGAGTTTACGGGTAGTCCACTGATCGCCGGGGCGGGTCATGAATTTGACCCGGATGATCATCGCGGAGTCTTCCATTTTATAGACGCCCTGCGATTTGAGAGGTTGCAGGAATTTCGGGCCTTCGAGCGGGTGGTCGAGCAGTTCCTGTCCCAGCTTTTTCACCAGCTTGCGGACCTTTTCAACATCGGTGTCATAGGTCACGCGCAGGGGCAGTTTCATCATCACCCAGTCGCGGGAATAGTTGGTCAGGTGTGTGATCTCGCCGAACGGCACCGTGTGCAGCGCGCCGAGGTGATGGCGGAGTTGGAAGGAGCGGACGGAGATTTTCTCGACGGTGCCTTTGACGCTGCCGATGTCAATGTATTCGCCTTTACGGAACGCGTCGTCGAACAGGTAGAATGCGCCGGACAGAATATCGCGGATCAGGGTTTGCGCGCCGAAGCCGATGGCGATGCCGACCACACCAGCACCCGCGAACAGGGGCGCGACATTGATGCCGATCTCCAGCAGCACCATAAGGATCAGGGTGATGAAGATAGTGAACAGCATGAAGTTGCGGAACAGCGGCAGTAGGGTCGCGAGGCGTGAGGCGGAGGATGCGCCGCCGCCCTCATCACCGGGAGCCACTTGCAGATCAAAACCGCCTTCTTCCTCGATGCGGGTGTCAATCCAAATGCGCACGGCGTGATAGATGATGTAACCGACAAGGCAGATGTCGATGACGCCCTCGACACGGTCAAGGAAGCGCCCGTCTTCGAGCAGGAAGCCGTAGTCCCAGACCTGTATCAGCGCGTAAATCCCGGCACCCATCGCAACGATACTGGCTGTGCGTTTGGCGAGGTCTTCAAAGTCGCGCATGCTGCGCACTTCAGGCGCACTCTCGATGCGGGCGCGGGCTTCGGCGGGGATGGCGGAGGGGCCGCTGTCCTCGTCGCCGTCATCGCCCAAGGGATCGCCTTCGACATTGCGGGCGGTGACGATGCGTTCTTGTTCTTCTTCAAGCAGGTCGTTTTCACGGGCGATAGCGCGGCTTTTGGCGATAGCGCGGCCACGCTGGAACAGGCGGGCGATGCCGTAGGCGACGATTCCGTAGGCGAGGATCACGGCGAGAACGATAATGAGCGCACTGACAATCAGGGGCGCACCCGCCGGTTGTCCGGTCAGGATGCGGTATGTCAGGACCAGCCATGAGCTTATGAGATAGAGGATGGTGAAGGGTGCCCACAGTGCCGTTGAAACGCGCTGGACGAGATTGGCCTGTTCAAAATTACACGTGCCCAAGATAGAGTCGTTAATGGCGGCGCGGTTGGCCGAAACCATCATCACGCCCGCTATCAACGTCAGGAGCGAGGCAAAGATCAGCATCAGTTGGTGGTTGATCAGCGATATGCCGATATCCTCCAGCCAATAGCAAAGCGCCAGCAAGGAAAATGAGAAGGCGACTGTGATCCAGAGCCAGCTGAACAGCTTTTTCGCATCCGCATCCGGCATACAGGGGATGCGGTAATGGGGCAGGTAAGGCGATACAATCATGCGCCAGAAGATGATTGATATCCGGCTGGCCGAAACGGTGGCGAGTGTCAGGAGAACCGTTTTCTGGGTAACCTCATCCGCAGGGTCCAAAAAGCCGAATGCCAGCAATGCCGCGATGGTGGTGGCGATGATGATGCCGCCAACGCCCAAAAGCGCGCGGATCGCGAGGATCGGCAGCTTTTCGACAATGCCATCCGGATTGGGCTTTTGCAGGGCGAGAAACCACGGGCCGACGAGGCGGGCGCCGTAGACATGGGTTTGTACGAGTGAGCCGATGTAGAGAAAAATCAGCGTCCAGAAGATTGCCGCCGCCAGATAGTTGGCGTTTCCGGTCGGGCTTTTCTCGTTGAGCAAGGTGATAACATCGCCGGGGAAGTTCGGCGCTTGCTCCATGAGTTTGATCATGCGGTCGCGCAGGCGGTTTATACTGATCTGGGTGCCGGAGAGCATACTGAGTTCTTGAGCAACGCGGGCGTAATCCTCCGGTGTCAATTCATCCGAGGGTGAGGAGGGTTGGGTGTCGAGTGTGCCGTATGCCTCGATTGTGACGGCCTGCGCGAGCTGAACATCCGCATTTTTGCTGAAACCCGGCCCGTACACCAGCGTGGTGAGGGCAAATAAGGTGATGAAGATGAGTTTGCGCAGCACGGTGCCATCCGGTTTTTCGGTCACTGTCAGTTGTAGGATATTCGTTTCCGGTGCGGATGTCTCCCCTTGATATTTTCTGAGGTGTTGAGGCGGGTGTGCGTTTCGATCGGGTCGAAGGTGATTTTTGAGTGTAAAACAACCCAAGAGCGATTGTTTATAAGCGTTATTGCAATGACTGGTTCTGATTGGTGCGTTGGTGTGGGTAGAGGAGCGCGGAATTGGCGCGGTTGCGTGTTTTAGCGAATCCGTGAGTAATCATGGGGAGTTGCTTAAGTCACTGGTGTGGTTTGTTTATTCAGCGATTTCGCCTTTAGGGTGAGTGGTGGTTTTGGCACTGTCTGTGCTGGTGTCTGGGGGTTTGATAGGGGATGATGGGAAGATGTTTCACGTGAAACGTATTGGAACAAAACTAAAACAAAAATCGTGATCCAGCACAGACCTATAATCCTGTACCGGACCGGGAAAAATGGTTAAAAGTTTTGGAACCGATTGACGAGGCGAAGGCTTTGAACTCTATGGATAGTTTCTCGCCCGTGGTGCCGGACCGACCGGCACGGATCATGATTTACAGCCACGACACGTTCGGATTGGGCCATATCCGCCGCGCCCGGACCATTGCGATGGCCCTGGCCGAGGATATGCCGGGGTCGAGCATCCTGATCGTGACCGGATCGCCGATTGTGGGGCGATTTGATTTTCCCGATGGTGTTGATTTTGTTCGGGTTCCGGGCGTGGTCAAGCTGCCCAGCGGGGATTATGTCAGCCATAATATGAACCTCGATATCGCGGAAACCGTGGCGCTGCGCGAGGGTATTATCCTGACGACGGCGGAGAATTTTGCGCCTGATCTGCTGATCGTGGACAAGGAACCGACGGGGTTTCGGGGTGAGATGCTGAGCACGCTTGCGCTGCTGCGGACGCTGGGGACGCGGATCGTTCTGGGCGTGCGTGATGTGCTGGATGAGGCGGAAACGCTGGCCGTTGAGTGGGAGCGCAAGAACGCCGTTGAAGCGATTGAGACGCTGTATGACGAGTTCTGGGTCTATGGCTTGGAGCATATTTATGCGCCGCTGCAAGGCCTGCCGATCAGTGCGGATGCGCTGTCCCGCGCGCGTTATACGGGATACTTGCGCCGGGAACCCGCCGACTGGCCGCAGCCGCCGATTCCCGATGACAGGCCGGAGGATTTCGTGCTGATCACGCCCGGCGGGGGCGGTGACGGGGAGGCGCTGATTGACTGGGTTCTGGACGCTTACGAGGCGGATTCGAGGCTGAATATTCCGGCGGTGATCGTATTTGGTCCGTTCATGAATACGGAGAAGCGGCAGTTGTTCGAGCGGCGGGCGCACAGGTTCAGGAATATCGAAACGATCTCATTCGACTCGCGCCTTGAGCGGCTGATGATCGAGGCGGGCGGTGTGATCGCGATGGGTGGGTATAATACGTTTTGCGAGATACTCTCATTTGACAAACCCGCCGCAATCTCGCCGCGCATTTCCCCCCGAAAGGAGCAGTTTATCAGGGCCGAGGCCGCTGAACGGTTCGGGTTGGTGAATATGCTGCCGCCCGCGTCCGGCGGTGACAGCCCGCGTGATCCCGGGGTTATGGCGCAGGCGATCCGGAATTTACGAACGCAACCGCCGCCCTCCGAAGCGCTGATCCCGGGCTTGCTGGACGGGTTGGATCGAGTGGTTGAGTTTGCACGTGAAGCGTTGGGAGTGAAAGCCTCGTGACGCCGCGTATTGCCGTTATCGTCAAGGGATACCCGCGCCTGTCGGAGACGTTTATCGCGCAGGAATTGCTGGGCTTGCAGGAGCGGGGCGTCGGGTTTGACATATGGTCGCTGCGCCATCCGACGGATATCAAGGAACATCCGGCGCATAAGGCGATCACCGCGCCGCGTCGCTATCTGCCCGAATATCTGCGGCGGGAGCCTTTGCGGGTGCTGCGGGGGGTGGCTTCGCAGGTGTTGAAGCGCGGATTCTGGCGGGCGGCGTGTGTTTGGGTGCGTGATCTGGTCCGCGCGCGCGACCTGAACCGGATCAGGCGGTTCGGGCAGGCGGCGGTTCTGGCGCGGGAGTTGCCGGAGGATGTGACGTTTCTATATGCGCATTTTCTTCATACGCCCGCCTCTGTCACGCGCTACGCGGCGATGATGCGGGGGCTGGATTGGGGTGTGTCGGCTCATGCCAAGGATATTTGGACCTCGCCGGATTGGGAGATACGCGAGAAGCTGGACGATTGCGCGTTTGCTGTGACGTGCACGGGGATCGGGGCGGATCACCTGAAGTCGCTGGCCCCGCCGGATGCGCCGGAGCGGGTGGGATTGGTCTATCACGGGCTGGATTTGTCTGTGCTGCCAGCGCCACCGAAGACGCGGCCCGCGCCGGAGCCGTTGGTGATTATGTCAGTAGGGCGGCTGGTGGAAAAGAAGGGGTATGCGGTTCTGCTGGACGCGCTGGCGGGTCTGCCGGAAGGGCTGGACTGGCGGTTTGTGCATATCGGGGGCGGTGAATTGAAGGGCGTACTGCGCGAGCAGGCGGAACAGCTGGGGCTGGCAGAGCGGATTGATTGGCGCGGGGCGGAATCGCGAGAGGCGGTGTTTGAGGCGATGCGGGCGGCGCATCTGTTCGTGCTGCCCAGCCGGATTGCGGATTCCGGGGACCGGGACGGGTTGCCGAATGTGCTGATGGAGGCGGCGAGCCAGAAACTGCCTGTGATCTCGACCAGTGTTTCGGCGATACCGGAGTTTATCGACACGGGCCGTTCCGGTGTGTTGATCCCGCCCGATGACAGCGCGGCGCTGACTGAGGCGTTGGCCGGGCTGGCGGGGGACGCGGCGCGGCGTGCGGCTTATGCTGAGGCGCTGTACGCAAGGCTGGTGGCGGATTTCGGGTCGGATGCGGGGATTGAGGCGGTGTTGAGCCGGATGGCACCATATCTGTCGCAATCATGAAGGTTGCTTTCTATGCGCCGATGAAGCCGCCCGACCATCACAGGCCGTCCGGTGACAGACGTATGGCGCGGTTATTGATTGAGGCGCTGGGCGAGGCGGGTTTTTCGCCTGAGATCGTGAGCCGCTTGCGGATTTATGACGGCAAAGGCGATAGCGCGGTGCAGACTGCACTGTTTGCGGAGGCGGAGGGCGAAGTTGCGCGGGTTGTGGCCGCGCTGTGCGATGATCCGCCTGCGTTGTGGTTTACCTATCATTGCTACTACAAAGCGCCGGATTTGCTGGGTCCGGTGGTAGCGCAGACGTTGGGGATACCTTATGTCGTGGCGGAGGCGAGCCGGGCGCGGAAGCGGTTGAGCGGGCCTTGGGCGGATTTTGCCACAGCGTCCGAGCGGGCGGTTGATGCGGCGAGAACCGTGTTTGCGATGACGGAGTTTGACCGTTTTGCGTTGGATCGGGACGCGGCGGCGGGGCAGCGGGTCGTTTTGCTCAATCCTTTTGTGCGGGTTCCTGATGTTGATGCGGCTCACGGTGGTGGTTTGCGGTTGCTTACCGTTGCGATGATGCGGGCGGGGGCGAAACTTACATCTTATGAGCGGTTGGCGGCGGCGTTGGGGCGTCTTGAGGGCGATTGGAGCCTGACTGTGGTTGGTGATGGCTCGTCGCGGGGTGAGGTGTGGGCGCTGTTTGCCGCGCATGGCTCGCGGGTGCGGTTTTGCGGGGAAGTTACGGACGAGGCGGCGCTTCGTGCGTATTACGAGGGGGCTGATGTGTTTGTTTGGCCCGGTGTCGATGAAGCCTACGGGATGGTCTATCTGGAGGCGCAGGCGCACGGGGTGCCTGTTATTGCGGAGAAGCACCCCGGACCGTCCGCTGTGATCGGGGACGGATCACGGCAGGTGGATGCGGGCGATCCCGCGGCGTTTGCGGAGGCGATTCTTGCGGCGGCGGCTGATCCTGATGCGCCAATGCGAGCGCGGCGGTATGTTGAAAACCATCATAGTATAGAGGCGGCGGCGGCTTTGCTGCGCGCGGAATTGGAGCGATTGTTATGAGAATTGGCCTGATCCGACATGCGAAAACCGACTGGAACGCCATTGGTCGCCTTCAGGGGCAGGAGGATACGCCGCTGGCTGCCGATGCGCGGGAGGAGTTGGCAACATTTACTATTCCGCCCGCATGGCAGGATGCGCGCTTGATCTCCAGCCCGCTTTCGCGGGCGCGGGAGACGGCGGTGATCTTGGCGGGGCGCGAGCCTGAGACGGATGATCGCTTGCGGGAGATGCATATGGGCGATTGGCAGGGGCAGTTCAGCCGGGATTTGCTGGATGATCCGCAGAGCGGGTTCGAGGATGTGCATCACTGGGGTTGGGATTATCAGCCGCCGAATGGCGAGACGCCGCGTATCCTGTGGGAGCGGGTTTCGGCGTGTTTTAAGGAGTTGCGGCGCGACGGGCGCGATGTGCTGATCGTGGCGCATATGATTGTCATGCGGGTAACGCTGGCCAAGGCGTGCGGGTGGGATTTTGACGGTCCCGCGCCGTTTAAGGTGAAGCGTAACCGGATTTATCCGCTGACATTGGATGCGGACGGCGCGTTGCATGAGGCGGGTGACCCGGACAGGCTGGTCAAGCGATGAGGGTTGCGATCCTTGTCACGCATCTGCTGGGGACGGGGCATCTGGCCCGTGCCGCGCAGCTGGGGGATGCGTTGGTGGCAGCGGGGCATGAGGCGTTGGTTATCAGCGGGGGCGGGGATGCGCCTAATGCCGCGCCGCGCTCTGCCAAGCTGCTGCCACTACCGCCTTTAAGGGCGGACGGGCCTGAGTTTAAGGCGATACTCGCTGCGGATGGCGGTGTGGCGGATGCGGCGTATCTGGAGGCCCGGATCGATGCCGTGAGGGGTGCGATTGCGGGGTTTGTACCGGATGTCCTTATCACAGAGCTGTATCCGTTCGGACGCCGGAAGCTGCGGGCGGAGTTTTTGGCGGCGATTGAGGCTGCGCGGGGCGCGCGTTCCGGGGCGCTGATCTACACGTCAATCCGCGATATCCTGCAACTGCCGCGCAAGGAAGGGCGCAAAGCGGAGGCGGAGGCGCGGTTTGCGGAATTCTACGACGGGGCGCTGTTCCACGGGGATAGCGGGTTGATCGGGATGGGGGTGAGTTGGGAGTTGGAAAGCCCCCCTCTCAACCCTCCACCCGCAGGCGGGGAGAGGGTTTTGCAAGTGCCTCCTGTTTTTGAGACCGGATATATCGGGTCGGCTGAGGTTCCGGCGGGTGCGGGTACAGATGGTTCGGGGGAGATCATCGTGGCAGCGGGGGGCGGTGCTGTGGGGGATGCGATCTTTGAGGCTTGTATCGGGGCTGCACAGGGCGGGGCGCGCCGGTGGCGGATATTGGTCGGGGGTGGTGATCGGGAAGAGCGGATTGCGGGCTTTGGGCAGCGCGCGCAGGGTGCGGCGGTTGTTGTTGAGGGGGTTCGTTCTGACTTTCGGGCGTTGCTGTCGCGCTGTGAGGCGGCGGTGCTGCAATGCGGGTATAATACCGCGATGGATGTTGTCGCGACGGGGGCGCGGGTTGTGTTTTGTCCGTTTGAGGGGGCAGGGGGCGAGACGGAGCAACTGACCCGTGCCGCCGCGTTTGCAGGGCGGTTCGGGTCCCGCGTGGTGCGGGAACGCGATTTGAGTGCGGAGGCGGTGGAGGCTGCGCTGGGCGCTGTCTTGGCTGTGCCAAAGCCGCATTACGGGAGTATTGCGCTGGACGGCGCGGCACGCAGTGTTGCGGTGCTGGAGCGGGCTTATGCGGACAGGTTCGGGGCATGAGAATCGATTGGTCGCCATTGGATGCCGCGTTGGAGGGTAAGTCGCCCGTGTTCTGGTGGCGCGATGATGATGCGGTGGTGCCGACGCCGCAGCTGGATCGGTTACTTTCGCTGACTGAAAGCGTGGGTGCGCCATTGTTGATTGCGTCGATTCCCGCTCATACAACGGCGGCGCTGTGCGGGCGTTTGCGCGGCTCTGGCGTGGCTGTCGGAACGCATGGCCTTACACATTTGAACCACGCGCCAACGGATCAGAAGAAGGCGGAGTTCGGGGTGCATCGGCCTTTGGATACGCTGGTCGCTGATGCGAAGGCGGGTAAGGGGTGGATTGATGCGGTGTTTGATGATCTGGCCGCGCCGATATTTATCCCGCCGTGGAACCGGATTGCGCCTGATTTGGCGGAGCCGTTGGCGGAAATGGGGTTTACGGGATATTCGGCCTATGCGCAGCGGGAACCGTCGCTGGAGCCGCTGATACGGCTGGATGCTTTGATTGATCCGATTGAGTGGCGCGGGACGCGGTCTGCGGTGTCGCCGGATACGCTCATCCGTCATATTGCGGCGTTGCTGGAGAGTGATGCGCCGATTGGTTTAATGACCCATCATCTGGTGCATGATGACGCGATCTGGGAGCTGACCGAAGCGCTGGTAAAGCGGATCAGTGAGCGTGGCGCGCAGTGGAAGTCTGCAATAGAAATCATCCGTGCGCTAACCCACTAGCTAATATGAAAAAAGCGGGTTAGCGTTGCTGGATGAGCGATCCTATTCTTAGTGTCAGTGATCTGCATATCGCTTTTGGCAAAGGCCGGAATGCGAATGAAGCGGTCTCCGGCGTGTCTTTTGATGTGATGCGGGGGAAAACGCTTGCGTTGGTTGGCGAATCCGGGTCGGGCAAAAGCCTTTGCTGTCGCACTATCATGGGATTACTGCCGGACTCCGCCAATGTCACTGGCGGCAGTATTACCTATTGGTGTCCTGAGAAGGGGACAGGCAGCGAAGATTTGCTGAAGACCAGTCAACGCCGGATGCGGGCCATTCG
>CALFAK010000151.1 GCA_937948985.1 uncultured Neomegalonema sp. | reverse complement strand
TGTGCAGATCGTCACCATCTGCTTCACGCCCGCCGCCACCGCACGAACGATCAGGTCGTCGCGGTCGTCGTCAAAGTCGGGGAAGTCGAGATGGCAATGGCTGTCTACAAGCATGGATGGTTCCGTTCGGGTTGTCGTGGTAATGTTTTCAACATCACAAATGGCGCGCCGCGTCCATCCTTTGGTGCAAGATACGCATAATGTCGGGCGCTGCTTCGCTCATACAGTAGAAGATAAAATACACGCAGACAGGCAATTTAAAGTAGCCGTCGCGAATGTCTACGCTGCGGCCTTTTGCTTGTCCGACGGCAACGCCTCAAAAAGTCGTGACGAGTCCCGCATGATAGCGATCTGCTTGCTCCAGTACTCTTCAATCATGGCGTCGATGCGCTTCTGGCCACCTGCTCGAATTTTACGAACATATCCAGCAGGGTCTGGCGGCGGTCAAGGTTCAGGGCGCGGGTGGTGTCGGTCAGGGATTGGATGGCCATTGCGGTTTCGGCCCATGCGCTGGCGGTTCCGGGCAATGTTGCAGCGCCCTCCGTCGCATCGCAAGCAAGACGGGCGGCGCGATCTATCGCGAGGCGTGTGAGGGTGGTGAAGGCTTCGTCTTTATCGGCGGGGGCGGTCGTGTCGGCGAGCGCATGGACGGCTTCACGGTCGATGCGAACAGGCAGCGGGGCAAGGATGCGTTCCAGTCCGGCGGCGAGCGCCTCGCCATCGTTTGAGGCGATTTGCAGGGCCGCGCCGACCGATCCGCGCGCGGCGGCGCACAGATCAGCAGACAGCGCGCCCCCTGTTGCGGCAGCATAGGCAGCCATCAACGGTTCATCATCCAACGGGCGGAAGTCGAGCTTGCGACAGCGGGAGCGGATGGTTGGCAGCAAACGGCCCGGTGCGTGGGTTACAAGGAAAAAGGCGACCCGCGCGGGGGGTTCTTCAAGCAGTTTGAGGATGGCATTGGCGGCGCTGGGGTTCAGCTCCTCGGTCGCGTCAACGATTACGCAACGCCATGCGCCGTTGGCAGAGGACAGCGCGAGGCTGGCGCGCAGATCGCGCACTTGCTCAACGTCAATTTGCGTGCGCAGCTTTCCCGTTTTCTCATTGATGCGCCGCGCGATGCGGGTGATTCCGGTCTCGTTTCCGGCGCTGATACGCTGGCGGACGGGGTCATCGGCGTTCATGGTGATGGCGGCGGCTTCGGTCAGCAGGGCGTGACTTGCGAGATGGGCAAAGGACGCCTTACCGATGCCACGTGGTCCGGAGAGGAGCCAGCCGTGGTGGATGCGGCCCGATGCGAGCGCGGTGTCAAACGCCGCGACGGGGGAATCGTGGCCGTAGAGTGTTTCGCATTGATGCGGTTCGGATGCGGGTTGTTCGTCGCTCACAAGCGGGCCTCAAGGGCGGTTGTGACTTGGGCGAGGACGGCGTCGGCGCTCTGCGTCGCATCAACGATAATGCAGCGGTCGGGGGCGTTTTCAGCGATGCTCAAGAACGCGGCACGCAGGCCCGTGTGGAAATCCAGGCCCATGCGCTCGAAACGGTCGGGACCGTGGCGGGTGGCAGCGCGTTGAAGGCCGATTTCGGCAGGGGCGTCCAGGATGAGGGTCACGTCGGGATCCAGGGCGACTGTTTGGCTGTGGATCGTCTCGATCATATCGCGCGGCACATCGCGCAAGCCTTGGTAGGCGCGGGTGGAATCGACGTAGCGGTCGCAGATGACATGCTGACCTGCGGCCAAGGCGGGTTCGATGGTGCGGGCGACGTGGTCGCGGCGGGCGGCGTTGAGCAACAGCAATTCGGTCACCGCATCCCAGCGGTCCGGCTCACCTGTCACCAGCAAACCGCGAATCTCCTCGGCCCCGGCGGACCCACCCGGTTCGCGGGTGAAGACGGCATTTGCGAGTGCCGGACGGGCGCGCAGTCCGGTGATGAGGGTCGATTTCCCTGTCCCCTCCCCGCCTTCGATGGTGATAAAACGACCGCGCGGGGTCATTGTTCTGTCGATTCTTCCGGCTTGCCGGCCAAGGCGGACAGACCACTTTCAATCAGGTAGAGCGCGCCCGCCTTCATCTTCTCGCCCAAACCACCGCGCGGGATGGCTTTGCCGGCGTAAAGTGGAACTTCGACGGGGGTTATATTCGGGGCGGAAAGGCGCAGCATGGCGATCTCCTGACCCGCATCGATCGGGGCTTCAATTGGTCCCTCATAGACGATCTCGCCCTTTACCTTTTTGAGCGCACCGTAGGGCGTGGTCATTACGACCGGGCCTTTGGTCACGAGGGGAACGCTCGATTCAGCACCGATCCAGACGGATGCCTCGCCGACTTCCTCGCCCTCACCCAGCATTTCCTGCGTTTCAAACTCGCGGAAACCCCAGCGGAGAAGACGTTCTGCCTCAATGGAACGCTCAGTCGCGGTCGGCAATCCGGCGATAACGAGGATGAGGCGGCGACCATCTTTCACCGCAGAGCCGACGAGACCATATCCGGCCTCCTCCGTGTGCCCGGTTTTCAGACCATCGGCACCAAGATCCATACCGAGGAGCGGGTTTCGGTTGTTCTGGGTGATGCCTTCCCACGAGAAACTGCGCTCGGAGTAGATCGGGTAAAGCTGCGGGTATTGTTCGATGATGATCTGGCCAAGACCCGCAAGGTCGCGCACTGACATGCGGTGGCCCTCGTCCGGCCAGCCCGTGGCGTTGCGGAAGGTGGAGTTTTCCAGACCAAGCTCAACCGCACGGGCGGTCATGCGGCGGGCGAATTCTTCTTCTGATCCGGCCAGCCCTTCCGCGATAACGATGCAAGCGTCGTTACCCGATTGCACGATGATGCCACGCAGCAGGTTGCCGACGCTGATGCGGTCGCCGACTTTGACGAACATCTTCGAGCCGCCTTTTTTCCACGCTTTTTCGCTGACGACGAAGTCATCATCAAGCGACAGCCGTCCGGTGGCGAGGGCTTCAAAGACCATGTTCACCGTCATCAATTTTGACATTGAGGCGGGCGGGATGGCGGCGTCGGCGTTCTTTTCAAGCAGGATCGCGCCGGAGGTGACATCGACCAGTATGGCATTCCGCGCTTGTGTGGCGAACTGTTCGGCGCGGACAGGGGCGCTCAGCAGCGTTGCGGTCAGGCAGAACAGGGCGATGAAACGACGGACCATCAGAAAACCTCGCATAAAAAAACCGCGCCCGTTTCAGGGCGCGGCTATAGCTTAAACGATTCGCGTGTTAGACGCTAAGTGCGTTTTTAAGGCGAAGGATCACCCTTTAACGATGGTCGCTTCGTAGTAGCCAAGGTTGCGAACGCGGTTGCGTGCTTCGCGTGCCGCGCCTTTGCTGCCGCCCGTTACACGAACGCGATAGAAGGTTTTGCCACGAACCAGCGCTTCAACAGCGAAAGCATCTTCGCCGGCGGAGCGCAGTTTATCGACCAGGCCGTTTGCACGGTTTGCATCGCGGAATGCCGCGACCTGAACCATATGACCGCTGCGTGGTCCAGGCTGAACATAGCTTTCGTAAGCCTGAGCAGGTGCCGTCGTCACGAGCGCGCCGCTGGTGCCGAGATCGACATAATCAGCAGGAGCCGTTGTTGGTGCAGCATACTCATAGGTGGGCGTAGGCGCTGGTGCCGGAGCCGCTTGGTATGCTTCATAGCTTGGCGCAGGTACGGGTGCAGGAGCCGGAGCAGCCTGTTCGTATTGCGTGTAGCTTGGCGTATGCGCCTGATAAGCAGGCTGCTGAGCCTGATAAGCAGGCTGCTGAACCTGATAAGCAGGCTGCTGAGCCTGTGCCGCAGGTGCGGTGTAAGTTTGGTAAGCCTGAGCAGGTGCCGGGGTTGTGATCGCGGTGTAGGGGTCGCGGCTCAGCTCGGTCGTGCTGCCCACATAAGTGCTGCTGCCCGAAGTGGCCTCGTAACTGTAACCCGAAGTCGTTGACCCTGTGGTCGCGTTCGCAGGCTCAACAACAGGTGCCGCAGGAGCAGGAGCCGCCGCAACAGGTGTCGATGCTACAGGAGCCGGAGCCGCAGGAGCGGTTGCACCAGCGCGTTCTGCGGGAGCGTATACTGGCTCAGCAGGAGCGTAACCGAATGGCGAATAACCGTAAGCGGGGAATGCCGCGTAAGGATCAGCACCGTATGCGGGAACGCCTGTCGCGCCTGGAACCGCGTAGCCCGGCGCAAAGCCGCCGATTTGCGCGGCGTAGCCCGCGGGAACAGGAACACCTGTGTGTGGTGGACGTGGCGCGTAACCTTCAACTACAGGCTGGCCATAACCAACGACTGAGGCGGGCGCTTGCGCATAAGCGGATGCCGCAACCGCGCCGTAACCCGCGTAGGCCGACGGGTAGCCGGCGGTCGTTGCATAAGATTGCGGTGCCGCAGCTTTATCTTGTTTGCCGTAAGGATTGGCAAGCGGTGCGCTCCAGTAACCCTGCTGTTGTGCGGCATAGCCCTGCGGTGCGCCGTAGCCCTGTTGACCGTAAAGCTGCTGTGCGTAGCCGCTTTGCGCCTGAGCTTGCGTCCAGTCTTTTGCTTTTTCATCTGCGAAGGATGCCGAACCGGCAGCCATAAGCGCCAGAGCGGAGATTGCAGCCGCAACTGACGCGGTGCGTGGTGATTTACGTGTCCATGTTGGCAGTGACATAACCTGCTCCTCTTTCAAATCTGTTCGCCCTGATTGCTCGATAGGTTTTTTGTTCGTCATAGGGCGTTTTTTGGCGTTCCGAGGGTTTTGCCCTCACAACATGCAAACTCACGATAGGCGAATCATGGTGAATCGTGCAACATATTTTTTGATCTTCAATCAGAAAAAATGTCGATTCTTGAAGACTCTACAGGATGTACTTCATGTTGAATTCGTTAATGGGCGGCATTTAGCCCGTTAACGGGCAAAGTTATCCACAGGAAAGACCCCTCCCCTGTGGCATTCATGCAGTTGTCGGATGCGCGCCGTCCGATTAAGAGAACACATCAAATTTTCTGTGGAGAGCCTGATGATCGGTCGCCTCAATCACGTTGCAATCGCCGTCCCTGACCTTGATGCCGCCTGTGCGCAATACCGCGATGCGTTGGGGGCCAATGTCGGCGCGCCTCAGGACGAACCGGATCACGGGGTGACGGTCGTTTTTGTCGAGTTGCCGAACACGAAGATCGAATTCCTGTACCCGCTGGGCGAAAATTCGCCGATTGCGGGTTTTTTGGAGAAGAATCCGGCGGGGGGCATTCATCACATCTGTTATGAGGTGGATGATATCCTCGTGGCGCGGGATCGGCTTGTTGAACAAGGCGCGCGCATTTTGGGCAGCGGCGAGCCGAAGATCGGTGCGCATGGCAAGCCTGTGCTTTTCTTACACCCGAAAGACTTTAACGGCGCCCTCGTTGAATTGGAGCAGGCATGAACATCGTCTCCGCTTTTGTGATTTTCGCCGTGACCTGGTTTTTGGCGCTTTATTGCCTGTTGCCGATGCGCATTCAAAGCCAGGAGGATGCGGGAACTGATATTCCGCAAGGGGCGATGCGCGGTGCGCCCGCGAAAGCCAATTTGAAAATCAAGGCAATCGGGGCGACGGTTATCTCGGCGATTATCACCGGGATCGTCTATTACCTGATCACCAACCGGATCATCACGCTGGGCGTTCTGGAAGGCGTGTTCGGCGCGTGAGCGGGGTAGCGCCGGGGCGCACGCGCCTGTGGGTCGAATTTACCGCGATTTATGTGGCTTCCCCGATAGCGTTGTATTTCTTTTTGCCTTACGTGAATCTCTATGCGGCAATTGCGACTACGATGCTGATAGGGTTGGTGCTGTTGCACTTTACCGACGGGTTCCGGTGGCGGTCACTGTGGGATTTATCGAGCCTGCGCGGGGCGTGGGGTGAGATTTTATGGATGAGTGCGCTGACAGCGGTGGTGCTGGGTGCGCTGACGCTGTGGCTCGTGCCGGAGCGGTTTTTGATCATGCCGCGCGAGAGGCCGCAAATGTGGCTGGCGATATTGGCGCTTTATCCGTGGTTCTCGGTGCTGGGGCAGGAGATCATTTTCAGGCCTTTGTTTTTTATCCGCTATGGCGGGCTGTTCGCATCTGAGCGTGTGCGTATTTTGGTGAACGCGCTTGTTTTCGGCGCGGCGCATTTGTTTTTCCAGAACTGGATTGCGCCGCTGGCGACGTTTTTTGGCGGTATACTGATGGCGCGGCTGTATGTGCGGCATCAGTTTCCGGCGGTGTTTATCCTGCATTGGATCGCGGGCGGGTTGGTGTTTACCTTTGGATTGGGCCTGTTTTTCTATCACGGGGCCATCGGGCGGTAGAGCGGCTTACCCGACAGAGGGACAGGCCAGCACCTGACGCAGCGCCTCGACCAGATCATCCGCGGTTTCGGCGGGGACGTAATCGCCGCCGGTCTTATCAGCGAGACAGCGGGCCGTGGTTTGGTGATTGCGGATATCAAAGCCGCGCTCGCTCTGCCACTCAAAGGCGGCATCGCGCACGCGAAAGCCGATGACGTGCACGGTGATATCCGTATGCGCCAGCTCAGCCGCGAGAGCGCAGGGAGAACCGCCGCAGGTTTCATGGCCGTCGGTCACCAGCACCACATCACCGCGCGTGTTTTGCAGTGCAGACGCCGCCTGACGAACGGCATCGGTCAACGGCGTGCTGCCCTCCGGCGCGAGGTCATCGACAATCGATGAAATTTTCGGGGCGGCATCGGGAGAAGGCCGGAAATGTAGCATGATATTTTTGCATTTTTCGCGCTGACCGGGGCCGTAGATGATCAGGCCCATCTGCCGGAAAGGGGTGATCCGGGGCAGGATATCACGCAAAGCGGCACGGGCCTCGACAATGCGGGGAAGCGGTTTTGTGCGATCGCCTGAGATCGCCATTGATCCCGAAGCATCGAACACAAGCATGGCGTCATCGGTGCAGCCGGCCTGAACCTGCGCCAGTGCCGGAGAGGACAGAACGGCAAGCAAACCAAGCGCGTGGCACCATGCGGATTTCATAGCCTGTTCCTTCCATCTTCAGCGGCCCGTGGTGCTCTCATAAGCATATGCACTCCATTAACAGCATTGATCCGGCGCTTGATAGTCATGCGCGATCAAGTTAAGTCACAATTCCCGCCAAGAGCTGCATCAATTCTGGCGTTTTATGGCTCAACATGATCGCGAATGACTGTAATTGAGAGCGAAATCTGCAAGGAGCGGCGCTTTGAAACTGGCAAGCTGGAATATCAACGGGATCAAGGCGCGGATTGAGGTGGTGCCGGAATGGCTGAAGCAATCGGCCCCGGATGTTGTGGTCTTGCAGGAGATCAAATCCGTCGATGAGGGCTTTCCGCGCACATTGTTTGAAGACCTTGGCTATAACGTCGAAACGCACGGCCAGAAAGGGTTTAATGGGGTCGCGATCCTGTCGAAACTGCCGCTGGAAAGCGTGTCGCGCGGGTTACCAGGTGATGACAGCGACGAGCAGGCGCGGTGGATTGAAGCGACGGTGTCGGGTGAGCAAACCGCGCTGACATTCTGTGGTCTGTACCAGCCGAACGGCAACCCCGTGCCGGGGCCGAAATATGACTACAAGCTGGCATGGATGGAGCGGATGCGGGTTTATGCTGCGGAGCTGCTGGCACGTGAGGAGCCTGTGGCGATGTTGGGAGACTACAATGTGATCCCGCAAGTCGAAGATGTGCATGATCCGGCGGCATGGGCCGAGGATGCGCTGTTCCGGCAGGAAACCCGTGAGGCGTTCAGGCACCTGTGTGCGCAAGGCTGGACCGACGCGATCCGTGCGACCGATCCGGTGGGCGAAAAGTTCACGTTCTGGGATTATCAGGCGGGAGCATGGCCGAAAAACAAGGGCATTCGCATTGACCACATCCTGCTAAGCCCGCAAGCGGCGGACTTATTAGAGGCGACTGGCATTGACCGCGACACCCGCGACTGGGAGAAACCCTCCGATCACGTCCCGGTTTGGTGCCGCTTGTCGCTCTGAGATACGCCCGCCACCATGTTACGAAAAACCGTGTCGTAGCGCGCGACCATCGTGTCGAGATCATACTCCGCCCGCGCTTTTTGAGCGTTCGCGTCACCCAGCTCAAGACGAAGTGCCGGGTTGGAGGCGAGGTCGCGCATATTATTACCCAAGATTTGCGCATCAAGGGGTGCCACAAAAGGCGTATTGGCCACGCAGACCATGCGCATCGTGTCGCCCACATCGGTGGCCACGACGGGCAGGCCCGCCGCCATCGCCTCGACCAGTGAAATCGGCATTTGCTCGGTATCCGAACTCATGGCGAAAATATCCATGCGGCGCAGGAACGACGCAACATCATCTTGTGCGCCAACAAAATGGGCGCGGATGTTGAGGGTCTGCGCTTGCGCTTCGAGGGGCGCACGTTCAGGGCCATCACCAACGATCATCAGTTCCGCATCGGACAATTTTGCCTTTGCAAAAGCGTCGATGAGGCGATCAATCCGCTTTTCAGCGCGCAGCGCCGCGACGGTGCCGATCATCACTTTATGATCAACAGGGCGATGCCCGGTCGAAAAAGCACCGCAATCCACGCCATTCGGGATCAGCGACACCCTGCGGGGGTGAACCTTCCAAACCGTCTCGTAAACATCGCTCAAAACCTGCGATGGTGCGATAAACTGGGCTTTACGGCTGCGAAAGAGAACACGGCGCATCCAAACCCGCTTCGGGTTTTGCGCATCGGGCCGTTCGTCAGGACCAAATCCGTCCTCGAAATGTAAGTGCGGCAGTGCGGCGCGGCCACGGTTGGCCATGAACCATTCAATCGCACCCCAGTTCGTCGTCGCCAAAACGTCCGGTTTGCAATCGTCGATCAATCCGCGCATGACGCCGATATTGGCGCGCGAAATGAAGCCGCCTTTTTCGATCCCGGCATTGAGTAACGTCAGCGGAATCGTCTCGTCGGCAGCCTCGGCAGCCGCATAGTTCCCGTCCATCGCGAATACGGAATGGCGGTATTGCGGACCCAGCGCGGCGGCCAGTGTCAGAAAGCGGCGTTGCGGCCCCCCCAGCGCGAAGCTGGAGAAGGCCCAAAGAACATGAATCGGCGCACTCACGATGTCGCGTGAACCTTGATTGCGCGCTCGCGGAATACGTCTTCATCTGCGCATGGCGACCAACCGAGGATTTCCTTCTCCGCCGTCGTATCGATTGCACTGAGCATCCCGCGCGAGCGCAGATCGCGTTTTGACGGCGTTGGCACACCCTTTCGGCCCGAAACGCGCTTTGCCGCCCATTTAAGCCATTCCATACCCGCCAGCGAGGCATCACCGTTGGGGTGGTAGTAGAGCGGGCGGCCCGTGGCGTCGGCCAGTTCACTCATGTATTTCTTTGCGGTCCAGCGGACATCACCGACAAGGTTGAGCGCTTTGCCGGCGACGGTGTCGACCGGAACCTCGAGGCTGCGGATGATGGCTTCGGCCACGTCTTCGCCCAAGACGAAGGGCAGCGGGGTGACACCTTTGCTCCAGCCGACACAGTGGGTTTCGGTGTTGAACGCGCCGAGAGCCGAGTGGAACGGCGATGTGCCCTCGCCCACCACAACAGCGGGGCGCAGTATGGACACGGGTAGTTTGTTTTCGCTGTGCAGACGCAGCATGGCCTCTTCGGCCATAACTTTGGCGTAGCCGTAATCGCCGCGTGCTTCGGGCTGCGGATCGGGACCGTCATTGTGGTTGAGTTTGCCTTTGGCGTCGCCGAGGTAGAGCGCGGCGGAGGAGCTGACGAAAATCAGGCGCTCGGACCCCGCGTCAATGCAGGCTTTGGCCACGGTTTCCGCGCCGCCGACCATCGCCGCCGTGATCGCTTCGCGGGTTGCACCGCCGCCACCATGGGCGAGGTTAACGACTTGCGGGGCGCGGGAGACGACATTCGCGACCGCTTCCGCATCGCTGATCGAACCGGAGAAAACGCCGACATTCGGATCGTGGAACAGGTCCGCAAGGTTGCGGGTTGTTCGGGCCATGACGGCCACACGCTTGCCTTTGGCCAGAAGCGCGCGGGTGAGGTGTTGGCCTATGAAACCTGTGCCGCCCAGAACAGCCACATCAAACGCGGCATTCGCGCCGGGCTTGGCAACAGCGGGAATCGGTTTGGTTGGCGCTTTGGCGGCGGTGCCTTCGCACAAGGCAACCAGATCGCGGCCCGTCTCGCCAGAGGGGCGCGGGCCGCCCTTTTCAAAAGCCGTCAGCTCGGTATGGAATTGCGCGACCGAGCCGCCCATTGAGCGGTTGAAGCCATCGGACTTGCCGCCGAACCGCAGGAGTTCCGCCGTATAGCTGCCAAGGCCACGCGCGGCATCTTTGGCCGCGCCGCGTGCGACTTTGAAGCTGCGCTTGGCGTGATCGATCGGGACAATTTCCGAGCCTGCGCCGCGTTCGGTGACGCGGTTCTCAAACATCTCAACATCAATGACACCGTCATCGCACAGGACCGAGATGCTCCAGGACGGGTAATTCGCGCCTAGAATAAGTTGCAGCTGGGCCTCGGCCTTATCGGAGCGCAGAGCGAGCGACCAGCGGTTAGCGATTTCGATGCCGGGGGCGGGTTTGGCGAAAGGCTCCGGCGTGGCGGCGACGAGTTCGGGACTGCCAATCAGTGCGTCGATCAGGGAAAGCGGGTGGACGGCTTGCTCAAGCAGCAGGTTGCGGGGGCTGTCGAACATCCAGTGGCCGAACTGGCGGGCGGTCATCTGGCGCAGGGGGGCCGCGTAGCGCATTTGCACCGCGCGCACCGGACCGTAGCGGCCCGTTTTGACAGCTTCCATCAAGCGTTGGAAGGCCGGATGGAAGACGAAGTTGTGGTTGACCTTCAACGCCGCGCCGCTGGCCGTGGCGGCATCGATCAGGGCTTGGGAATCTTCGGCGGTTTCAGCCATCGGCTTTTCGAGCAAGACATGCACACCCGCTTTCAGAAGCGGTTCAGCGGTGGCACGGTGCAGCGGCGGCGGGGTCAGAACATGCGCGGCATCCGGTTTGGCATCGGCAAGCATGGCGTCCACGGACGCATAAACCTTTGCCCCACCCGCACGACGGGCGAGGCTTTCCGCCCTGTCAGCGCTGGGATCAACCACGGCGGAGACGCGAACATTTTTCACTCCGGCAAGCGCGGTCAGGTGCGCATCCGCAATGAAACCTGCACCGACAAGGGCGATGTTACGCATTATGACTCTCCAGACCGATTCAATTTGTCAGGAGAATATTCAGGTAGCGTCTCAAAAGGCTTAACTGCAACGAAAAGCCCTCAAACAAAAAAGACGGCATCCGAAGACGCCGTCGTAAAGTTTGCGGAAGTTGTGTCAACGGCCCATGAGATCAAGGCCGTCGGGAATTTCTGTGCTCATGCGCGACATCTCATGCCATGAGCAGGACGTCCTGCGGAACAGGCCGTTCTAGTAGGTCGTGCCACCGCAGGTCGTTACACAACCGCCGGTCCGGGCATTCGCGGGTTGCGCACCGAACGGGGGTGGTGGCGGACCGTATGGCGCGCCGCCTTGCGGGATACCGAAGTTAGGGACTTGCGGGAAGCCGCCAGCGAAAGCCTGCTGACCGGGATAGGGCGGGTCAGGGAACGGTTGCGCCTGAATGCCCTGCGCACGCAGATAAACAGGTGGCATGTTGATGACTTCCGGTGGTGCATACACGGTGGGCGCCCTGATGACTTCAGGAGGGGCGCTCACTGTGGTTGCCGCAACGATAGGCTGTTGGATATGAGGAGCCGCCGCGTATTGAAGGCCAATTGGCTCTGAGATGCTGGCCGGTTGGATTTGAACGGGCGGATGTATCGGCGCGGGCACATGGATCGGGGCCGCCTCGGTGATGTGATGTACGGGCGGGTGCTGATACGGCTGTTCAACATGCAGCGTCGGGCCGTGTACAGGCGCGCTGTGCACAGGAGCCGAGTAGATGGGCGCGCTGTGAATCGGTGCCGAATGGATCGGCGCGCTGTGGATGGGCGCAGCGTGTATCGGTGCGGGAGCGGCAAAAACCGGCTCCGAATAACTTGCCGGGACCGCACATCCGGCACTCACGCCGCAAGTATTGACCGGGCCGTGGCTGACATGCTGCACGGACGGGACGTGATGACCACCAGAAACCGCCGCTTGGTAATACGGGTCGATTTTGGTGTTGATGAGCACGGGTGTTCCCGGTGCCTCACCACCTTTGCTGACGAAAGACGCATCTTTCGCAAAGTGACCGTGTTGATAGGGTGCGCATCCGGCGAGCAAGAGCGCGCTGATGGCCGCTGTTTGGAGTAATTTCATCTGCTCTCTCCCTTTGGAGTTTGGAAAGACCATGAATCATTTCGAATCAAAAATCCAGAAAAATGTTTATAAACTGTGAGATATACTTCTTTCTTGAGAAATTACATTTTTATCCACAGCCTAAGATACGAAAAAGAGCGCCCGTTTCGGTGGCGCTCTTTCATAAATTTGTGAGTCAGATTCGGCACTTACGGGTTGTCGATTTCCAAAGTGCGACTCCCGTGCAACGCTGTCTACAAATCCGCGTAGACGTGGCGGGCTTCACGTGCGCCGGGGTGTGTGACAGCGCCGAGACGGGTTGAACCGACGAGCTGGGCGTATTTCCACAGCGCGCCGGAGCCGTAAATCGTCTCGCGTGGCCCCGTCCATGCTTCGCGGCGTTTGGCCATGTCAGCATCGGAAACATCGACCGACATCTCGCCCGTGATTGCGTTGATGGTGATGATATCGCCATTTTGCACGAGCGCGATCGGGCCGCCAACCGCCGCTTCCGGTCCGACATGGCCGACGCAGAAACCGCGCGTTGCGCCGGAGAAACGGCCATCGGTGATCAGCGCGACTTTCTTGCCCATGCCCTGCCCTGACAACGCCGCCGTGGTCGAGAGCATTTCGCGCATACCGGGGCCGCCTTTTGCGCCCTCGTTACGGATGACGAGGACTTCGCCCTCCTTGTAAGTGCGGGCTTTTACCGCCTCAAACGCCTCTTCTTCGCATTCAAAGACGCGGGCGGGGCCGGAGAAAACCTGTTCCTCAGCACTCATTCCGGCGACTTTTACGATTGCGCCATCGGGGGCGAGATTGCCTTGCAGGCCAACCACACCGCCCGTTTCGGTCAGCGGTGTTTCGACCGGATAGACCACCTTGCCATCGGGAGCTTCTGGCACGCCCTCAAGGTTTTCGGCAATGGTTTTGCCAGTGACGGTGATGCAATCGCCATGCAGGAGGCCCGCTTTGAGAAGCTGCTTCATCACCAGCGGCACGCCGCCCGCATCGTAGAGGTCTTTGGCCACGTACTGACCACCAGGTTTGAGATCGACGAAGTAAGGTGTCGATTTGAAAATCTCACAGACATCGAGCAAGTCGAAATCGATGCCGGCCTCATGCGCAATCGCGGGCAAGTGGAGACCCGCGTTGGTCGAACCACCCGTACAAGCCACAATCCGCGCTGCGTTTTCAAGTGATTTACGCGTGACGATGTCACGGGGCCGGATGCCCAGCGCAAGCAGGTTCATCACCGCTTGGCCCGCGCCGACGCAGTAAGAATCGCGGCTCTCATACACAGCCGGTGCACCGCTGGAATACGGCAGCGCGAGGCCGATGGCCTCGGACACACAGGCCATCGTGTTCGCGGTAAACTGACCGCCACAAGCGCCCGCTGTCGGGCAAGCCACCGCTTCGAGTTTTTCCAACTCGCAGGTGGACATATTGCCCGCCTGATGCTGGCCCACGGCTTCAAACACGTCCTGAACGGTCACGTCCTTGCCATTATGCCGACCCGGCAGAATAGAGCCGCCATAGACGAACACGCCCGGCACGTTCAGGCGCGTCATTGCCATCATCATACCCGGCAGCGACTTGTCGCAGCCTGCAAGGCCGACAATCGCATCATAGGCATGGCCGCGCATGGTCAACTCAACGGTATCGGCGATTGCCTCACGCGAGGCCAGCGAAGAGCGCATCCCCTCGTGGCCCATCGCGATACCGTCTGTGACGGTGATGGTGGTGAATTCGCGCGGGGTGCCGTGGGCCTCTTTAACGCCCAGCTTTACCGCTTGTGCCTGACGGTTGAGCGCCATGTTGCAGGGCGCGGCCTCGTTCCAGCAGGTCGCCACGCCGACGAAAGGACGGTGGATTTCTTCTTCGGTCAGGCCCATCGCATAGAGAAAGCTGCGATGCGGCGCGCGTTCCGGCCCCTCGGTGACATTACGGCTGGGGAGTTTGGATTTATCAAAGCCGGGTACGGGCGCGTCCATCGGGGAACCTCTTTCACTGGGTTAGATTTCCGCGAGACGTTAATCACTCGGATGCGCCAACGAAAGCCCTTTTGCATTCGATAGTGTGAGAGATAATCTTCCAAGGCACGGGACTGTATCATCTGCCTTCGCAGATGATGACATCGTTGTAGGACGCACACTGAATATCAACCCTACGCGACAGGCGCGCTTTCAATCCCGGCGAGGACAGCCTGTAATTCGGATTGTGTGATCCAGCCTTGCCCAGCCGCGTTGATCGCCGCTCGAGGCGGTCTTCCATTCTGCGGCGATCAAGCCAATCGTCAAATTTACTGGCATATCGACGGAGAATGCTCACTTGCTGTCCTGCCCTGATGGTCGTTTTACAATCAACACATCAGAGGAAGGCTTCGGATGACGAAAATGTTCCATTGCTGTGATGCACGTGTGCGGATCACAGCAATGAAAAATAGCAATCAGGCAATCAAAGTTTAGACGTGTCGATCTTCGCACCCGCCCTTTTGAACAGATCAATCACCTCATCGGACAGGAAACCTTCCCCTTTGGCGATTTGTGAGAGAGTGAAGGAACTTCCTGTGTTCACTTCGACTATGGTCGGGCCATTATTTGTGAGCGCAATGTCTAGGGATTGGTACTTTACGGGCGCATAGAGGAGCGCCGTATCGTGCACCAGCTGCTTAACCGCTTGCCAATCAGGCAGCTTTGAGCCAAGCAACCGCGCCCCGGTGTCGGGATGATGCTCCAAAAGCTCAGTATCCGGGCCTTTACCACGCACAACGCGCATGATCTCGCCCGTATCGCGGTTAAGATCCGCAATCATATTGCCTTCACGCCAGAGATTATCCGCAACGTTATTTCCAGCCGGCATTTTGAGCAAAGTATAAGGCGTGTGTACTTCGCCTTTTATCACAAAGCTGATCGCCCGGATCGTCGCGATGCGCGGGCCGCATAGTGCTGTCATCTGATCGTGATGCAGTAATTCTTCCTGCAACAAGTAAGCGCCGGGGCTGTCACTCAAACACCGGAACAACACATCCGCGCCGACCGCGCCCATACCAACGACATCGAATTTCCCATCACCAAGAGGAACAATCCGGGTCAGCCCTTCACTCGCAATGCCGCCATTGATCTTGGCGTAAAGAGGAAGTTTTTGATCCGCAAGAAACGCCGCAAATGAATCGAGCGAAGAAAGATGCGGTGTTCTACCGTATTGGCGCGGTTCGCCGCCAACAACCGCCAAAGTCTGCGTCGTGCGTATGCCGGAGTCTTTCAACAAAGACTCTGATATCCATTTATCATCCGTAGCCGCATTCCACTCGCGCGGAGAGCATTGATAACAAAGAGACCATTGTATTTTATCAGACAAAAACCGCAGACGCGCATTATCGTCAGGAAAAAGCGTGCGATCATATAGCCGATAGTCAACATATTCCGGGAACGTCATTTTCCCCGGCCCTTTTGCGAGCTTCCGGAAGTCAACAATCAGCGAGAACGGGTGTTTTTTCGACGCACCAGTTGCGGTTTTCAGAACGTCATTCAGCGCGACTTCTTTGTGGTGAACCTTACGGTCTTCAAGCCACAATACGGCATTTGCACTGGCCATCTTTACTCTCCTGATATTTACAAGCAAACCATGACCCGAAAAGGTTAAAACAAACTTGGCCGCATTTCGGCAAGACAAGTCGCTCGCGGACGATTACAGGCTAACGGGTGTTTCAAAGCGCCCCCTATCGGCGCTAAACTCAGGACAACGCGATTATGAATTTCGGTCTGACAGAAGAGCAGGAGATGATCGTCTCCACAGTGCGGCGGTTTGTGGAGGAGGAAATCTATCCGCACGAGGCGTTGGTGGAGCGGACAGGCGAGGTTCCCGCTGAAATCGCCGCCGAGATCAAACGTAAGACACATGAGTTGGGCTTTTACGCCTGCAACTTCCCCGAAAGCGTGGGCGGGGCGGGCCTTTCGCATCTGGAGTTCGCGCTGGTCGAGCGGGAATTGGGGCGCGGATCGATGGCGCTGAACCACTTTTTCGGGCGCCCGCAGAATATTCTGATGGCCTGTGAGGGTGAGCAGGTTGAGCGTTATCTTATGCCTGCCGTGAGAGGCGAGCGGATGGATGCGTTGGCGATGACTGAGCCGGGGGCCGGATCCGACGTGCGCGGCATGAAATGCACCGCAAAGCGCGACGGCGGCGATTGGGTTGTCAACGGGACGAAACACTTTATCTCCGGCGCGGATCATGCGGATTTCATCATCTGCTTCATCGCCACGGGAGAGGATGACACACCCAAGGGGCCGAAAAAGCGGATCACCGCATTTCTCGTGGATCGGGGGACGCCCGGGTTTGAGATCGCGGACGGTTATGAGAGCGTCAGCCATCGCGGCTACAAAAACATGATCTTGCGGTTCGAGGATTGCCGCCTGCCCGACGCGCAAGTGCTGGGCGAGGTTGATGGCGGGTTCGAGGTGATGAACACATGGCTCTACGCAACGCGCATCACCGTCGCCACCATGAGTGTGGGCCGCGCGCGGAGGGTGTT
>CALFAK010000150.1 GCA_937948985.1 uncultured Neomegalonema sp. | reverse complement strand
ATCGCCGCTCTTGACCACCTGCTTCATATTGGCCAGCACCGATGTGGCCAGCGCGGGGGTGGGCGCAATCACGTCGAGCAGCCAGTTGATCTCACCACTCGTCCAATCCGCCGCCGACAGGCGCACGGGGAAAACGCCGGCCTTAATCTGCTCGCGAATCTTGGCGTCCACCTCTTCCGAAACACTCGCCCACAGCACCACGCCCGCCATCGCGTCACTATCATCGCCCTTCGAGGCCAGCGCCACCCGATCGCGAATCAATGGCTCCAGCAGCACGGGGGCCAAATCCGCCACGCTGAGGTGACGGTAGCGGGGCAGCGCAATCATCGCCAGCGCCACTTTGCCGAACGTCTCATGCACCCGCGCCCGAACCGCACTCAACGCATCAACTGCCACTTGATCCGGCGTGTTGGAAAGGTCTTTGGCGGCAAGAATGCGCTCTTCGATCGTTCCGGTGTCATCACTCAGAATGCGGATCGAATTTTCATATCTGGCGTTCATTTGCATCTCCCTCAACCGATTAACCTGTGAACGCTGTTTTTTGTTCCACCGCGTGCAGGGTGAGGAATTCGCAAACAAGTATTTCGTTCATAAGGTCTGCGGTATATGAAGCGCCTCAGAAGAGGCACTCAACCATGAACACCGATTTTTACCGCGTAAAACGCCTGCCCCCTTACGTCTTTGCGGAAGTGAACCGCATGAAGGCGCAACTGCGGGCGGAAGGGCATGATGTCATCGATTTCGGGATGGGCAATCCCGACATGGATACCCCCTCCCATATCGTAGAAAAGCTGATTGAGACGGTCCAGCGCACCCGCACGCACCGATATTCCGCGTCCAAAGGCATCCCCGGTCTGCGCAAGGCCCAAGCCGCCTATTACGAGCGGCGCTTCAACGTCACGCTCGACCCCGATACTGAGGTTGTGGCCACGCTCGGCTCGAAGGAGGGGTTGGCAAACCTCGCGGCGGCGATTTCGGCCCCCGGTGACGTGATCCTCGCGCCGAATCCGTCCTACCCGATCCACGCCTTCGGCTTCATGATCGCGGGCGGCACTTTGCGGCATATCCCGGTTCCGACGCGGGATGACGGCACGTTTGATGGCGAGAAATACATCGCCACCCTCGACCGTGCCGTGCGCCACTCGGTCCCTAAACCGACCGCGATTGTGGTGAACTTCCCCTCCAACCCGACCGCGCTGGTCTGCGGCTTGGATTTCTACATCGATCTGGTCGCATTCGCGCGCAAGCACGAGATTTGGCTGCTGTCCGATGTGGCTTACGCGGAGATGTATTACGACGGCCACCCGCCCCCGTCGATCCTGCAAGTGCCGGGCGCGAAGGATGTGGCGGTGGAATTTACCTCGCTGTCGAAAACTTACGCGATGCCGGGCTGGCGCATGGGCTTTGCGGTGGGCAATCACCACCTGATCGGTGCGCTGACACGGATCAAAAGTTATCTCGACTACGGCGCATTTACTCCGATCCAGGTCGCTGCGAGCGCCGCGTTGAACGGCCCTCAGGACTGCATCGGCGAAATTCGCCAGATATACCAGGACCGCCGCGATACGATGGTCGAAGCGATGGGCCGTGCGGGCTGGGACATTCCCCCGCCCCCAGCGACGATGTTCGCATGGTCGCGTGTGCCCGAACCCTTCGCGCATCTCGGCTCAATGGGGTTTGCGAAGATTATGCTGTCTGAGGCGGATGTGGCCGTCTCGCCGGGGGTGGGTTTCGGTGAATATGGCGAGGGCTTCATCCGTGTGGCTCTCGTGGAGAATGAACAACGCATCCGTCAGGCCGCGCGCAGTGTGAAGAAGATGATGGAAAATGTGGACGATGTACTGGCCCGCTACGAGGCCGCATCGGCAGTGGAGGCAGCGGAATGAGTGAACCCTATAAGATCGGCATTGCAGGGCTTGGCACTGTTGGTGCGTCCACCCTGCAACTGCTCGTCAACGAGAACGCTCGGATTTCGGCGCGGGCGGGGCGGCCCCTGAAGGTGACGGGCATCAACGCGCGTGATCGGGCCAAGGATCGCGGCGTTGATCTGGCCGCGTTCGAGTGGTTTGACGATCCTGTGGCGCTGGCCAAAAGCAACGGCATCGATATGTTCATCGAGATGATCGGCGGCTCGGAAGGCGTGGCCAAAGCCTCCGTCGAGGCGGCACTGGCGTCCGGCAAGGCTGTCGTCACGGCGAACAAGGCGCTGGTCGCCCATCACGGCGCGGCGTTGTCGAAGCTGGCCGAGGAAACGAAGGGCGCATCGCTGCATTTCGAGCCTGCGGTGGCGGGCGGTATCCCCGCGATCAAGGCGCTGCGTGAGGGCATGGCCGGAAACGGGGTCACGCGGGTCAGCGGCATCCTGAACGGAACCTGCAACTACATCTTGACCGAGATGGAAACCACGGGCGCGGCCTTTGCGGGTGTGCTGGCCGACGCGCAGGCGCTGGGCTACGCGGAGACCGACCCGACGGCGGATGTGGGCGGGTTCGATGCCGCGCACAAGCTGGCGATTATGGCCGCGATTGCCTTCGGACAGCAGATTAATTTCGATGCGGTACAGATCGACGGGATCGAAAATGTTTCGGCAGAGGATATCGAGGCTGCCGCAGATATGGGCTATCGTATTCGCTTGCTGGGCGTGGCCGAGCGCACGGATGCGGGTGTCTCGCAACGGGTGCGCCCGTGCCTGACCCCCACCAATTCTCCCCTTGGCAAGATCACGGGCGTCACGAATGCGGTGCTGATCGAGGGCGATGCCATCGGTGCGGCGATGCTGACCGGACCCGGCGCGGGCGGTTATGCCACGGCGAGCGCGGTGCTTGCCGATGTGGTCGATGCGGCGCGTGGCAATTGTCCGCCAACCTTCGGCCTTCCGGTAGGTGACCTGGCCACCGCGAGCACGGATCCCGCCGCCGACGAAGGCGCGTTTTACATGCGTGTTTCGCTGAAAGATCAACCGGGCACGCTGGCGGCGGTGGCGGCAGCGCTGGGCAAGGAGGGGATTTCGATTCACCGTATGCGACAGCACGACCACACGGGCGACATGGCCCCCGTGACGATTGTAACGCACAGCACGACGCTGGCCGCAGTGGATCGGGCGAAGGCCAATATCGCGTCACTCGACGTATCACTCGCGCCGCCTGTATCGATGCGGATTGTGGGGGTGTAAAGGCCAAAAGAGCCGTCATTGCCGGACTTGTTCCGGCAATCCAGAACAGCGTTGCCGCCGGCACCGGAGTGCCGGAACAAGTCCGACGATGACACTTTCAAAATGTTGGACGACTTTTGGTAATGATTTTCCTGCCAAGTGATGACCGACTTGAACCGAAGCCGTCTCTTGCAACAAACCGCGTTTTCGCCCATAGGAAGGCGGTACGGCGCATATTTTAGAATTTGAAAGTGGGATAAATCCGCATGACTGAAGCACTCAGCCCGGAGCATGATTTCAAGGACAGAATGCTGTCCCTCGGTCTGGCCCGTGTCAGTGAAGCCGCCGCTATCGCCTCCGCCAAGCTGATCGGGCGCGGTGACGAGAAAGCCGCCGACCAGGCCGCTGTCGATGCCATGCGCACGCAGTTGAACATGCTCGATATCGCGGGTGTGGTTGTCATCGGCGAGGGCGAACGCGATGAAGCGCCGATGCTGTATATCGGCGAGGAAGTCGGCAGCCGTATCGAGGGTGCGCCCGAGGTGGATATCGCGCTTGATCCGCTGGAGGGAACGACCCTGACCGCGAAAGCCATGCCCAACGCGCTGGCCGTCATTTCGATGGGTGCGCGCGGGTCGATGCTGCACGCGCCTGATGTCTACATGGACAAGCTGGCGATCGGCCCCGGTTTTGAGCCGAATCTCGTGACGCTTGATATGACGCCGACCGAGCGGGTTGAGGCGCTGGCCAAGGCCAAAGGCTGTAAGCCAAGCGATATCACAGTCTGTATGTTGGAACGCCCTCGCCACCACGAAACGCTGCTTGAACTGCGTGAGACGGGTGCCGCGATCCGGCTGATCACCGATGGCGATGTGGCGGGTGTGATTCACTGTGCGGAACCCGATGTGACGGGCATCGATATGTATATGGGATCGGGCGGCGCGCCGGAGGGCGTGCTGGCGGCATCCGCGCTGAAATGCATGGGTGGCCAGATTCAGGGCCGCTTGTTGTTTCGCAATGATGACGAGCGGGGCCGTGCGGCCAAGGCCGGCATTACCGATTTCGACCGCATATATACCCGTGATGATATGGTGCAAGGCGATGTGATCTTTGCGGCAACAGGCGTAACCGACGGCTCGATTGTTAAAGGTCTGCGCCGCAGCGGCGGGTATGTTGAAACCGAAACGATGCTGATGCGCTCGCGCACCCGTTCGCTCCGCCGTCTCATCTATCGCAGCCCGGTTAAGGACTAAGCCCATGACAATGCTCGGATTTCTTTGGTTTATCATCGCCATGCTCGGCGCGTTCATCATCGGCATTCTGGTCGGGCGCTTTTGGGACGGCAAGCTGATCGTTGACGGCGAGGTTGTCGGCGGTGGTCATCACGGTTCCGACGGCCACCACTGAGTTTCTATGATACCAATGTCATTATCGGACTTGTCCCGATATCCAGTGCGGAATTTCCAACTGAACCGGACCCCTCTACACGGCGCATTGCTTGTGCTGAGCAAGTCTGGGGGTGACAAGCCGGACGGAAACTAATCTCTTGGTTATAGAGTGCGGGGCAATGTGACCATGACAGCGATGCCCTTAGATGATCAACGGCGCTCGCTGACAGGGCGGACATGGCACCTGCCCAACGCCGAGATTGAGCGTACGGGACTGACGATTGCGCAAAGGCACGGCTTGCCTGAGATCGTAGGCCGTGTGCTGGCTGCTCGGGGTGTCGGGATTGACGACGCCAAGCAATATCTTGCGCCCACCCTGCGCGAGATGATGCCCGACCCTTCCTCACTCATCGACATGGACGTTGCCGCCGACCGCCTTGCGCGGGCTGTGCGCGATGGCGAGAAGATCGCGGTGTTCGGAGATTATGATGTCGATGGCGGCTCGTCCGTTGCCTTGCTGCAACGCTGGCTGAATGCGATGGGTTTGCGGGCGGGGGTGCATATTCCCGACCGGATCGACGAGGGCTATGGCCCCAACGACGCGGCGATGAGTGCGCTGGGGAAGGATCATTCGCTGATCATCTGCGTCGATTGTGGAACCCTCAGCCACGGCCCGATTGCTGCCGCTGTTGCCGAAGGCTCGGATGTGATTGTTGCCGATCACCACATCGCGGGTGAGACGCTGCCCGACTGCACCGCCATTGTGAACCCCAACCGCCATGATGACGATTCCGGCTTGCCGCAGCTGTGCGCGGCGGGGGTTGTTTTTCTGCTGCTTGCCGCGACGAACCGCGCGCTGCGGCCTGACTTTCCCGGCGGGAAGGAGCCGGACCTGCGGCAATGGCTTGATCTAGTGGCGCTGGCGACGGTGGCCGATGTTGCGCCGCTGCACGGGCTGAACCGCGCCTTTGTGAGGCAAGGTCTGAGCGTGATGCACCAGCGGCGCAATGTCGGAATTGCCGCTTTGGCGGATGTCGCGCGGATGGATGCCGCGCCGACGGCGTTCCACCTCGGCTTTCTGCTCGGCCCCCGCGTCAATGCGGGCGGGCGGATCGGCGAAGCGGATATGGGCGCGCGTCTGCTGGCCTGTAACGAGCCTGAGGAAGCGGCGCGTTTAGCCGCAATGCTGGACCAATACAACAGCGACCGCCGCGAGATCGAGGCGCAGGTGCAGCTTGCCGCGATTGAACAGGTGGAGGCGCGCGGAATTGAGGGTGGCTTGGTCTGGGCCGCCGGCGAGGGCTGGCATCCGGGCGTGGTCGGGATCGTGGCGAGCCGTCTGAAAGAACGCTTTAACCGTCCGGCCATTGTGATCGGCTTTGCGGATGGTGAGGGCAAAGGATCGGGCCGCTCGGTCACGGGGGTTGATCTGGGCCGCACAATCCATGGCTGCGTCCGCGAAGGGCTGCTGCTCAAGGGCGGCGGGCATAAGCTGGCGGCGGGGCTGACGATTGAGCAAGGCAAATTGGACGAGGCGATGGCGTGGATTGATGCGGCGCTGTGCAAGCAGGGCGCGGACAGCATCGGCCCGCGCAGTCTGACGCTCGACGGCGCGCTTTCCCCGCGCGGGGCGACGCTGGATCTGTGCGGTTTGCTTGAGCAGGCGGGGCCGTTCGGGGCAGGCTCCCCCGCGCCGCGCTTTGTCTTCCCGAATGTGCGTATCGAGCGGGCGCGCGAGGTGGGCGACGGGCATCTGTCACTGACGATTTCGGATGGCGGGCGGCTGGATTGCATCGCCTTCCGCGCATTTCAGAGCGAGCTTGGCCCTGCTATCATGGAAAACCGCGACCGTCGCCTCGATATCGCCGGGCGCTTGCAGATTGACGAATGGCAGGGACGCAAGAAGCCGAAGCTGTTCCTTGAGGATGCGCGCTTTCCGCTGGAATAGAGTGATACTCGATCAAGTCGAGTCAGAATTCCCGCCAAGACTTGCGTGAATTCTGACGCTTTACTGGCAACCTGATCGCGGATGACTTTAGGTTCAGGACCTATTGATATTGGAATGTCTTTGGCACGGCTGCGGCCCTTTTTCCCAAGACCGCATGGCAAGCCGTGTGTTGATGACCGGAAGGTTCTGAGCGGGATCATCTTCGTTAATCGTAACGGTTTGCGCTGGCGGGATGCTCCAGTGGATTACGGTCCTTCGAAGACGCTTTACAACCGTTGGGTCCGGTGGTCGCGGCTTGGGGTATTCA